>NZ_CAMLDP010000049.1 GCF_946478925.1 uncultured Nitrososphaera sp. | reverse complement strand
TGAACGTGAATTCGTGCCATGTTGTTTACAGCTTCTGCCATGCGTTTCTTAAATGTTACTTGCACGTTTTTGAGCGCAAAAAACGAAAATCGGCTTGCATGACGCCGTTCACCGGTCGGCTCATAAAGGTTAAATATTCGAATTCTAATGGGTAGGATAGTATGAACAAGCCAATCGTAGTGGCTCTATCTGTATTGGCTGTACTCTTCTCTGCAACGGCTGTATCGGTGTTGCCGGTTGCCCACGCCCAGTATGGTGTCGGTGGCAGCCCGGTGGCAGGTGCAACCCCAGCACAGCTTCAAGAATGCCAGACTCTTGGCATCGACAAGTCCGAGTGCACCGAGAACGCAATTCTCGCAAAGAGAAAGATCATAGCAGTACAGGACAACGTAAACAATAAGGACAAGGGTTCAGGAACTAACTACTTCTCAGGAAACGAGACCTGGGTATACATCGGCGTCCTGGCCGCAATCTTTGGCGGAGTAGCTGCAGCGTTCTTCTTCAAGGGAAGAGGCGCAACACCTCCAAGCTAAACGTCCCTTACCTCCTCTCTTTTTGTTTATTTTTATCTTCATCCTACTATTCTAACTAAAAGCTCTTTTCACACAAGTCTCTTCTCTTTGTTTTGCAAAGGTTTTCACGGCAACCAAAATGTATATATCATTGTACTCTCTGGACTATGCTAATGAACTTCTTAGGAAGTCTCGGAAGTCTACTTGGGCAGATCGGTCCGAACTACGACCCGCTGTTCTATGACGTCATGGTCTACATCTTCGGAACCATGCTGTTTGCAGTGTTCCTGCTTGGCGTGATCGCCTTCTGGCTCAGAAGGAAGGGTCTTGGCGGTGGCTCTGCAAAGGAAAAGTGGGCTCAGGAATTGGAAAGGTACTTTGAACGTGAGCAGATCGGCCTGATTCCGGACGAAAAGCACCACTGGTAAAAAAACAAACTCAGGGCTTTACGCCCTTTTTATCTTTCTTTTACGACATCATCATTAATTACCTGTTAGATAGCTCTTCTTGCCGTTGCTCGTACTAGTCCACCCCTCGCCAATGACAAGCGCAAAAGAGCTTGCAGGGGCGCTGCAAATATTTGGCGCTGCAAGGGCACAAGACGGCCTCGTCGTGCTAGAGACTACGCGTGTCCAAGAAATCGCAGGCATGTTTGGCGTCGCAAAGGCGTCTGTAGCAATAGAATGCGAAAGTCAGTTTTCCCCGATATTAAAGGCAATAGTACAGGCAGGCAAGCGGACCGTCCTGCAGGGCCAGAGCTTTTTCGTTAAGGTCAGCCTCACCCAAGCCCGTGACTTTGCCGCGAGAGATTTAGAGTTTGCAGCCACTGGCGCGCTTGCCGCAGAGCTTGCCGGCGTTTCAAGCCCTGCAAGAAGCGAGGACGAAGCAGGAGCAAAAACAATAGCAGCGTACGTGGGCAAGGGAAGGAGGGCATTTGTAGCCCTCAGGGAGTACGAGGGTGCAGGCGGAGCGCTCGCCGGCTCGCTTGGGATGGCGTCGTGCACGCTGACAGGCCCTCTGTCGCTTGCCTCCTGCGTCGCGGCCTGCAGGGCGGGGTTTTCTTTGCCAGAACCATTGCTCCTGTACAGCGACGAAGATGACCTTTGCAGAAACGCCAAGCTTGCGAGGTCGCTGGCTGAAAAGACAGGAGCAAAAAAGCAGAAAATTGCGATAGCAAAGGTACGCGCAAAGGGCGGCAAGGCAAAAACGCTCCAGCTCGACCTAGTTGCTGCAAGGACGCTTGCCGGGATGAAGGGAAGCAGGTACGTTGTCCTGCCGCTGTCGCTTGCCACGCACCCACAATGGTTCATAGAAATGGCCACAAAAGAAGTCCATGACGCCGGCAAAGTCCTTCTTGCGCCGATGATGTTTTCAGAAATGGGCGCGTCGGAAGAAAGGGCAGAAAAGGTCACGCGCCGAGAGTTCATGAAACTAAAGACGGTGTCGGAAAATCCGAGGCGCCTCAGCCTAGAGGTAGGACCTAACTACCTTCACGACATTATCGATTCCGTCTAGCGACTCGGTCATCTTTTTCAATTCAAGGACGCTCTTTCTGTATGCCGGGTCTGAGAGCACCTGTTCCATTGCTGCCGTGATTTTCTCCGGCTTTAGCTTTTTCGGGTGGACCATTACGCCTGCGCCAAGCTTGGCAATCTTTTCAGAGTTGCCCAGCTGCTCGCCGTGGTTTTCTATCGGTATGGTCACGACGGGCTTGCCAAACTGTATGGCCTGCGAAAGCGCGGTGTGACCTCCGCGCATCACCACGAGGTCGCTCAGGGCAAACACCTCGTCACGGACAGGGCACCATTCGTAATACCAGCCAGACTCTATCCTTTTCGGCTCGATGCTGCCGTGCGGACGGCCCTCTGAGAAGATGAACTGGATGCCCTTGCTTTTATTGTCTGCATGACGGGTCGCTTCAAGTGCAAGCCTGATGAGCGGCATGCGCGTCTCCATCGGCCCGCTGACGTGCACAAACGCGACGGGCCTTGACCTGTCTATCTTGAGGTCTGACGCCACCTTTGCCACCTGCCCTTCTGTGACAAGGGGTTTGGGCGCAGTAAAGCCGATGTACTCTAGCTTGCGCGCTGCCGAGCCGACGCACCACACGTTGTGCGCAGCTATCGTGTAGGGGGGCGGCAAATCTGGGACGAGTATCCTGTCGGCCAAGTTCCACATCGAGCCAAGGAACTCGCCCACCATAGCCTCGAACAGCCGCGAGATTCGAAATTCCCTCAGCCTCGGCGACAGCAAGAGCTTCACCTGGTTCAGGAGCACTATGGAAGGAATCCCGAGAAGCTTTGCCGCAAAGAGCGGCGAAAGGCGCGAGTCTGACAGGATGACGTCTGGGCTGTACATCGTCATGTTGCGCGTTTCATGGTTCACCTGCCGCGCCAGATTTGTAAACCAGATGGGGATGTTGGCGATGCTCTGCTTTACGGAAAAGCCGCCTTCGACGCTCCATGCAAACTCGACAGGCGGGGCGTTGACGCACTGGTAGCCCCTCATAGAGACGTATTTTACGGCCTCGCCAAACGAGGAAAAGCGCACCTGAACGTTGCTTCTCTGCAGGTGGTCTGCCACCATGACCATCCGGCTTGCATGACCAAGCCCAACGCCGTACGGCGCAAGATACGCCTTGCCCAACTAACTCTACAGAAATGCATGGATGAGCTGGCGATATTATTTGTTATTATTGTCGTTGGCAACCCGGACCACGTTTCCCCCGGGTTTTTCCTCCTTGAACACCTGCGTCTGGAACGTAAAGAGCCTTGAGGAGGGGTCGAGCCAAGCGTCTGACGGCGCCCCGGCCTTGTAACAGATGTTTGCCAGGTATTCGTCGACGTCCCAGCCAAGCTCGACTGGCACCTGCGGCAAGAGCAGGCCCGAGCCGTGCCTCCACTTTAACAAGAGCCCGTCGCGCCCGATTACGATGCGCTCTTTGCGCCCGACAGGGCTTGCCGTTATTATTTCCTCCGGCGCAGTCAGCACACTCACCTCAAACACCAAGTGCTCAAGCTCGCTGCCGTCGACAGGCGCAAAGCGCGAGTCTTCTGTAGCTGCGGCAATCGCGGCCTCGATGACAGACTGGTGCAGTTCCTTGTACGGCAGTGGAAAGCCGATGCAGCCGCGCAGCTCCTCACCTTCTTCCGTTGGGCGGCTTAACGTGACAAAGACTCCGGATTTTGGAAGCTCTGCTGCAGGCTTCTCTATCACCACGGACTCGGCCACGTATCTTTCCACGGCCAGCCTTGCAAGCCGTACGAGCTCTGCCCCTAAGGTGTCTGATATCACGCTTTTTGAAAATCATGCTAAACTAAAAAAGCCATTGGAAACTGAGCAAACATGGGTCAGTCTTGCTTTTATACAAGTTTGCAAAGACAGGTTTCATGAAGTGTGCCCATTGCAGCCGCGAGCTTGCCTTTTCCACAAGGTACGACAGGGGTTCTGGCCAGCAGGTCGACGTGTACCGGTGTGTGTACTGCGGGTCTGAAATGCGCGAGTACAGGCCCAACAGGCAAATAGTCCGCAGTTAAAGACGCGTCTGTATTGTAGACGCACACGCGGCTAGCCAAGCTAGGAACAGCGGCAAGAAAAAGATGCAGAGCTTCTCATATACGCAGCAGGGCATCACGGTCCGGAGCACAGAAAACAGCTTTTGCATTGCACGCAGCGCCTAGACGGCATTGCACAGGCACTCTATCAGCACAGGCTGGGTAGCAGGCAAACTAAAGACTTCCTCCGTCCAAGTCACGCGTTGCACTTCGGGCAATTTCTTTATCTGCCGGATGAATCGCAAGACCTCGTCGTTTGTCTTGTAGACAAAAGACACAGACAGATCAGAGTGGCCCAGAGGCACCGACACCAGTATCACGCCGCTTATCTTTAGTATTTTTTTTGCTACGCATTCAATGTCGTTGTCTTTGAGGCAGATATCCAATAGCCCTTTTCGGCAGCCCAGTTTCAAATAGTCGACTTCGTATTTTTTCTTGATGTAGCCGTTTTGAAAGAGTATCCTTATCCTCCTCTGGACGGTGCTCAGTGGCTTGTCCAGTTTGGCAGCAAGGTCTTTGCTCGAATAGCTAGTCTGCGATGTCAAAAGGCTGAGCAGCTTTGCGTCAAATTCGTCAATGTGTGGCGCATCAACGTTGCTTTTTCTCATGGTTATCCACCACTTCTACAACAGACACTCATTGTTCACATTGAACAACTATTCACTTAACCAAGCAAATTACTTAAAATTTAGCTCCAGATTTAGCAATTACCTTAACTTTATGAGTCATTACGCTATCCCGGAAGGATTGCGCAGGAAATCACGAACTTGACATACATGTCTGCCAGGCATCACGGCGGCTGGCACCCATTATAGTCAGAGTCATTTTAGATGGATTAGTAGAAGATTTAATTATCATGCGCCCCTACCTACCATAACTGCCAGCGGCAAGTAGGGGCATCGGGGTTTTTGTTCGCACTTGCTCAGGCGCGATGCTGGCACGCGCCTGATATGAATAGTGCAGATGCAAAATTTTAATGATTTTCTGACCCAAACACGAGCCTTGCAGATAATTTATCCTTGCACGGGCATCAAGCCTTCGAGTGTCTTTGAAGGACCTGCACCTCTTGGCGGTCCAAACCGGCGAGACAAAGCATATTAACGGTATCAGCAGAGACTCTATCGTATATATATGATGAACTGCCCAGCGTGCGGAGCGGTAATGGTGTGGCTCAACGGCTCCGTCCTGCACGACCCGCCGACAAAATTCTATGAATGCAGGCAGTGCAAGATCAAAGTGACCAAGCTTGCTGACGGCACCATAGAGACAGAACAACAAGAGCTGCCGCAGCAGCAAGAGCAAGAACAACAGGCAGCTCAATGAAGGTCAAAAAAGTAATAGAGACCTGCATCTATTCCCGCGACCTAGAGTCGCTAAAGAAATTCTATACAGGCATTTTGGGGCTAGAGATAGTCGAAGAGGAAGAGGGCAAGCTCGTGTTTCTAAGGGCGGGAGGCAGCATGCTCCTCGCGTTCAACCCAGACCGGACGTTTCCTTCAAACGACAGGCTGCCTCCGCATGGGGCGCACGACGGCAGCATCCATTTTGCGCTTGAAATAGAAGCAGACGATTACGAAAAGTGGAAGGAGCGCCTTGTGCAGAACGGCGTTCCGATAGAGCTTGAAGTCAATTGGAAGGAGTCGGCAAAGTCGCTGTATTTTCACGATCCTTCTGGCAACCTCGTGGAACTGATAACGCCTGGCGCTTGGCCTGTGGATCATTACTAAAAGCATAATAATGTTGCACAGTTTTTTCACATAAATGCAAAAGCCGCCTTCTCTTCGTGAGCAGCTTGACGACAAGAACAGGATAATAGTTTTGCCCGGTGTGTTTGACGCACTGAGCGCGAGGATTGCCGAGCAGGTCGGGTTCGAGGCCATGTTCCAGACGGGCTACGGCTCGTCTGCCGCGCTCCTCGGTATGCCCGACTTTGGGTTCTTGAACGCCGGCGAAACGGTCGATAATGCAAGGCGCATCATACGCGCAGTCAGCGTCCCCGTGCTCGTGGATGCGGACACTGGCTATGGCAATCCGCTCAACGTGTGGAGGCTTGTCCGCGACTTGGAGGCGCTTGGTGCGGCGGGGATATTCCTCGAAGACCAGATCTGGCCCAAGAGGTGCGGCCACATGGTGGGCAAGGACGTTATCCCAAAGGACGACTATTTGCCAAAGCTAAAGGCGGCAGTAGAGGCACGAAAGAGCAAGGACTTTGTCATAGTCGCAAGGACCGACGCAAGAGCGCCCCTCGGCCTTGACGAGGCAATAGCAAGGGGCAAAGCGTACAGAAAGGCCGGCGCCGACGTGATTTTCGTCGAGGCGCCAAGGACCGTGGAAGAGCTGAAAAAGGTCGCCGACGAGATAGACGCGCCGCTAGTTGCAAACATGATAGAGGATGGCGTGACTCCGAACCTGACGGGGCAGGAGCTGCTAAAACTGGGCTACAGAATAGCAGTCTGGCCACTCTCCGGCCTGTATGGCGCTACCTATGCAATGCGCGAGGTGTTTTCAGAACTGAAAAAGACCAGCTACACCAAAAAGACGCGCAAGATGATGGTCACATTCAAGGACTTTAACGAGTTTGTTGACCTTCAAAAATACATGGGCCTTGAAAAGCGCTACGGCTAAAGGCTTGCTTAATTAGCAGGCACAAGGTGAAAAAACCGTGCCGAAAAAGGCAAAGAAGCAGGACGACGAGCAGGTTGAACTCTTGCACGAGATACTTGCCGAGCTTCGCAGGCTCAATGCAAACCTCGAAAAGAGGCAGCAGGCAAAGGCCGCGCCTGAAATTGAAGACGCCATCGACGTGGAAGACGAGGATGATGATGACGATGAAGACTCGGAAGAACTGGAATATTTCGAGTGACTGTTATAATTTACCGGCTTCGCGCAGGCGCTGCTGCATCCGCTTTTCGCCCTCGGAAAAGCGCTTCTTGTCCTCTGCAGTATTTAGCATGAGCGGAGGCACCTCTGTTGCCTTGCCGTCCTTGTCAAGCGCCACGAGCGTCACAAAGGCGGTGCCTGTCCGGACCCGCGTGCCATTGTCATAGTCCTCCGACTCGACTGTAACTTCGACCTCCATCGACGACCTTCTGACATAGTTTATTCTTGCAGAAAGCACGAGCGCGTTGCCGATGAATACCGGCTTTAGGAACGTCATCCGGTCCATCGTCGCGGTGACGACGTTTGGATGCCCCACGTGCCTCTTGGCAACGATGCCGGCAATGAGGTCCACGTTCTTTAGTATCACGCCGCCAAACACGTTTCCCATTGGGTTTGCGTCCGAAGGCATCATCAGGACCGTGGTTTCAGCCTCTGACTCTTGCGGGCTTTTTGCCTTCAACAACTTGATTTGCGTCTGCCCTCGGCTATAAAGCGATTCCTGTTGCTTAAAGCGGTAGAGTATGGAAGTAAGATGCTAGTGGGTGCTGAATGCGTGTATTTCATCTGTGATAGAATATCTGCCGGGATTCGTTGTACAACCTTATCAGCATGCGGCCTTTATCTGTAGTATAGTATGTTCTTGTTTCTTGGTGATAGTGTAGCATCCCATTGTGGATTAGCATATTGATGTAATCGCCTATCTGAGGAGACGAAACATAGGCTTGAGATGCAATTCTTGATTTTAATGCGCCTCCCATCGCAGCATTTAGTATAGCCGAAGCGATATCAATTCGACTTCGATATTTTGCACGAATATGGTTCTTTACTGTGTCGTCAGAGGGATGGTAAGAATGCGAGTGTTCTTTTCTTCCCACCTGCCTTGAATCATGCCCACCATTCGATCTGGCAATGCAATAATCGACAGTATTTGAATCTTGGCCTAATGTGGCAGAATCGCTATTATTCCACATCAACTAGTCACCTCCCGCAAATTTATGTCCGGGTCCACATGTACAGGTATGGCCTTGCGATCAATGCGCCCCACCGGCAGCAACAATGAGCTTCCATTGAATCAAGGCGTCCGAGCATTCGTGCACAGCTGCGGCTCGAAATCCTGTATCTATTTCGCATGTACCATCTATCAGACAGTGTAATAAAAATACAAAAGGTGGACGATTCATAAAGAATTATGTTGTACATTCTGCCCATATATTTTCTTCTAAAGCCCAACCCAATGCCCCTTATCTAGCATATGTAAGTAGGAATACTATTGATATGTCTGTAAACATCCGTAACTAAAATAATCTATTCAAAAGCTACTATACAATAATGCTAAAGGGCCCATCAACAGTTGCCGATATCCGTCGGTGGACCCAGCTACTACGGCCGAAGGTCGTTTTTTCTTTGCTTGACTTGTGCTTTAATGCAGCTGGATAATAAAAAATATGGCTTAACATTGTTCATGTATGATTAATGTAGCTTGTACGTTGGTGCATGCATTCGCACTCGACGTTCCTATTTTTATCGCGCGTTAATATTCGAGAATGAGCTTAACACAGATTGTATAGTGCCTTTTCAGAATAAAACAGTCACGATCCAGAGTTCATCAAGGGCTCAAAACCATTATTAGTAGACAAGTTGCGATGTCAAGTTTAATTCACGACAAAAGAATTTTGACATACGTCCTAGTGGCCGTTGGATTGGCAATGGTGGCAGGGGTGATGGTGTCGCCAAGCGTCGCATATGCCGACGGCGGTGACCATCATGATCACAAGGACAATCACCATCACCACAAGAAGCATCACAGGCATCACGACCGCAATGATGAGGATGATGAAGATCCATGATCCATGACAAAACTAATGACAACAACATAAGTTGTCACCCCTTCTCCTTTTTGATAGTCCAAAAAATGCTGGCATGTCCAACTAATCATTATCGAGGCGTCCTGTCTACAGAGCATATTAGTTAAGATTGGCAGATGTGTGACTGATTCCAAGTAGACCAGAATCAATTTCAAGCAGTGTAGAAACGGCGTACGTCTAGGCGCAATTCATAAGGCGTTTACCAGCCGGTTCATCTTGTCAAGGCTGACCTCAAACCCAAAGCGGCTCTCTTCCTTTTTCATGTGACGGTACATGCTCATCAGGAGATTTGCGTGGCGTATGGTGGACAGCTTGCCATCCATCTTTAGCCTCACGATGCGGTAGACGTCGTCGTAATAGTCAAAGTACGAGAGCACTTTCTTTCTGTACTTCTTGGCGTCAAAGGAGCCTTTCTTGTCGTCAAGCGCGTCAAGGAAAAAGTCACAGCACAAAAGCGATGGGATGATGCCTTCTCCAAGCATCGGAAACACGCAGCCTATCGACTCGCCGACTCCCACCACGTTTCCGTCAAAGAAAGGCTCCATCTTTTTCGGAGGCGCAAGCCTGATTGGCCTGCCTATCTTTTTGACTATTTTTGCTTCTGGGTGCCGCTCAAAGAATTCCTTTATGCCGTGGTATTTTTTTTCCACATCACCGGCACCCATGTAGCCTCTAGCGTCTCCGAGTGGAAAGTACCAGAAATACCCTTTAGCGCCCTTGTAGCCGATTGTGTAAAACTCGTCCTCTCCCTTGACACCTTCAAGTAGGTATTCGTACGCAGGTATGAGAAAGTCCTCGTCAGATTTTGGCAATAGCGTGCGGTGCAGGCCCGTGCAGTCAAGGACATGGTCGTATTTCTCAAGCGGAAAATCCCCCCTCGTCACCTTGGTGCCGTACTTTATCTCCAGACCTTGCATCAGGTCGTGCTCCCACTTGCGCTTGTCGTACGTGACAAGCCCCTTAAGGTCGAGGTATTCCACCTTGTCTGCCGGGAGATCCATCCGCAGCTTCTGGCCGACATGCATGATGTAATCTTTAAAGTCAAGCCCCGCTTTATCTGAAAACTTTGTCAGCATGTGCCTTGACGCGCCCCAGGCGCAAACGGGCCAGTGATTCTCCGGTCTTGAAGACTCGAACACATGGACCTCGTGGCCGCGTTTCTGGAGCATGTTGCCAAGGTAGCTCCCGGCCACTCCCGCACCTGCGATTGCAAATCTCAACGCGCAGGTGTCAGGGCCGCAACTTTACTTATAATCCTTGTCGCCTTCTTCTTCTTGCTCGTACCGTTCTGCAACCCGGTAGCGCACGTACTTGTCGTCTGGCGAGTATTTTGGCGGGTGCGGGTCTGCGGTCTGCGCGTGGCATTTGGGACACGCGCTTGCAAGGGTATATGCGCCGCAGGCGGTGCACTTGCGGATGAGGTGCTTCATTATGCCTTTCCCCCCTCTATCCTTGGTGCGACTTTTTCGACTCTTCGCGGATAAAGTTGAACGCGCCATGCTGCTTTTCAATCGCAGAGCGGATCTTTTCCACCGCGTTATTCATCGACTTTTCAGCCATCTTAAAGTTCTCTGCCGTGACTACAATGCGGTAACGCGGGGCGCCCACGTACGTGACATCGGTCGTAGCGTTTCCCTTGCTGCTCTCCACGCCGGCAAGCGTGGTTTTTATTATCTCGATGCCATCGGGCTTTTTCGAGGCGATCTCCATGACGCCTCTCACCTCAACGTGGGGCACCTGAATCTTGTTGCTTTCTTCCTCCATCGCTTTTTTGACGTCATCGGAAAAGTCGTACTTTTGAAGAAGCTCTGGCCCCTTTCTTGCAATGTCCTCGAAAATGTCATAGACATAGTCGTACTTTTGCAGGACTTTATCCTCTATCTCGGCCACCTGCGGGTCTGCAAGTTTCAGCTTGGCCTTTATGAAATCCATGAACGCATCAGCCTTTTCGCTCTTTTTAACCTCGATGAGCTTTGACTTGCGCTCCTCGCCGGAGACCTGCTTGAGCGAGCAGTCGACCTCGCCCCTTGCCCTGTTGACGCGGATTACCTTCAGCACCGCTTTCTGCTTTGGCCTGACATAGCGCTCAATGTTGCGTATCCAGCCGGTCGCAATCTCGGAAATGTGGAGAAAGCCCGTCATGCTATTGTACTCGTCGAGCGTGACATAGGCGCCGTGGCCGGTCACCTCCCTCACCGTGGCGATGACTATCTCGCCTTCGTCCGGCAGCCGGGAGGCCTCTTGAGCGGCTGACAAATCATTTTACGCGGTGCGCAGTCCATACTTTAAGGTTGCCCTAAAAGTCGACGCCCTTTCTGGCCTTTATCCCCTTCTGGTACGGGTGTTTTACTTCCCTCATCTCGGTGACAAGGTCCGCCGCTTCGACCACTTTTTCGTGCGCATGGTTGCCCGTCAATACAAGCGTGGTCCTGTCTGGCTTGGCTGCAATTATGCCAAGGACATCATCTACTGGTACAAGATTGAGTTTGACTGCATAGTTCACCTCGTCAAGGATCATGACGTCATACGTCCCGGAGGCAAGCTTTTCTCTGACAAGCCCAACTGCCTCCCGTGCCGCCTTTTGGTGCTCCTCTATTGGGTGGTCGTCGTCGATGATTCCCACGAACCCCTTGCCGGCGGCTATCATCTCAAACTCGGGTTCCAGCCGTTTAGAGCTTGTCAGCTCGCCATAGTACCACTCGCCCTTGATGAACTGGATCATGCCCACCTTGTGGCCGTGGCCTACTGCCCGGAGCACTATTCCAAGCGCCGCGGTGGTCTTGCCCTTGCCCTTGCCAGTGTAGACTATGACCGGGGCCCTGTCTGGAGGCATATATGTTGTCAGTGGAGTTGAATTCGGATAAAAACCAACCTGACCTGCCCGACCCTAGTAGAAATATCCAGAACCTCCTTACATTATCTATTTTAGTAAAAAGAGTAGAGGTCTGCTAAATGATGCTAGAAAGGATGGACCCTGACATAGCCGGCCTTCTGATGCCAGGAGAGGAGATACTCTTGGTGGCTTCACAGTCCAAGGTCGCGCCCGGCGGGTCCATCTCGTCTCCGGACAAGATATACGTCACCACGACTCGCGTGCTCTTCAAAGACCCCAAGATGTTTGGTCTCAGGGCAAACATCATCGCCGTGAAATATGAAGAGATTGCCACCGTTATGCTAAAGCGCGGCGTGTTTTCCACAGAGATACTCCTAAAGCCCCGCGCATCGCTCCAGCACATCGACCTGCCAGCAGTCGACAAGCAGGTAGCGCTCAGAGTAAGTTCGCTCATCCAGAAAGGCATGAGGGGCGAGCTGGCAAGCCGCAAGGCCGCGCCACCGTCTAGGCAAGAGTCCCTGTCCGAGATAAAGCCAGAGCAGGAAAAACCCAAGATAGACGCGCTTGACAGGCTCGAAAGGCTGGCTCTCATGAAGCACCAGGGCATGATAACCGAGGAAGAGTTTGACATCCTCAAGGAGGAGCTGATGCTCGGCATAAGGCCGCAGATAAGCGGCGAAACACTTGCTTCCATGCAACCGCCAGAGATGGAGCAAAAGAAGATAATAATAGAGCCTCCAAAGCCGGCGGCACAGAAAGCAGAAAAGCCAAATGAAGAAGAAAAAGAACAGGCGATTGCGTGCCGTTACTGCGGCTTTGCCTCTGTGCCCCAGGCAGCCAAGTTCTGCCCGGACTGCGGCAAGGACCTAAAGGCAGAAACCAACGTGTGGAAGATGTGCCCCGCGTGCGATTCTCTGACGACCAACGACGCGGCGTTCTGCTCTGCCTGCAGGCAAAAATTCCCCGAGACTCTAAGCTAAGTTAATAATAATACTACCCCGCAATTGTTGCGTGGTAGTCCCAAGGATAGTGGTCGCAGGGGTCACGAGCGGTGTAGGCAAGACCACTATCGCAGTCGCAATAATGCACGCCCTGCGTAAGAAAGGGCTTGTCGTACAGCCATTCAAGGTCGGGCCCGACTTTATCGACCCCTCATACCACACGCTTGTCACGGGGCGCAAGTCGCGCAACCTCGATGTGTGGCTCATGGGAAGGCGCGGGGTCATAGACTGCTTTAATTCCGCGTGCGAGGGCGCCAACGTTGCGGTCATCGAGGGCGTCATGGGCCTCTTTGATGGAATGTCTGGAAAGGACAACTTTGCAAGCACAGCCCACATGGCAAAGATGCTCGGCGCGCCCATCGTCCTCATAGTCGACGCGGGCAAGAGCGCGCGCTCTATTGCGGCGATTGCCCTTGGATTCATGCACTTTGACAGGAGTGTCAGGATAGCAGGCATCATCCTGAACAACGTGGCAAGCGACAGGCACGCAGGCTATCTCGGAGACGCGCTTGCAGGTGATGGAAAGATAAAGGCGCCGGTGCTTGGCATGATAAGGCGCAACAACGAGATAAGGATGGAGGAGCGCCACCTGGGTCTCGTGCCTGCGCAAGAGCTGCAAAAGAAAAAGCGTAAGGAGGTACTTGGCGCCGCAAGATACGTTTCAGAGCAAATAGACGTCGATTCTGTCTTGAAGGCGTGCGGTGCAGGAACGCTCCCTACTGCTGCAGCATCATCGCCCGCAGTTGAAAAGGCGCCAAAGAAAAGGACCACGATAGCAGTCGCGCTCGACGAGTCGTTCAACTTTTACTATGCCGACAACCTCGACGCGCTAAAGAGGGCGGGCGCAAGGCTGGTCTTTTTCAGCCCGGTAAACGACGCAGCGCTGCCAGAGGGAATAGACGGCATCATCCTTGGCGGCGGCTTTCCAGAAGTGCTTGCAGACAGGCTTGCAGAAAACAGGTCCATGACAAGGTCTGTTGCAAAAGCTGTAAACGTAGGTATGCCGGTGTACGGTGAGTGTGGCGGGTTGATGTACCTGACGCGCTCGATAAGCGGGTACAAGGGCGAGAAAAAAGTACGAAGGATGGCAGGGCTGATTGACGCCGACACGGTCATGACCTCGCGTCTTACGCTCAACTACACCGAGGCAGACTGCAACGGCCCGGTCTTTGGAAGAACAAACTTGCGCGGCCACGAGTTCCATTATTCTACGATAGAAGGTATTTCCAAGGACAGCAGGTTTGCGTATGCCATGAAAAAGGGAAAAGGAGTCGCTGACGGCAGAGACGGCTTTGTAATCGGCGAGGTCGGCCTTGCAGCGTACATGCACCTGCACTTTGCAAACAATGTTCTTGCAGAGAGGCTCGTGCGCAGCTGCGCGTCCTATTCGCGCCGCTGATTGTTTTGGTACAGCAATAAAAGCGCGTTGATTATCGACGACGCGGCGGGGCTCCCACCCTTTCTTCCGACGTTTGTTATGAAAGGCACGTCGGCTTTGGCAAGCGCCTCCTTTGACTCGGGCGCAGACACAAAGCCCAC
>NZ_CAMLDP010000048.1 GCF_946478925.1 uncultured Nitrososphaera sp. | reverse complement strand
TTGTACTTTTTTTCGTCTCGGGCTGTTTAGCAGCCTTACTCTGCACGCAATTCTACTACGTGCCACGTGCATTTGCTGCCGCAAACGGGCAAGAATTGAAAGTCGTCTTTATCGACGTCGGGCAGGGCGATTCCACGCTGGTAATCCTGCCTAACGGAAAATCCGTGCTCATTGATGGCGGCGAACGCGACATGGGCGACGCAGTCCTGTCAATCATCAAAGACCTGCACATCGCCAAGATAGATGTTATCGTCGCGACGCACCCGCACGCAGACCACATAGGCGGGTTGGTTTCAGTCATGAACCAGCTGCCTGTGGGCAAAGTGGTTGACTCTGGACAGGATTACACCACAAACACGTATTTCGACTACCTTGATGCGATTGACAGAAACAAGATTCCGTACGGGATTGTGCACGAAGGCGACAAGCTAGACCTTGACCAGTCTGTGAATATTGAAGTTTTCAATCCACCAATTCCCTTGATTAACGGGTCGGACGACAACATCAGCAATAATTCCGTCGTCCTGAGGATGACGTACGGCAACTTTTCAATAGTGTTCCCCGGCGACGTAAGGGAAGATGCTGAAGGAAGGCTTGCCGCCAAAAAGCTGGACGCAGACGTACTGCTGGCGGCGCACCACGGAAGCAGCCACTCCAATTCGATTCCCTTCCTGAGGGCGGTGTCTCCCGAAACGGTTGTCATTTACGCGGGGGCAAACAACCAGTACGGGTTTCCAAACCAAAAAGCGATGGATAACTTTGACGCCATGAAGGTGAAGAACATCTTTAGGACGGACATCGACGGCTCTATTGTCCTGACAACCGACGGCAGCGGGCAATATACCATGCAAACGTCTAGGTCGGAAAAAACCGTGGTCGTGGTGCCGGAATTCAGCAATCCTGCCATGCTATCGGCTGTCGCATTGCTGGGCATCCTGCTTGTACTCAAAAAGAGGGACGCAATATGGAACCGGTTGAAGTAAAGGCAAGCTTGGACAGATTTGAAGGCGATTATGCAATAGTCTATTCCGACGACGGCAGGAAATTTGACGTTGCAAGGACATTGCTTCCAAAGAGGGCACGGCAGGGCGCCAGGTTAAAGCTGACAATATCAGAAAATGATAAAGTGGCAAGCGTCAGCATCGACAGGGAAGGGGAAAAAGAGCTGAAAAAAAAGATTAAAGAAAAGCTGGAAAGAATAAAGCGCGGCGAGCACCTGGCATAATCTTTGACATAATCGCCGTCAGCATTGCGACAATAAAAAATAATGCTGACGAAACCAGATTGTTGTTGTGGTTCTTCTTATTCTGTGGCCATCCGCACCAGTTCGGGCAGCTGTTTGCCTTTCCCTGCAGAAAGGGCAGATATGCCGCCGTTCAGACTTTCAGCCACGATGCCCTTGCGCGCAAGCACTTCTGCTACCCTGAGAGAAGTGTTTCCCATCATGCAGACGAGCAACGGCTTGGCGCCGGCTCCTCCCAATGATTTTTCCATCTCCTTGGGCACCTGCTGGGTCATCAGCAATTGCTCCACCTCTCTGGCCGTCGGCACAAAGATCTTGCTTTCATCGACGCCCAGCGATTTTGCGATGAGCTCTATCCCCTCTTTGCGCGGGGTGTACATCGTGTGAATCCAGACAACCCGGTCATAATCTCCGATGTTCGAGACGGCTTCTTGCAGGGGAACCTCAAGACCTCTTTGCTTTTTCTCTTCCTGCATCGCTTCAAGGTTCTTTCTGTACTTTTCTATCCCGTCTGCAACCATCACGACAAAGGTGCTATCATCACCTGCGCCAAAATTCGCCAGCTGCACCACGGCATAAAGCGCAAGCGCGCTGCTCTCTCCCATGTCGTATCCTTTGTCCACGAAAAACTTTAGCAGGCGCCTTGCCTGTTTGAAATCTACCTCGTGCTGCCCTGCGTACATGTCAGGCTGGTAGAACTTTAGGCCCGACGCCTTGCTTTTTGTCCTTATTCCTGCAACGTCTTGGTCGCCAAGCGGAAAGACCACGTGCACAGACTTTTTGCCGTATTTTTCCATCATGTACCTGCTCAGGCCGCCGGAGGTGCCGCCCGTGCCAAACGTGCAGACGATCCTGGATTCTGACAGCGCGCTTTTCTGCTCTTGCAGCTGCTGGTCCAGTTCTGCCGCCGTCACGGTCCTGTGCGCCTCGATGTTCAGCTCGTTGTCGTACTGCTCGGGGCAAAAGCCGCCATAGATCTTTGCCAACAGTTTTGCCAGGTTGATTATGTCCTGACTAGCCAGAACCGCTTCCACTTCAGAGCGCGACTTGTCGAAAATTGCGGGGTCAAACCCAAGCTCGGTGAGCTGCGCGCGGACGTTTGAGGCCGTCGCCTTTGCCGCCATCAGGCTTGCGTTTCCCTTCATACCCGGGGCAGGGCAGATGTCCATGTCGAGGTTGATGATGCGCGTTTTTTCATTCCGCAGCTCGTCAAACACCCCTTCCTGGAGCTTTCTAGAGACAAGGGCGATAACGTCAATGCCCAGCTTGGAGATTTGCCCCAGGGCAATGCCAAAGTTGCCCGAAGTCGCTTCGAACACCGTCTGCCCGCGCCTGAGTTTGCCAGTGGCAATGGCGCCGTGGATTATCTGGACTGCCGGCCTTACTTTTATCGAGCCTGCCAGCAATTCTGAATCAAACTTGCCGAAAACCTTCAATGCTTTGCCAGAAAGGTCCAGGCCGAACACGCTTTTTGCGCATTCCTTTACTTCTTTGGTGATGTCAACAAGCGGAGTCGCGTTGATTATTGTTCCTGCACTGCCAGATTTCTCTGCCCTGTGAGGAACCTTGCTCCAGATCTCTTGCTCAAAATGCGAAAGTAGCGAGTTATCGACGTTATTATTTACCTCGTCCTGTCCTTGCAATCTGCTTCATCCTTAATTCAGCACCCGGGTATAAAATGTGTGATTTGTGGCGCCGGCGACTTTGATGATTTGACATCTGACGAAAAGAGCCTGTGTACTTATAATAAATATCGCATGAAACAGCCCTCTTGCGTACATGGACGGCTTTGTCGAGACGATGGAGGGCAGGACGAGACTGCTGGTGCCAGAGCTGTCCCTGACGGCGAAGGTGCCGCCCAAGGTCCCAGCCTTTTTCAACCCCGCGGCAAAGCAGAGCCGCGACCTCTCTATTCTTGCGTACCGTGCCTTTGCTCCCCGGCTGAAGGAAAAGACGCTTGCAGACGGCTTTACCGGGATTGGCGCCCGGGCGCTTCGCGTGGCAGTGGAGGTGCCGGAGATAGGGCAGGTGTTTGCCAACGACGCCAACCCGACGGCGATTGAAGCCGCCAGAAAATCCGCGGAACTCAACGGCGTGTCTGGAAAATGCCGGTTTTCGATAAATGAAGTCTGCAAGTTTTTGATGAAGGGAGACGACCGCGAGGAGCGCTTTGGGATAGTCGACCTCGACCCATTTGGAACGCCGGCGCGCCACGTCGACTGCGTGCTTCGCGCAGCGCTTGACGGCGGCCTAGTCTCGATAACCGCGACTGACACGGCAGTCCTCTGCGGTGTGTACCCGGAGGTGTGCCTGCGCCGCTACTACGGCCGGCCCCTGAACAACAGCTATGGCAACGAGACAGCGCTGCGCCTGCTCACGTCGCTGATAGCGCTCACCGCTTCCCGGCTAGAGCTTGCAGTCAAGCCGGTGTTTTCGCACGCCACAATGCACTATTTGCGGGTGTACGCGCAGGTGTCGGTCAGCTCTAGCGAGGCAAACGACGTCTATGCGAGCATCGGCCACGTGATGCACTGCTTCAACTGCGGCCACCGTTTTTCTACCGCCGAGTACGACGGGGACGCAAAATGCGAGCTGTGCCAGAAAAAGCTCAGGATAGGAGGCCAGCTGTGGACCGGGCCCCTGCACGACAAAGAGTTTGTTGCAAAAATGGCAAAAGAGGGCGCAGACGAGAAGAGCAAAAAGGTCCTCGACGCGGCCCTCGACGAGATAGACGGCGTTCCATACTACTTCAAGGCAGACGAGATCTCTTCAAAATTGAGGACAAACCCGCATTCAATTGCAAAGATAATCGAGAAACTGCGCGCCGCCGGCTACAAGGCGTCAAAGACGCCGTTCAACCCAAGCGCCTTCAAGACGGACGCAAGGCTCGACAGGATAATCGACGTTCTCAGGTAGCGGTGGTGGGGAACGACTTTATCGCCCGGTCAATCAGGCCGTCCATCTCTGCCTTGATAGAATCAAGTGTTGAATGGTCGCCGCTCTTGTTGTCGGCGTCAACTATTTTCTTCATCTCGTCAAGGTAGCTGCCGAACTTGCTCAGGGCCTGCGAATAGAGGCCATAGCTTTCCTGCCATGCTTGCGGCACGCCGGGCGTGTCCACGCGCTTTTTCAGCGCGTCAAGATCCGACCTTGCCTTGGTTATCGCAGAATTCATGTCGCTGGTAGAAACCTCGCCCTTGGTCCACTTGTCAAACGAGTTTTGAACCTCCGTCGTTGCGAAATTGTGCTGCGTGTAGACGAACGAAAGGTTGTCAGCGGGCAGGTTTGCAGCGTCAGCAGCGGCGCCTTTATCGTCGGTGATGTTGACGCCGGTGGGCCCGCTCTGTTGCGGCAAGAGCCAGATGAGCGTGCTGGCGCCAATTATGCCGGCGGCGATTACGGCTGTTATCACTATGCCCTTTTTGCTTACTGCCAAGGTGGTAAATCTACCGTGTAACAGCTCCAAATAAAAACATACCAAAATATATCGCAAAATCCGAAAGTACGGGTGTACATATTATGAGCGTGCAGCCCAGCCTTGGCAAACTCGTCTACCGAAACGACCTTACCTCCGATCTTGCGATAATCCGCATCCAGCCGTCCGACGGCAGCCCCGTTCCCGACTTTAAACCCGGCCAGTTCGTTACGCTTGGGATAAAACTGGACGGCGAGGGCGACAAGATAACAAACCGCGCCTACTCGCTCTCATCGCCGCCGGAAGAAAAGCGGTACTTTGAACTGTACATAAAGTGGGCGCAAGAGCCGGTGCCCGGCAAGTTCACCACCGCACTTTTCAACATGAAGGAGGGCGACGAGCTCTACTGGCGCAAGCCCGCCGGAGCCTTTACAATCGAGGAAAAAAAGGTGGACGGCACGCCCGACGAAAGGACGCTAGTCTTGGTCGCTTCCGGGACCGGCCTTGCGCCGTTTGTAGGCTATTGCCTGCACCTGAAATCAACCGGATCAAAGCGCAGGATAGCGCTGTTGCACGGAGCGCGCAACGCAAAGGAGCTTGGCTACCGCGAACTGTTTGAAAGGCTCGCAAAGGAAAACAGCAGCAACTTCATCTACCTGCCCACGGTGAGCAGGCCAAGCGATCCGAATTCCGCGGGCTGGACGGGCCACACCGGCAGGGTAGAGTCGTTACTTGTGCCAAAGAACGGCATGTCCGAGCTTGAAAAGGCCCTTGGCAACAAAGTCTCGCCGGAAAACTCGTTTTTCCATATCTGCGGCTATTCTGGCACGATTGACAGCGTCATCTCTATACTGCAGCCGCTGGGGTTTGTCAGCAACAGGAACAAGCGCAAGGACGGCTCGTTTGACATCAAGGTAGAGACGTACGGCTAGTAAATAAAAACAGCAATGCTCATTACACTGTCCATGCAAGAAAAATCAGTTGTACGCCGCCCGGACGACCCCGTACCAGGGGTCACTCATGGTAGATATCTGCGACCTTGAGCTGATAGGAAGCAAGCTGGAGCAGGACGGCCTTGCCATCGACCTGACGGAGGCGTACTTTAAGCAGCAAGTGATAGCACAGCAGGAAGCCGGCGAGCTTTTGAAGAAATGCGCGATTGCAAACCTGGTCGGCGACAAGATAGTCGGGCAGGCGCTTTCGATGAAGCTGGCCAAGGAGGCAAGCGTCAAGCGCATATCCGGCGTCCCGTTCTTGATGATCTTCAAGTTCCAGCAAAAGTGACCCAGATGGGCGAAGAAGAGCCGGAAGATCAACAAGCGCCGGAAGAAGATCAACAACAAGAAGAATCAAAGGCAGTCACGCGGGCCGACAAGCGCTACGCGCGCCACGAGCGTGAGAACCGCTTTCTGCAGAAAAGGTCGGAGGACTATCAAGTGATGGAGGAGGTATTTGACATGCCCACGATGATGGTCATCACGAAAATGGTAAACGATGGCATACTGAAATCGGTGCAGAGCCACTTTGCCTCCGGCAAGGAGGCCAAGGTGTTCATAGCAGAGGCGCCCGACGGCTCGCCCCTTGCGGTCAAGATATACCTGACGGTGAGTTCCGAGTTCAAGAAGAGGATGCAGTACATCGCCGGCGACCCGCGCTTTTCAGAGATCAAGGGAGGCACTAGAAACTTTATCGCGGCGTGGGCGAGAAAAGAGTTCAAGAACCTGCAGCAGGCGCACAAGGCCGGCGTGCGCGCCCCTGCTCCGATAGCGGTCGACAAGAACGTGCTCGTCATGGAGTTCATTGGCGACAGCGAGGGAAACGTGGCAACGGCCTTGGCAAATCTTGAAAGCGTAACAGAAGCCGATTATGCCGAAGTGGTGGAGCAGCTGGAAATCCTGTACCAAAAGGCCGGCCTCGTCCACGCCGACCTGTCCGAGTACAACATATTCAAGAACCCAAAGGGCGAGATAATGCTACTGGACTTTGGCTCGGCAGTCGACGTCAAGCACCCAAATTCAAAACAGTTTTTAGTCCGCGACGTGCAGAACGTAAACAGGTTCTTCATAAAGAGGGGCATAGACGTCATTGACACCACGCACCTCATGGACAAGATAATGACAGCGGGATAAAGAGAAAATGAGTTTCCAGTACAACATCAAGCTTCCAAGGGAAAGGATAGCCGTCCTGATAGGCAAGGGCGGCAGGGTAAAGCAGGACATTGAGAAGAGGTGCGGTGTCGCAATCGAGATCGACAGCGAGTCCGGCGACGCCCTGATAACCGGGGAAAAGTCCGTGGAGCAGATGGAGATGTTCAAGGCAGTCGAGATAATCTCTGCCATTTCGCGGGGCTTTTCGCCCCAGCGCGCCATGCGCCTGTTGGACGAAAAAGAGATGCTGTTCCAGCAGATCGACCTGCGCGACTATACCGGCAGGTCGTCAAGCGCGCTAGAGCGAGTCAAGGGCAGGATAATAGGGGAGGGCGGCAAGTCGCGGCGCACAATAGAGGAGTTAAGCGGCGTGTCGCTGTCTGTGTACGGGCATACCGTGAGCCTGATAGGCACGTACCACGAAGTCCGGCTTGCGACGGATGCAATAGACATGCTGTGCAGGGGAAGTATGCACAAGGGCGTCTACAACATGCTGCAGGAGGCAAGGAGGCGCGACAAGATGGACAGGATGCGCCTGTGGGAAGACAAGCGCGACGTAGAAGAGCGCGAAATAGCGGAAGAATAAGAGGAAACCTATACCTTTTGCATCCTTATCGTGAGCACGCCGTTTCTGTACTTGTAGTCGGATATGCCGATTTCATCGGCCATGTCAAGCTGAACATCCCGGGAAAAGTTCTGGCCGCCCTTTATCTTTAGGATGCCTGATACCAGCCGGACGTTTATCTGGTCCTCCGGGCCGGGCACCTCCGCCACGAACACCGTCGCCCCATCGCTGTTCTTTATCAGGTCATAGACCCAGTCTTTCTGTTCCACGTTGCGGGGCATCGCAACTTTTTGCTCCGCCGGGCCGGACATCTTGCGGATCTCACGCACCCAGTATACTACAAATCCCGCCGCGACTGTGACGAGGATAAAGCTGGTGCCGTTCTGGCCGTTTCTTGCGGTCATGACGTACATGGCGCCGACAACCATCAGTGCCAGGAGCGGGACGATAAAGCCGACCGAGCGCCCGGTGGAATATTTCTTTGTGTATTTAGCTAAACCCGCTCACCCCTCCGGCATTCCACTAAAAATAGTAGCGTACCGAGACTATAAAACCTTAGGCTTTGCCACTCTACTCTGGCCGCGTCACTTATTCTGCGAGAGGACTCTGTGTAGATCATGCCATCTTGCCGCCGGCGCGCTCTCCCCAGCGCCGGAAAAGCCCGTGGTCGATTCCAAACTGGTCGAGAGTCTTGCCCACCACGTGGTCTATCAGGTCGTCCATGGTCTGTGGCCTGTGGTAAAAGCCGGGCATCGCCGGCATGATGACGATGTTGTGCATCCCCGCAAGCTTGCCCATGTTTTCGATGTGGATTTTAGAAAGCGGCGCCTCCCTTGGCATCAGAACGACCTTTCTGCCCTCCTTTATGCAGACGCTTGCGGCCCTTGACACCAGCGTGTCGTCAAGCCCGTTTGCAATGCTTGCAAGCGTGCGCATGCTGCACGGGATGACTGCCATGCCGTCCGTCCTGAACGAGCCGGAGGAGACTGGCGCGGCCATGTTGGTGTCCTCGTACACCTTGGTCGCAAGCGAGCGCACATAGTCGCCCGTCTTGTCAGTCTCTATCTTGATGGTCTTTTCGCCCCACTCGCTCAGGATGAGGTGCGTCTCCACCCTCAGCTTCTTGAGCGCCTCAAGGGCCCGTATCCCGTATATCACGCCGGAGGCACCCGTTATGGCGATTACCAGCCGCACACTGGCAAGCTCGTACGCTTGTTATATAACGGTGCCGCCGACAGTAGCAGCGCAGGGTTTATTTACTGACTGTCGTTCATTTTTGCCGTGCTGACCGTCTTTGGCACGATGGCGCTTGATACCACGCGCACGCCTTTCCGGGTGGAGGAAAGGATACTTGGTGGAGCCGCGACCTTTGCCTCGCTTTCTGCAAGCATATTTGCCCGGACCGGAATGGTGGCCGCCATCGGCGAAGACATGCCCTCTGCCAGCATCGAGGCGATCAGGTCAAAGAGCGTCGACACGAAAGGCATCGTGACAGTCAGCGGCGGCAAGTGCTTCCACTATGATTCCGAGTTTGACTATAACCTGTCAAACAGGACGACTCTGAAGACAGAGCTGAACGTCATTGCAGATTTCGACCCGGTCATCCCGGAAGAGTATGCAACGTCGGAGTACGTCTACCTTGCAAACAACGACCCGCGGCAGAACTTGAAGGTACTGCGCCATTTTGAAAAGCCCAAACTGGTAGTCTGCGACACCATAGAATACTGGATACAGACTGCGAGGGACGACGTGGTAAAGATGATGGGGAAAACGGACGGCGTCGTGATAAACGACAGCGAGGCGCGCCTTCTCTGCAACGAGGTCAACATCGCAAAGTGCGCGAGACAGATAATGTCTTTTGGGCCAAAATTTGCGATAATAAAAAAGGGCGAGCACGGCGCCGTGCTCTTTACCAAGGAAGGCGACGTGTTTCCAGCCGCTGCGTTCTTTCTCAACGAGATCTCTGACCCGACCGGCGCCGGCGACTCTTTTGCCGGCGCGTTTCTGGGCCACATCGCCCGCAAGGGAAGCCTGGATTTCCGCACGATGAAAGAGGCGGTGATATACGGCAACGTCATGGGCTCTTTTGCCGTCGAGGACTTTGGCGTCAGGCGCCTGCTTGCAATCACAAAGGACGACGTCGAGGCGCGCTACCAGAAATACCGCAATCTGGTGCAATTCTAGCAAAAATAAATACCACGCCGCCTCTATGCCGTGCATACATATGGGACGCACAGAGAAAAAGATCCTCGGCAAGAACGCGCAGGTGATAATCGACACGCTAAAGAAGGCGTACTCGGACGAGATGCGCATCTTCCACTACTTTTGGTACGTGGGCATCAACATGGAAGGGATAGGACTCGTCACCTACGCGCCGGCGCTAAAAACGCAGGCGACGGGCGAACTGATGCACGCAGAGCTTTTGGCAAACAGGATTTCCGAGCTTGGGGGCAAGGCGCCAAGCGACCCGGCCGAGTGGGAGAAACTGAGCACCATCGGTCCGCTTGACCCGGTAAAGCACCTGACGTTAAGGTCCGCGCTAGAGCGCGCCGTGAAATTCGAGGGCAAGGCTGTCGAAAACTATAACGCGCTTGCGAAAAAGGCGCTGGAGCTGGGCGATTTTGTCACGTACAACCTCGCCACCACGATCCTTGCCGACGAGGTCAAGGACGAGCAGCACACAGAAGATATCCTCAACTCGCTTGAAGTAAAGTAAGAGAGATGTCAGCAGTCAACCTCGCAAACGTCGAGCAGGCCATAATAGAAGAGCTGAGGATAACCCCGGAAGAGGCCAGGGCGTACGTCGCCATCGTAAAGAATGGCAAGATGGACGCCGCCAGGATATCAAGGGCAATAGGAGTTGACGAAAAGCAGGCGCAAGAGGTTGCAAAATCCCTCGTCGGCCGGGGCATGGTCATCGAGATAACTGCGACCGAGTTTGAGTCGCTGCATCCCCGCTTTGCAGTCACCAACCGCTACAGGCGCCGCTGCGCCGAGGACGGCATCCCCTTCAAGAAGAACCTCCGGGTGGACAACATCGGGATAGTGCTTGAAAAGCCGTTTGAAGATGCAAGGACTAAATAGGCGTCCGCCGGCTCTCTGTACTGCAAAAGAGGATATGACGACTTCAGATCCGACGGGCGGCGACAAGGTAGTCTACTTTGGAGTTATAAACATCAACGAGAACGGAAGGACGCTCGGCTCGGTGGACATCTGGCGCAGTTTGCTTACAAAGGACATGTTCTGCGAGGAAAAGCGCCTCGGCATCCTCGACATCGTCGACTATATCGGAATGCCCAAGAAAAAGCCAGAGGAAGAATGGGCGGTCGCAGTCAGCAGGAAACGCAAGGGGCACCTGCGCTGGCGCCTTGTAAAACTGGTAAAAGAAGGCCGGTTCAGGTTTGTGGACGCCGACGAAAAGCCAGTGGAAATCGACATTAAGGACTTTGCCATAGCCGACCCGGAATGGTGGAGCTTTCTGGTCAAGGACAACGTAAACCGCAACGTAGAGGTAGAGGGCAAGTAATCAAAATGGAGCGCGCCGGCGATAACAACGATATTCCAGTAACAGTGTTTGTCAAAAACGCCGACGGAAGCGAAATCGCCGCGAAACTGTCAGGTTATTTCGTGGTCAAGGGAAAAGAGTTCAGGTTCACCGCCATCGCCTTTGGAAGGATAGGCGGCCACAACGCAAGCGTCAAGATTGCCAAGACGACGCTTGAAAAGGTCGCAAAACTGGGCATCGACCCTGACGCGCTGGTGGACACCATCCAGCGCAAGATAGTGGAAGGCGACGTCACCCTGCCGGAAGGGATAAAGCCGCCGTCGTCGTCAGAGTAAGGAACCTTCCAATGCGTTTCCGCAGGCGCATTTTGTGCGTTCAAGAGGCAGCGCCGGTATCAGCTCTGCAACCAGCTTTTTCGTCTTTTCCACGTTCTTGTGCAAAGTCTCGATGATCTCTTTTGACGTGACGGGTATCTCTGCCCAGACGTCATAGTCGGTGACGGTTGCCACCGACAGATAGCAGATTTCAGCCTCGCGCGCAAGCGTGACTTCTGGCACGAGCGTCATGCCAATTATGTCTGCCTTCATCACGTCGCGGAAAAATTTTGATTCTGCCCTGGTCGAAAAGCGCGGGCCTTCGATGCAGACGTACGTGGCTTTTGGTTGGAACGGGAAATCTAGTTTCTTGATGACATTTGCGGCAACGTCGCGGATCTCCGGGCAGAACGGGTCTGCCATCGAGACGTGCGCAACCTGCCCGCCGTCGTAGAACGTGTATTCCCTTTTCTTGGTAAAGTCGATGAACTGGTCGGGAAGCGCGATGTGGCCGGGTTTGTAGTCAAAGCCGAGGCTCCCGACTGCCGACGGCGCTATTATGCGCTTGACGCCCAGCTGCTTTAGAGCCCAGACGTTGGCGCGGAAATTGATCTTGTGAGGGGGTATCCTGTGGCCCTTGCCGTGCCTGGGCAGGAACGCGACCTTTCTGCCCGCGTACTCGCCTATCGTGACGAGATCGGAAGGCTCGCCGTACGGCGTGTGCACCTTGACCTCCTTTTTGTCGTTGAAAAGGCCGGCGTCGTATACGCCGGTGCCTCCGATGATGCCAATGTCTGCCTTTTCTTCCATCATTAATCGTACACCACCAGCGACTCGACTTTGTAGCCCATCTGGCGCAGCCTGTCGGCGCCCTTTAATCCTGCAAGTTCAATCACAAATGCAAACCCTGCGACCTTGCCCCCAAGCTCCTCTACCAGCTGCGCGGCCGCGACTGCGGTGCCGCCGGTCGCAATAAGGTCGTCGACTATCAGGACTTTTTGCCCCCTTTTCACCGCGTCCGTCTGCAGCTCCATCGTGGCGCTGCCGTACTCGATGTCGTACGATTTCTTTATCGTGGGGCCGGGGAGCTTGCCTGCTTTTCTTATCATTATCACTCCCTTGCCAGTCTTCATGCCAAGCGCGGTGGCGACTACAAAACCCCGCGACTCGATGCCTGCCGTCACGTCGTACTTTGTCTTTGAAAACCTGCGGGAGACCTCGCTTGCAATGAACTTTAGCGCGGCGGGATTTCTGAAAACGGGGTTGATGTCGCGGAAAAGTATGCCTGGTTTTGGAAAGTCCGGGTGCTTGCTGATTATCCTGTCGAGGTTTAGCTTTGCCTTGGCCACGGACACTACACACATGGGGTGACAGTAAAAAAGATTGCGAAGTAAGCTCCGGCTTACTGCCGGCTTTATACGGCCGGTCGCACAATAATGGCTGGAGTGCAGTCGCAAGAGGAGTTCCGGGCAAAGGTCGCAGGCTTGAAGGACTTTAACGAAGCCTTTGAGCTTGTCAAGAGCGCCGTCTATGAAAAATTCAAGATGCACCGCGCCGGCCTGAGCCTGATACTGCAGGTCATGCCGACGAACCTTGGCGCCTATCACATCCTTGGATCAAACGTCATAGTGATGAACAGCCACGTGCTTGCCGCAATCCGCAGGCTGTCCGGCTCGGAGGCAGAATACAACGCCTACGTGTTCATGGTTCTTGCGCACGAGTACCTGCACAGCCTGGGCATCATCGACGAGAACACTGTGCGCCAGATGACCTATGACCTCTGCAAGACTATGCTCGGGGAGAGCCACAGCTCGACGAAAATGGCCAAGGAAGACCCGTCGTCATTGTTTCCCCAGCTGCGCAACATGGTGCAGACGCAGTTTGGAAGGGAGTTCCAGGTAGTCAAGAATTTCGACAGGGCGAGCCAGTCCTACATACAATAACACAGTTTAGGCTTGTTGCTTTTCCTTTTTCCTTGACTTGCCGTAATAGACCATCAGGCCCATGCAGATAAAGCCGATGATTTCAGGTGCCATGAACAGCCACAGCCTCTTTTCCGGCGGGGCGTAATAGTCTGCAAGCGACGCGACCGGCCCGCCGACAAGCCCGCCAAAAAGGCCGGCCATGATGGCAATGGTTATGGCCTTCTCGCGGTCCAATGCATGTATTGCTATGCATGGAAGGCATGTTAACCCTTCGTCGCCTGGAAAATCACCCAAAAATGCTATGACAAGTTACCAGACCCAAACAGCAAAAGCGGCAAGCCTGCCAGAGAATTTAACGCGGTTGTACCGGCTTGCATAATATTGCTATTTTAGATACTTTATAGTAGCTAAAGTTTATAAAAGAGGCACCCGTGCCAATGGCGTGAATCATAATGATTCCGTCCGCATTCTTGCGGTAGCAGCGGCAGCAGGATTACTGTCGGCCATGATTATTTCCGTCATGCCGGCGGCGTTGGCTGCCAACCAAACCAACAGCAACACAGACTCCTCGTCAGACACGGCAAAAGAACACGGTAAACCTGCCGTAACGGAAAAACCACGCTTGAGTGGTGTCAATGCTGTCGCGTTCAAGATGGCGATGCGTGACCTGTGGGTGGATCACGTCGTCTGGACAAGGATGTACATCATAAGCGCGGCTGCAGGAGCACCTGACGTTGATTTTGCAGCAGAACGACTCTTGAAGAACCAAGAAGACATTGGCAATGCGATAAAGCCTTTCTACGGCGAGGAAGCAGGGAATAAACTCACTTCGCTCCTCAAGGACCACATCCTGATCGCCGTAGACCTGTTAAGCGCAGCCAAAGCCGGGGACAATGCAGGAGTGCAAGCTGCAGAGAAAAGGTGGTACCAGAATGCAGATGATATTGCGACCTTCCTCAGCGATGCGAATCCAAACTGGTCCAAGAAAGACCTGCTTGAAATGCTGAACAAGCACCTCGCCCTTACCAAAGCCGAGGCTGTTGCAAGACTGACCGGGAACTACAAGGACGATGTTTCTGCATTCGATGAAATCAAGAAGGAAGCAATGATGATGGCAGACGACCTGTCCTACGGGATAGTCAAGCAAATGCGAAACATGAGATAGATGATAGATAGGTCAGTGCAGCAGGCAACTGGCCAAACCCGTCATCGGATTTTTTCCTTCCTTTTTCTTCTTTCTTTCTTTTCTTGCTTTTGTCGAAAGCAACAGAATACTGGATGATGACGCGGCGAAAAACCGTGGGCGCAAATTTATTGG
>NZ_CAMLDP010000047.1 GCF_946478925.1 uncultured Nitrososphaera sp. | reverse complement strand
GCTACCGGCGGACAGGCGACCCGCAGGCAAGGCAGAACCTGATAAACACCGCCGACTGGCTGCTTGGGCACGCAAAAGAAAAATCCGGATATTCGCTGTGGGAATACGGTTTTCGGTGGGGCTGGTACGGGGGAGTCGAGCCCCCGTACACCTCAGCGCTTGCGCAGGCCGAGGGGACCAACGTCCTTCTGCTTGCGCACGAAATGACGGGAAAAGACAGCTACCTTGCAGGGGCAAGAAGAGCCTTTGGCGCGTTTCTGGTCGATTACGACGTCGACGGGGTCGCAAGCGATGAGGGCAAGGACTCGATATTTCTGCAGCTTCTAGCCAAGCCGGGCTTTCAAAAGACCTACGTTTTAAACGGCCACACAAACTCGCTGATACACGTGTGGAAATACTACCAGTACACACGCGACTACCGGGCGCTCATTGTGTTTGGCAAGGGGGTGAACTGGCTCGCTGCCGACGGCAACCTGAAAAAATACTATGCCGGCGACTGGTCCTACTATGACCAGATGGGCAACAGGGCAAAGGACAACTACCACAGGGGGCACATCGCCCAGCTAGGCAGACTGTACGAGATAACTGGCGAGCCAGTGCTAAAAGAGTACAGTGACAGGTTTGCCGCCTGCACGGGACGGGGCCCGTAATGCCTGCCTGCAGCCTGTGAAAGGATTGTCAAAAAGAGGGGAAGGGCGTGTGACTATTATCACGCGCCTCTGCTTTTACGCCACGGTGTCGCAAGTTTCCAACAGGACTGGTCTCTTCTTAGTAGCCGCCATTGTTACCATTGTTGTCGTCATTGTTGTTGTGCAGTATGCATATGATGACTTCGTTACCATTGTCGTTATCGTCCTTGCTATAGCTTGAAGAGTAGTAGTCGTTACCATTGTTATTGTTGTCTTTGGAGAAGCAAGTGCAGCCGTTGTCATCGTTATTGCTGTTGTTGTCGTCCATGCTGTAGCTTGACGAGTAATAGTGGTCCTTGTGATCATTGTTGTTGCTATCATCGTTATTGTTGTTTTCAAGGGAGCAAACAACAAAGTCCTTGTTGTCGTCATTGCCATTGTTGTAACTCGAGCTCGCAAGCGCGGCGTTCGGCATCGCCATTGCCAATGAAGCAATTGCGAAACCCAGTGTCAAGAGGGCGATTGTCGCCCTTTTTGCAGTCAGACTTGACATGTACATTTCCCTCGGAAGTGATTATAAAACCTTGAGCAAAGTGGCTCTGGAATATAATTATTTTAGAAAATACAAGATCAATTAATCTATAATTCACAAACATTCTATTATAAAGAACTGGAATTTGTACGCCGCCTGTTTCTAAGTAATCTCTGTTAAGGATTTTACAAAAGACATCTAGAAAGTAGGTAGTTATGCTGGCTTGCTGGTTTCCGCAAGTCCGTTCCATCCGCCCTAAATTTCTTCATCGGCAAGTCCAGCATCGCCATATGTGCCGTTCTCTTGATTTTGCCATCGGCGGTGATGCATATAGTTCAACATGACATTTGCCGGCAAAAATCTACATTCCAACACGATAGATTTAGCGAAACTACTACGCTTGTATTTGTAGTCCACTGGAAACACGCACGCGCTAGATGACCGATCACTGCAAAAACATCTATTTTCAGTAACGTTTTTGTCTGACGCTTGCTCTGGAAATGCAAGGATGAGCTTTGACCCGCTTTACAAGGTACATGACGCCGCTCGCGCGGGCCATATTCCCGAAAAAACCTACAAGCTGATAGTCAAGCGCCTTCCGCTAGTCAGGGAGGGGATAAAGCGGGTCGAGAAAGCGTCTGGGCTGAAATACCCGTACTTTTACGTCGAGCCGTCGATGGTGGTTTCCACGTCCGCGGCCGAGTTTGCGCAGTTTGGGGTCTTTTTCGCCCGCACGATACCGGTGATAGGCGACGACAACCTCCTGCGTGTAGTCGTGCAGATAACTGCGCCGCTGGTGGCGTTTGGGCTAAAGGGCACCATACACGCGATTCTGGCGCACGAGTTTCTGCACTACCTGGAGCTTGTAAGCAGGATTGTAAAGATGAACATCGTCTCTGACGAGATTTCCGGCACGCTATTTGAGGGCAGGTACGCCGACTCGGGCAAGCTGCTTGAAGAGCGAGCGGTATTCAAGTCCGACCCGACGCTCCTGAAACACATAACGACCCGCTTTCCGGAAGGCTTTCGGGACTACAAATTGGAGGACAAGGCGATAAAGTTGTGGATGGACAAGGGCCTGCCCATGATCAAAGTCCCCATTGACGCAAACGTGATAAAGATACCGGTGGAGGCCATGGCGCGTCTGCAGGTCGAGCAGGCAATACGGGACAAGATTGCCGAGTTTGAAAGCGTGAAACTGCGCAAGCGCAAAAGCCAGACCGGCTATGTCTAGTAGTAGCAGCAGCGTATCGCCGGCAGAACTGCAAGCGTTGCAAAAGTGCATCGACAAAGTCGCCAGAGGCCGCAAGGTCGCCGCGGCATGCATCTATGGATCAAAGGTGGCTGGCTATGCAAGGCCGGACAGCGACATCGACATCCTTGTCGTGCTTGAAAACTATCCCTACCGGGTAAAGTACGCCTACATGAAAGAGTCTGGAGTCGACATCTCTGCCCTCGTCGTGAACAAAAAGTCGCTTGAAAGAGACGCCAAGAGCGCGCGCATGGGCGAGTTCGTGGTTGGCCGGCTTTTGCATGTCTACGAGCCAGTGATAAACCCGGAATTTTTCGCGGAAATCGAACGGACTTACAAGCGCCGTGTGATACTAGAGGAGCTGCAAGAGCTCGTGAAATCATCAAGCGCCCTTGCTCCGGAAATATCGTTCCCACTGGAATACATTGCATTCTCAAAGATAAAGCGCCGCGCGGCAATGTATCCAAACGCCGCGTACAGCTACGCCAAGACATACACGTCAAGCCCGCGCAACTTGGACTTTGCAATGCAGGGATACCGGCGCGCCCTTGCAGACATTGTCATCGAAGACCCGGGGCTGTTTGTAATCGACGGCCAGACGCTCCGGCTGTCCAAAGATCGCGTCAGATTTGCGCGGGGCGAGCCGGCTCTCAGGCTGGCAAAAAAGCTCCAGCACTTTAGCTCTTATTTTATTCACTCGTACGCAGGCAGGCACATGTTCCATCTCGCGGTCAGGGAGGCCGAGTCAAAGATCCGTCGTCACGTCGGCCAGAAGGTCAAGTTCCCATCGTTTCTTGCATGTCCTGCGTGCGCCTACTGGAAGATACCAGAGGGCGTGCTTGTAGTAGCGGACCGGCACAAAGACTGGCTCGACGCTGTCGCAGAGGCGCATGGCATATCTTCTGGATACACTGCGAAAAAGCGTCGGCTCGGCAACCCAAACAGCAGAACGATGCTCTATACGCTAAAGCATGGGGGCGGAGAAATGAAAATAGCCGCAAAAGAGCTTGCACGAACCAAGTCGGTGAAGTGGGCGGCGCTCAGCATGTGGACCGCGCAGGTGAAAAAATTCAAGGTCGACCCGGTGTTCCGGCTCGGCACAGAATACCGCGCCCTGCGATACCTGCGCACGCTGGGGCTCAAGACGCCGGAGATAGAGGCGGTGGTGCTTGACGGGCGGATGATTGCGACCCGGTTCATGGAAGGCCCCAGTCTTGCCGACATCATCCGGGGCGCGCTTGCCGGCGGCAACAACAACATTGACGACCTTGCGCTTGTCAGAGAAGCCGGGAGGCAGGTTGCGGCCGTCCATGCGGCAGGCGCGTGCTTTGGCAACATCAAGCCCAAGAACGTGATTGCAAAGGATGGGCTTTTGTGGTTCACAGACCTTGAACAGTTTGTCTTTGAGGGAGGGGACCCAGTCTGGGACCTTGCGCAGTTTGTATGCTGGGGCCTGAAGGGAAGCGCAAACGCGCCAGCGGCAGCAAAAGTGGCGGCCGAGTTTCTGCAAGGATACGGAAACGAAAAAGTGGCAGGCCGGCTCGTACAGAGCAAGCGCTACATCGAGAATTTCATACCTGTCCTGTCGCCTCAGGTCGCAAGGGCGATAAAGAACGTGGCCCGCAGCTTGTAGGTTATTTCTTGGCCTTATTCTTGGGCGCTTCCTTGCGAGCGAATTCCGTGTAGCCGCACTTGCCACACGTAAAGCGGTCCTTGTGCTCGGCCATGAACACGCCCTTGCCGCATTTCAGGCATTCGCGCTTGTTCCTCGTGACTTTGTTGCCCTCTACCTTGTAGAACTTGTAGACTGCAACCTCGCCTTTTGCCGGGGCTTTCTTGTCTGCCATGTTACTTCTTGGCGCCTCCCTTGGCGTCAGCGGCCGCTGCCTGCTTGGCCTTCAGCCTCTCTGCTTTTTCCTCGTCGAGCAGCTTTTTCCTGTCGGCTTTTGGCATGGTGCGCAGCATCCGGTATCTCGGCAACTGCTTCTTGGCAGCCTCTTCATTCTCGTAGACGTAGAAAACTGCGTGCACGTCTGTCATTCCTGTCTCGCATACAAGGTTTATCGGGATAACTATTTTCTTGTCGACCCCAAGCTGGCTCGCTATCTGCTCGGCCGCTTCTGTCTTTTTCAGCTTGCCGGCGGCTCCTCTGAACAGCGCCTTTACCTCGCGCCTGCTCAAAAGCGAGTTCTTGCGGTCCTCTATCATCACTACTGCTTCCTGCGACAAAGTGAAAGGTACCGTTCCGTGTAACCCATTTAAGTATTTGCTTGGCCTGTTACACAGGAAAATCAAATATACCGCCTAGTCGCCCGGGACGGTGAGAAAATGAAGCAATTTTTCCAGGACATCTGCGACAAGGTAGTCTCGCTCGACCCCTCGATACGATTCGCGGGGATTGCCGACGAGGACGGCAAATTGGTGGCAACAGCCGAGCGTAAAGGGCTGAAACCACTCCTGACGCCCGAAGAGCGCGCCCAGTATGCCATCACCGCCGCCACGCGCCAGTACACGCGCCTTAGGTGGGAATACCTGCTTGGCAAGATAGATTATGCCTCGTCGCACTATGCAAAACTCATCCGCGCCACCATACCTATAGCCGACGAGAACAGCCGGCTGTACTACGTCATGCTGCTTTCGTTTGACGTCAAGTCAGGCGACAAGGTGCACGGCGTCATCACCAAAAAGATAATCCCGCTTGTGCGCAAGAACACCGGCAAGTTCATGAAATAAAAAAAGGTAGTAGTCTTGCATGCCGTTTGAAAGCCTCGGCGAGTACGTTGATGCCCTCGAAAGGGCAGGCGAGCTGAAACGCATAAAGGCAAAGGTGAGCGCGGACCTCGAAATAGCGGAGGTAATGCGCCGGCTCATGTACAAGGGCGACCAGCCGGCCGTTCTCTTTGAAAATGTGGAAGGGTCAGACATGCAGGTCCTTGGAAACGCCTTTGGCACAATGAAGCGCCTGCAGCTGGCGCTGGAATCGGAGGATTTCGTGGACATTGGCCAGCGCATCGTCGACCTCACGAGGATAAAGATGCCGTCCGGTATGCTCAACAAGCTGAAAATGCTGCCCAAGCTGTCAGAGATTGGCGAGTATGGCCCGAAATACGAGGACAAGGGATCCGTTACCGAAGTGATAGAAAATGATAAAGCGTCCTTCAACTCGCTTCCGATACTAAAATCGTTTGCCGGCGACGCAGGCAGGTTCATCACTTTTGGCATGACGGTAACGAAACACCCTGAGACGGAGATCCGCAACCTGGGTGTCTACCGCGTACAGATAATCGATGACAAGCACGCAACAATGCACTGGCAGACCCACAAGCGGGGCGCGCAGCACTACAAGATGCTCAAAGAGCAGAACAAAAAGATTGAAGCCGCAATCGTCATCGGCGCAGACCCTGCTACCGTGTTTTCAGCAGTCGCGCCTGTGCCCGAAGGAATGGACAAGTACCTGTTTTCCGGCATCACGAGAAAGAAAGGGGTAAAACTCGTAAAATGCAGGACCATCGACCTTGAAGTGCCTGCAAACGCCGAGATAGTACTCGAAGGGTACGTGGACCCAAACGACATGCGCATGGAAGGACCGTTCGGCGACCACACTGGCTATTACACGCCGGCAGAGCCCTTTCCCACTTTTACGCTGACTGGCATCATGAGGCGCAGGAGCCCGATATACCTGACGACAGTTGTGGGCAAGCCGGTGCTTGAGGATGCCTACATCGGCAAGGTGATAGAGCGCTCGTTTCTGCCGCTGATACAGATGTTCCACCCGGAGGTAGTCGACTTTTCCATGCCGGGCGCCGGCTGGTTCCAGGGCCTTGCAGTAATATCGATAAAAAAGACATACCCCGGTCAGGCCAAGAAGGTGATGATGGGTCTTTGGGGGATGGGCCAGCTGTCGCTGACAAAGATGTTCGTGGTGGTCGACAGCGATGTGGACGTGCACGACGCAAACGACGTGATATGGGCGGTGACTACACGCGCAGACGCCGCGCGCGACACAGTCATCATCAATAACACGCCTACAGACACGCTTGACCCCGCGTCGCCATTTGTCAACCTTGGCTCAAAGATGGGAATAGACGCCACGCAAAAAACGAGAGAGGAAGGCTATATGCGCGAGATACAGCAGCTAGCAGTAGTTGACGATGAGACAAAGGCGCTTGTCGACAGGCGATGGCAGGAGTACTTTCGCTCATAGGGAAGAGGATATGCATTGGCTCTTGACATAATAGTCCGGCGCATGCAGGAAAGCGACCTGCAGGAGGCGGACAGGATAATGAGGCTTGCCTTTGGCACGTTTCTTGGCCTGCCCGACCCGACGTCTTTTGCCGGCGACGCCGATTATGTCTACACCCGCTACCGCGCCGACCCGTCTGCCGCGCTGGTGGCACAAGTCGACGGCAAAATCGCAGGCTCGAACTTTGCTCTGCACTGGGGAAGCGTCGGAGTTTTCGGCCCTCTGACCATACATCCCGACTTTTGGGACAAGGGCGTGGCAAGGCTCTTGCTTGAAGAGACGATGGGAATTTTTGCAAAGTGGCAGGTGCGCCACGCCGGCCTCTTTACGTTTGCCCAGAGCAGCAAGCACGTCCACCTGTACCAAAAGTTTGGCTTTTGGCCCCGGTTCCTGACTGCGATAATGTCAAAGCCGGTGGACGACAAGGCAAGTGCAGCCAAACCGGTCCGCTATTCGCAATTAACCGCGGCTGACAAGGAACAGGCCGTCGAGGCGTGCAAAACCCTAACAGGCAAGATCTACGACGGGCTGGACCTGAGCGAGGAAATCTACTCCGTCGACAGGCAGAAACTTGGAGACACCATACTTACCTATGATGATGGCGGCAGCAACTCTCTAGCCGGCTTTGCAGTCTGCCACTGCGGGCCCGGAACGGAGGCTGGCAGCGGAAACTGCTACGTCAAGTTTGGCGCCGCAGCGGCCGGCCAAGGCTCTGCTGGTGAACGCTTTGAGCGCCTTCTGGATGCCTGCGAGTCGTTTGCAGGCTCACAAGGTTTGTCGCGCATAGTTGCAGGCGTCAATACGGGCCGCCACGACGCATACAGAAGGATGATTGCGCACAAGTTTCGTACCGACATCCAGGGAGTCGCCATGGAAAAGCCTGATGAGCCGGGCTACAACAGAAAAGACGTCTACCTGATGGACGACTGGCGGTAACTAGAATTCCCTGACCGTCCTGTACAGGTTGTCCCGCTCGGCCGGATTGTAGCCTGCCTGCTTTATGGCGGCTATTATCCTGTCAGACGTAAGTTCGGTAGAGCGAGCCCCTGTTGCGCTCACCACCTCTTCTCCTATCAGCGTGCCTCCAAAGTCGTCTGCGCCGTGGTTCAGCGCCAGCTGCGCCATGCCGATTCCGTTTGTCAGCCACGACGACTGCAAATGGTCTATGAGGCCGTAGAACATTATCCTTGAAATCGCTATCATCTTTAGCAGCTGCAGGCCGCCGGATGGGTATTTTATCAGCCCTTCCGCCTGCATCTCGGTGTTGTTGGGCTCAAAGCTCCACGGGATAAAGCAGACAAAGCCTCCGGTCTTTTCCTGAAGCTTCATTATCTTTAGTATGTGCCTTGCGCGGTCCTCTTCCGTCTCGACCGTGCCGTACATCATAGTGGCGACCGACTTTAGCCCGACGTTGTGCGCTTCTTCCATTATGCGCAGCCACTCGTCGCTCTTTATCTTTAACGGACTGATTTGTTCTTTGACTCTGTCCTCCAGTATCTCGGCGCCTGCCCCCGCAAACGTGTCCATGCCAGCTGCCTTTAGCCGCGCAAGCACTTCTTTTGTGCTGCTCCTTTCCACCTTGGCTATCATGTCGACCTCGGAAGGCGAAAGCCCGTGGATTCCAACCTCGGGGCACTTTTCCTTCATCGCCTTGAATGCGTCCTCGTAATATTCTATCCTGAGATTCGGGTTATGGCCACCCTGTATGAGCACCTGCGTGATCCCAAACATCTCTCTTGAAGTGGCTACTCGCCTTACAATCTCCTCCTTGGGCACGGTGTACGATTCTTCGTGCCCCGGCGGCCTGTAGAATGCGCAGAACTTGCAGTACGTCACGCAGACGTTGGTATAGTTGAGTATGATGTTGTTGACAAAAGTTATTCTGTCGCCAAAGAGCCGCTGGCGCAGTATGCTTGCGACGAGGCCCATAGAGTAGGCGTCGTCGGATTTCACGAGCCGTATGCAGTCGTCAAGGCCAAGCGGCCTCCTTCCGGCCAGCGCGGTGTCCAGAACGTCGCTGATGTCGGACTTTTTCAAGAATTCCTGGAGCAGCCGGCCTTGCAAGTGTCTGGCTGTTTTGTCCCTGCAATGCTATTTAATGATTTGGAGAAAGAGCCTAAATTTATAATGGCCTGACGGCAAAAGTTACCCTGTTGCAGTCGATAGACGCTGTCGGCAACGCCAGCGGGACGCCGGCGCTCGAAAAGGCGCTTGCCGGAGAGGAGCTGTCCTACGAGGACGGCGTGCAGCTGATGAATGAGGAGAACCTTTTCTTGCTCGGCGCGGCCGCAGACAAGCTCCGCCGCGACCTGTGCGGGAGCACCGTGACCTTTGTATCTTCTTACTACCTGAATTACACAAACGTGTGCGCCGCCAGCTGCCCGCTGTGCGCGTTCTACCGCAAGGGCAATGAAGAAGACGCCTACACGCTTTCTACCGAGCAAATAGTCGCAAGGGCCAAGATAGCGATAGAACAGATGGGCGCCACAGAACTGCACATCGTGGGGGGCTTTCACCCCAAGCTGGGGCTCGAGTACTATGAAAACATGATGCGCGCCATCAAGGCCGAACATCCAAAAGTCATGATAAAGGCACTCACCCCTGCAGAGGTGTTTTTCATCGCGCGCCTGACGCACAACTCGGTAAAGGAAGTGCTTTCGCGGCTAAAGTCTGCTGGCCTTGACGCGCTTCCCGGCGGAGGCGCCGAGATATTCCACCCCGACACCCGCAGGAAAATAGTGATAGGCAAGTGCTCCGGCGAAGAGTGGCTCGACACTGCAAGGCAGGCGCACGAGCTTGGCATCCGGAGCAACTGCACGATGCTCTTTGGGCACATTGAAAAACCCGAGCACGTCGTTGACCACGTCATCAAGATACGCGAGCTCCACAAAAAAACCGGCGGCTTTACCACGTTTATCCCGCTCAAGTTCAGCCTTGAAAACACTGAACTTGAGCAGAAAGAGATGATAAAGTCAGAGAGTCCCTCGCCCTACGACCTGCGCGTGATAGCGGTGTCGCGGCTCTTGCTTGGAAACACGCTAAAGAACCTCTCGGTGTACTGGGTCGCGCTAGGCAAAAAGATAGCGCAGGTGGCACTCTCGTACGGCGGAAACGATATGGTGGGCACCGCCTATTCGGAGGAGATATTCAAGGCTGCAGGCAAGTCAAGCGGGACGTCATTGCAGGAGCTTGCGAGCATGGTGCGCGAGATAAAGCGCGAGCCAGCGCAGCGCGACACGTTTTTCAACATCATCCGCCGGTTCGACTAGTTATCAATAGAGGGAGATAGAGAGAGCTGTGCCTGCATATCTGTAAACTACGGAAAATCTGATCATGGCTATATATCACTGAGAGCAGTGAATAGGGGTTGGCTCTGCTTGAGGCAAGCGCCGCGCATCACAAGAAAAAGACCGTAATCGGCCTTGCGCTCGTCGCCATACTCTCCGCAGTAGTCCTGATTGTTCCGGATGCCTTGGGGCTTTCAATCAGCCTGCCGCTAAAGCTGACGTCGATAGTGCTGCTGTCCGTGTACGTGATGCTTTCGTTTGAAATAGTACACAGGACTGCAATCGCGCTTGCCGGCGCCACGGCAGTAGTCATCATAATAATATCGACCGGGCTCATCACGGCAGGCGAGAGTTTCGAGTTTGCGACTAGAGCCATCGACTTTAACACAATCGGCCTTTTGCTCGGCATGATGATAATCGTGGCCATAATGGCCGAGACGGGCGTCTTTCAATACCTTGCCATCCGTATGAGCAAGGCGTCAAAGGGCAACATGTGGAAGCTGCTCGTCATGATGAGCGCCTTTACGGCCGTCACCTCGATGTTCATAGACAACGTGACGACCGTGCTCCTGATGGTGCCCATAACCATCTCCATTTTCAGAATTTTCCGGCTTTCCCCCGTTCCGTTCATACTTGCCCAGGTACTTGCCTCAAACGTGGGCGGGACTGCAACTCTCATAGGCGACCCTCCAAACATACTCATCGGCTCTGCCGCAGGCATAGACTTTAACGCGTTTCTGTTCCACATGGGGCCCACGATAGGCGTATCGCTTGTCGCGTCGCTGTTCATGCTAAAGTTCCTCTTTCGAAAGGACCTTGCGCAAAAGCCCCAGAACCTCGACGAGCTGATGGCGCAGGACGAAAAGTCGCTGATAACCGACAGGGGCGTGATGAAAAAATCAATGATAGTGCTTGCCGGAGTCATTGCGCTCTTTGTAGTCCACGGCAGCCTCCACGTAGAGCCGTCGCTCATCGCGCTCGGAGGCGCGGGTGTGCTTCTGGTGGCCACGCGGGCCAAGCCGGAAAAGGTGTTCCACGACGTGGACTGGGCGACTCTGATATTCTTTGCCGGGCTCTTTGTAATCATTAGCGGCGCCGAGCACGCCGGGATGATAGACCTCCTTGCAAAGACTGCTCTTGGCATAACGGGAGGCGAGCCCACGATGACGTTCTTTTTGATAATCTGGATGTCCGCGATTGCCAGCGCGTTTGTCGACAACATACCCTTTGCTGCGACCATGATACCCCTGATACACGTCCTGAACCAGAACGGAAGCATCGCCTCTGCGTTTGGCGGCTTTGAGATAAGCCCACTGTGGTGGGCCCTTGCACTAGGGGTGGGTCTGGGCGGTAACGGCACGCTGATAGGGTCAAGCGCCGGGGTTGTCGCCACCGGACTTGCTGAAAAGGCCAGTCAGGCAGTGTCCTTTAACCGCTTTATGCGGGTCGGTTTTCCGTTTATGATAATGACGGTGGCAGTCGGAAGCGTCGTGCTGTTTGTGGATATGATGCTAAGGATCGGCTAGTTCTTCTTTTTTTACGTAAAAAAATCTAGACTACGTCGACCTTGACGTCCGATTCTAGAATCTTGCGCTCGCGGGCCATCGAAAACATCTTTTCAATCGCCTTTCTGCCTTCCGGACCCATGTCGCGGGTTATTTCGTTCACGTACATCAGAACGAATTTCTTTATCGTCTCCCTTGGCTGGCCTCTGGAATACTGCATTGCGTAATCTACGGAAGCATCGATGTTGTTAAGGCCATACTCTATTGATTTTACGAAAAGGTCGCTGAACTCCTTCAACTGTCCGCGGTCCATCGTCCTTGCGCTTGCCACGTTTATGCCAAGCGGGACCGGAAGGCCACCGGTCTGCGCGTCCCACCATGGGCCAAGCTCCATTATAGCTGCAAATTTCGTCTTGTCGTAGGTTATCTGCGCCTCGTGTATGACAAGCCCTGCATCGACCTCACCTGCCAGTACTGCCTGCGGAATCGTCTCAAACGACATCTCTTTCTCCTTGAACCTGCCCAGGGCAAGTTTCAGCAAAAGGTTGGCAGAAGTCATCCTGCCTGGGATGGCTATTGTGGCGTCTTGTAGCTTGTCAAGAGTCAAATCCTTGTCTTTCCTTGCAATCACCACCGGACCGTACTTTAACCCAAAGCTGCCGCCACCGCGCAATATGACATAGTCTTTCAAGTAAGCATAGGCATGAGCCGACACTGCAGTCACGTCAAGCTCGTGCGCCAAGGCCCTCTTATTCAAAGTCTCGATGTCCTGGATGACGTGCTTTATCTTGAACTTGCCGGACCTTACCCCGCCGCATGCAAAGCCGTAGAACATGAACGCGTCGTCGGCGTCAGGAGTGTGGCCGAGCGTTATCTCCATCCCCCGTGCAAGGAGCCTGCGCCACTATTAAATGAATATCCGTGAAAAATATAGGCAACATTTATAGTCCCCGAACAAAATTTTTGAAAATTGAGTGTATGCCAAAGTTCAAGTCTACTCAGGAAATCCTGAGAATCATCGGTAATAAGGATCAGATACGCAATTTCGGTGTCATTGCACACGTCGACCACGGCAAGACGACCATGTCCGACAGCCTTCTTGCCGCGTCCGGCATCATCGCACCGTCCGTGGCCGGCCAGGCCCTTGCTCTCGACTCTATGAAGCTGGAGCAGAACAGGCAGATGACCATCAGGGGCGCAAACGTGACGCTGCTGTACGAACACGATAACAAGGATTACGTCATCAACATGATAGACACGCCCGGCCACATCGACTTTACAGGCAGGGTTACGAGGGCGCTTCGCGCAATCGACGGCGTGGTCGTAGTCTCTGACTCTGTCGAGGGCATCATGACCCAGACAGAGACTGTCACGAGGCAGGCACTCGAAGAGCGCGTCAGGCCAGTCCTTTACATAAACAAGATAGACAGGCTCGTAAAAGAGCTGAGGCTGGACGGACCTGCCATGCAAAAATGGCTTTCAAACATCATTGCCGATTTCAACAGGCTCGTGGACCTCTATGCCGAGCCGGAGTACAAGGAAAAGTGGAAGGTCTCGATACAGGGCAACAGCGTCGCCTTTGGTTCTGCAAAGGACCGCTGGGGCTTTAACTTCAAGATGGCGCAAAAGCTGGGCGTCGGCTTTAAGGACGTCTACGAAGCGTACACGTCGGAAGGCACAGACAAGATAAAGGCACTTGCAGAGAAATCGCATTTGCACGACGCCGTGCTTGGCATGGTAGTCGAGCACCACCCGCCGCCCCACGTGGCGCAGAAATACCGTATCCCGAAAATCTGGCCAGGCGACCTCAACTCTGAGATCGGCCAGGCGCTTTTGAACTGCGACGAAAAGGGTCCGGCCATGATGATGGTGACTACCATCAACGTCGACCCGCAGGCAGGCAGGGTTGCAACAGGCCGCCTGTATTCAGGCACGATAAAGGACGGCGACGAAATCTATCTGATTGACGCAAAGAGACCGGGCAAGGTGCAGTCTGTAAACATCTACATGGGCAACACCCGCGAAGTAGTCAGCGTGCTTCCTGCAGGCAACATACCGGCGCTGCTCGGCCTCGACTATGCAGTCTCTGGCGAGTCGATATCAACCGTCAAAACGGCGACCGCGTTTGAGTCTATCAAATACGTTTCTGAACCTGTCGTCACAATCGCGGTGGAACCAAAGCACCCCAAGGACCTGCCCAAACTGGTCGAGGGCCTGCGCAGGATCACCGTCGAGGACCCGAACCTGATAGTCAAGATAAACGAGGAATCCGGCGAGACCTTGATGGCAGGAATGGGTGTCCTGCACCTTGAAATCGCTACGTCGCTCCTGCAGGAAATGGGCCTTGACATCGTCACTACGCAACCGTTGATCAACTACCGCGAGACAATCCGCGCAAAGGCCGGCCCCATAATGAGCAAGTCTCCGAACAAGCACAACAAGATATTCATGCGCGTCGAGCCGTTGCCAGAGGACATTGTCGACCTCATCAGGACGGGCAAGCTGAAGGAAGACATGGACAAGAAGGAGATGGCCAAGATCCTGAGGGAAAAGGGCTGGGGCACCGACGAATCAAGGAGCGTCGTTGCAATCGACGCGTCCGGCAACATGATGGTAGACGAGACCAAGGGTGTCCAGTTCATACAGGAATCTATGGACTCTATCCGTTCAGGCTTTGACGATGTGATAAAGAATGGCCCGATAGCAAAGGAGCAGGTGAGGGGCGTAAAGTTTGTCCTGCACCACTTTGTCCCGCACGAGGACCCTGCACACAGGGGCCTTGCGCAGCTGATGCCGGCCACAAGGAGGGCAATGCTCGGCTCGATACTGATTGCCGACCCGGTGCTTTTGGAGCCGATACTTGGTATTGAGATCAAGTGCCCACAGGAACAGATAGGCGTCGTCGCAAGCGTGCTGTCAAGCAAGCGCGGCAAGCTACTCAACGTCGAGCAGAAGGGCATCATCGCCATCATACAGGGCGAGGTGCCGGCATCCGAGACGTTCGACCTGTCAGAAGTCATGAGGGGCGGAACCGCAGGCAAGGCGATGTGGACAACGTTCTTCAAGACATGGGCGCCAGTCCCGAACTCGATATTCAGGAATCTGGTTGCAGACACGAGGAAGAGGAAGGGCCTCAACCCAGAGCCGCCTGGACCGGATGAATTCATCGACAAGGAGTAAAAAAGGGAATTCCACCTCTTATTGTGCGTAAACTTGTGTCGCTTCTTGGG
>NZ_CAMLDP010000046.1 GCF_946478925.1 uncultured Nitrososphaera sp. | reverse complement strand
GGCGGAAATGAAAAAGGAGGAAGAAGGGTAGTGGGGCCGGACACCTTACATGTCCATGCCGCCCATTCCGCCCATGCCACCGCCCATACCTCCCGGCGGCATGGCCGGCGCTCCTCCCGACTTGCTTGAGGCAATCACGTCGTCGATCCTCAGGATCATCGACGCGGCCTCTGTAGCAGATTTGATTATCTGCTCCTTGACTGCAAGCGGCTCGACGACGTCGAGTTTGGACATGTCGGCGACCTTGGCGTTCCTTGCGTCGACTCCTGTCCACTTGCTTCCCTTGCTCTGCTTGGCGCGCAGTTCCGTAAGCGTGTCAATCGGGTCCATGCCGGCGTTCTCGGCAAGCGCAAGAGGTATCACTTCGAGCGCCTCTGCAAATTTCTCTGCGGCAAGCTGCTCCCTGCCGGAGAGCGTGCTGGCCCATTCGCGAAGCCTCGCTGCCGCATAGGCTTCTGGCGCGCCCCCGCCTGCCACGATGGCCGGCTTTTCAAGGACGTCTTTTGCTACCATGAGGGCGTCGTGGACGGACCTGTCTGCTTCATCTACGACACGCTGCGAGCCTCCGCGGATGAGAATCGTAACGGACTTGGGGTGCTTGCACCCTTCGATAAAGACCCACTTGTCTGTCTCTACCTTGCGCTCTTCCACAAGCTCGGCAGAGCCGAGGTCCTTTGCAGTCAAATCGTCAAGGTTGTTGACCATCCGTGCACCCGTCGCGCGGGACATTTTCGTCATGTCGCTTTCCTTTACGCGCCTTACTGTGAGGATGCCTGCCTTTGCCAAGTAGTGCTGGGCGATGTCGTCGATTCCCTTCTGGCAGACGACCACGTTTGCGCCCGCCTTGACCACCTTGTCGACCATGCCCTTGAGCATCTTGTTTTCCTCCTCAAGGAACATCTTCATCTGGTCCGGAGAGCTGATGTTTATCTTGGCGTCAAACTCGGTCTTTTCAATCTCTAGCGCGGCGTTTATCAGCGCAATCTTGGCCTTCTCGATGCGCTTTGGCATCCCGCCGTGCACGACTTCCTTGTCAAGCACGATGCCTTTTATCATCTTGGTATCGCGGATAGAGCCTCCTGCCTTCTTTTCCACCTTGATGTCGTCCACATCCATCCGAAAGCCGGTGTCGGTTTTCTCTGCCACAGAGAGCGCGGCGCTCACCACGATGGCTGCAAGGTCGTCTGCTTCCCTTGACACTATCTTGGTCTGCATCGAGGTCCTTGCTACCCTGGCAAGCTCGTTCTTCTCGTTGCCCTCTATCTTTTGCGCGATGCTGTTCAGAACTTCAATAGTCTTGGCGGCGCTCTTGCGATAGCCGTCCACGATTATGGTCGGGTGGACGTCTTTGTTGATAAGCTCCTCTGCTTTCTCGATGAGGGCGCCTGCGAGTACCACCACGGAGGTCGTGCCGTCGCCGACCTCGTTGTCCGTCGCCTTGCTAATCTCGACCATCATCTTTGCCGCCGGATGCTGCACGTCTATCTCTTTCAAGATTGTGGCGCCATCGTTTGTTATGGTGACATCGCCAAGGCTATCCACCAGCATCTTATCCATGCCGCGGGGGCCAAGCGAGGTCCTGACTACCTCTGCGATCAGTTTCGCTGCCGTGATGTTATTCTTCTGGGCGTCGCGACCCTTCGTCTGGGACGCTCCCTCTTTCAAAATCAGTACTGGCATTCCGCCTGCTGAAGCTTGTTGTATTGACATTTTTCATATTCCTCCTAAAATAGGCAAAATAATTTCACCTTTGGCGGATATTTTAGCCTTGCGACGATATTCGGATCATATGGCGTCATGACGTCTTGACGAGCCTTATCCTGGCGATGCCGTTGAGGTACTGCACGTCCTCGACGGTTGCGCCGGCGGCCGTGTCAGGGAGTTTTGCCTCCATCTCGTATCTGCGCGAGCCGTTTGCGGTTATCCTGACAAGCTTTGATTCCTGCTCGTACGTGGCCTTTATTGCAGACGCGTCGGCGACGCCCTTTATCTCTGCTATTATCTCGTAATAGCTGGGGCCCTCTATGACTTCCGGGGGCGTCTCGCTCACCACGTCTTCAAGCTTGGGGCGCATCTTTTTCACGGGTGGCTTGTACATCGTGCCCTTGCCGGCAAGGCTCGCCAACTTGGGCAGGATAAAGCCCCTTCCTGCAAGGCCGGTCGCCGCGCCGGCGATAAAGCCTCCGACGTGCGCTAGGTACGCGACACCCGAGTCGCCAAGCGGGCCAAACTGCCCGATGATTCCAAATATCAATTGCAGCGCAAACCAGAACGGTATGTAGATGAGCACGGGTATGCGCACCGTGTAGATGAAAAACGCCGTGATTATGGTGTATATCTTTGCCCTTGGGAACAGGACCATGTACGCGCCAAGGACTCCGGATATCGCGCCCGATGCCCCGACTGCCGGCACGCTCCCGTCGCCGGTGTACACTGCGACTGCGCTGTGCAATAGCGCGGCCGCAAAGCCCCAGCCGATGTAGAGCAGGATGTATTTTACGCGCCCAAACTTGTCCTCGATGTTGTCCCCAAAGACCCACAGGAACACCATGTTGCCTATGATGTGGGCTATGCCTCCGTGCATGAACATCGAAGTCACGACAGTAAAGGCGCTTCCCGGCCATTCGGAGAATAGCCTGTCCGGTACGGTGCCGTACGTGAAGAACATCCGGTTTACGGCCTGCTCGTCCGTGAAAAAGCTTGTCACCGATGCCTGCCAGATGAAAACCGCGACGTTGATTCCAATCAGTGTGTAGTTGAGCCACGGCCTGCCGTGTATTCTCTCCGTGTCGTCGTGGATTGGAAACATATGCTAGCGCGTTACCTTTACCACAAACTTACAGGAATTAAGTCTTTAGCCAAATCCGAACGGGTTCGTGCTCGGCATGTCCCCGCCGCCCTTTTCGCTGTGCGCTTTTCTCATGTGGCGCTTCATGCGCTCCTTGTCGTCAAACTTCATGTCGCAGTACTGGCACTTGAAAGTCGTCTTGCCGTCTTGATCTTTTTTCCTGCCAAAAAGTCCCAAAATGACCTCCTGCCTCCTCTTCGTGTGCTACTCCATGACTATCATGGTAAGCGTCGACTTTACTCCGTTGAGCTTGCGCAGCTTCCATGTTATGGTCTCCTTCACCTTCTCCATCGCGTCAGCCTCGACCTGGGCTACGATGTCATAGACGCCGTACACCTGGTAGACTTCCTTGACGCCTTCCATCTTTTTCAGCTCGCTCACCAGCGAGTCCTCGCTTCCAAGCTCGGCGTTCATGAGTACGAAGGCTTTGGGCATAGGCAGTCTTTGCCTCCGGCGTATAAAAACTTGCACTTGATTTTCTGCTCGTTGTGCGGGCGCGTTTTTTCACACTTCGTGTTTTAGCTTGCCTTCGTCAAACGCGTCCGCGCTTTCCCACTGGTGATTGAAAAAGTCGTTGCACCATTCCAGAAATTCCTCGCTTTCCCCGTAGAACATGACGTTGAGGTCCGGCTCTCCCTTTTGGTTCGGGAACATCACGCACCCCTGCTTTTCATTGAATATGGCCATCACCTTGACGTCGGCAAGCATCCTGCGCTCGACTAGACCCTTGGTGATGAAATTGCGCCAGCCTACCTTCTGAAGAAGCTGCGTCCTGCCCTTTGGCACCACAGCGTTTGACGCAAATATGTACGAGAACTTTACTCCCTCGTCGACCCTTGCGCTTATCGTCTCGATGAGGTCGAGGGGCACCTGCGCCATTATCTCCTTGATAAATGTGTCAGAGCTGCTGTACAGAGTCTTCCAGCGCTGGAGTATGGCCATCACACCGTGCACCATCTCGCAGCTGCGGAACGAGCCTAGCCGCTGTACGAACTTGGGCGGAAGGTCGCCGAGGCTATGGTCTGCAAAAAAGTCGCGGTGCTTGTAGAGGAAATCGTAGCTAGGCACCAGCGAAACTACGGTCCTGCCGTACGCGGTAAGCACCAGCTCGCCCTCTTTGCCCTTTGACACGAGCCCTGACTCTATCAGCCGGGTCATGTTCCTGTGGGCCTCTTGCATGGTCGCGTCAAGCTCTGACGCAAGCTGTGACAGCCGATAGTCCTTTTCGCCAAGCCTCGATAGCATGGCGAGGCGCAAGTCTCCTGCAAGCTCGAAGAAAAGCGAACCTACGCCTCCAGTGGGCTGCTCCGCTGCCATATGACCGTCACTTTTTACAATGCCCGGGTTTAAAAGTCTGTCAAAAGGGCGCCGTGAGAGGGCAACAGGAACGATTATAATTTGGGTAAACACACCCGCATCGTAATATGGGCGATAAAAAGTCTATTTCCGCGCTTGTAAGCGGCGGAGAGGCCAACGCAGGCCCGCCACTTGGCCCGGCATTGGGACCGATGGGCGTAAACGTCCTGCAGGTGGTCAATACCATTAACGAAAAGACCAAGGATTTCCCCGGCATGAAGGTGCCAGTAAAGGTCGAAGTGGACGCCGAGACTAAAAAGTTCACGGTCGAAGTCGGCATCCCGCCGACTGCCGCGCTCGTGGCCAAGGAATCCGGCATCCCAAAGGGCTCCGGAACTGCAGGCAAGGACTATGCAGGCGACCTCTCGATGGCGTCGGCGGCGAAAATCGCCAAGATGAAGATCGAAGGTTCGTACGCCAAGGACGTCAAGGGCGCCACCAAGGAAGTGATTGGCTCGTGCGTCAGCATGGGCGTCAAGGTGGAAGGCAAGCCTGCCAAAGAGGTCTACTCTGACATTAACGCCGGCAAGTACGACGACCTGCTGAAATAATTTTTTTTGCTCCCTCTCTTTTCCTTTTTGCGACGAAATCGTAATAACCAAGAAGGCCCTTTCCGTACGTCATTATTTGATCCGTCTAGCAGCGGTTTTACTCCTTGCTCTGGTCGCCTCAGCCTTTGCCGCGCCAGCGTACTCGCTTGCGCCAAGCAGGGAGCAGGTCATGTCTGGAATATCCGAATCTCTGCCCCTGTCCTCGCTTCCGGCGCGGGCGCCAGCTGCTGCCCCTACGGACACGGTGAACATCCTTGGCCACAGCGTGCCAAAAAGCGCAATCAAGTCTGACTTTGGCTCTATAAACCTCGGCAACCTGCAGTACAACGGCGACAACGTCGGCAGGACGCTCTTGCTTGGCCCCGGCGACCCCCGGGCCCTTGCAGGCGCGCACGTAGTGGGGATGGGTGGGAGTCCGGAGCAGGGGCCGTTCCTTGGCGTGGCGTTTTCTAGAAACCCGCTTGCGCAGGGCAGCGGCTTTTCTTACGCGACGGACATGCCTCTTGCCTTTGATTCTCTACCTCAAAACATTGCAGGCGAAGGAGAAGGATCAGGGGGCCGGCTCTCTGGCACATCGATAATAGGAGCCGACCACGCCGCATCGTTGTACAATGCCACCGGCGACGGGGTCAAGGTGGCCATAGTGGATACAGGCTCGGACTTTTCCAACCCTGACATGCGCGACGCGGTTGCAAGGGACGCCAAGGGGGTGCCTATAATGCTTGACGCAGACGGGCAGGGCCTCGTCCTTACAAAGGCGAAATACGTCGCCAACATCAACCAGCAGACCGGCGTGATAATGAACTACACTACCGTCGACGACAATGGCAAGGTAAAGCTGCCAGAGAACATGACTTCGTACACCTACGTCAACGGTACAGGCGTCTACCTAAAGACGACCGAGGGCAAGATACCTGTCTACAACATGCTGTATCCAGTCTTTGGCGCGCCGATGCTCAGTGCCACTGCAAACGTCGACTGGAAGATAGGCAAGAGCCCGACCGACTATATCCGCTCTATGAGCGGGGTCTACCACTTTGGGGTGGCGTACGAGGCTACTGAGAAGCTTGGGACCATATCGTTCGCCCTTATACCGGTGCTGGTGGTGGACAGCAAAGAGCCGGGCGTGTACGACACCATAATCGCAGACATGTCGTACGGCTGGTTCACCTTTACGCTTGGAATAGCAGGCGCGTTCCCGCAGACTAGCTACCTGCTGCCTACCCAGCTCACCTTTGACTTTACAGACGAAAAGCCGTTCAAGCTAGGCGACGGAAACGAGTTTCTGACCTACGACTATAATGGCGACGGCGTCCCGGACTATTCCGCAGGTACTGCCGGCGCAAGGGTGCTTGACATCTGGCGCGTGACTGACAACAGGACGCAGGTGGTGGTGGCTGACAAGTCCGGGGTCACTGGCGCAGTCTCGGCAAAACTGCTAGAGCCGATGGACCCAAACGGCAACTATTTCGGCCTGATGTTCGACTTTGCAGGCCACGGGACGAGCACGGCGGCGACGGCCGCGTCAAGGGGGCATACCCAGTATGACATTTACCACAACTCTACCCGCTACGCCCTTCCAGGCGCGGCGCCGGGGGCAAAGATAATACCGGTCAAGTCGTTATGGATGGGCGACGCGCTATACGGCTGGCTGTGGGCATCAGGCTTTGACCTGAAAGACGATGGCAGATGGGTCTACACGGGCGACCACAAGGCCGACATCATGAGCAACAGCTGGGGCATATCCGACTTTCCACTTTTGAAATATGGCCCCGGATACGACATACTGAGCGTCTTTTCGTCGCTCCTTATGGTGCCACACGCCCTTGCCAAGGACTATCCCGGGACGCTTGTGGTGGACAGCGTGGGCAACAACGGGCTTGGCTACGGGAGCGTGGGTGCACCAAACACGTCGCCACTTGGAATCTCTGTGGGTGCGACTACGAACAACGTGCACCTGCAGTACGGGCCGTTTGCCAACATCACCCGCTTTGGCCCGTCGGCTGCAGCCTACGACGACGTTGCCGAGTTTTCAAGCAGGGGCCCAAGCCTGCTTGGAGATCCCAAGCCGGAGTTGATGGCGATAGGCTCGTACGGATTTACGCCAACCGACGTGACTGCAAAGAACCTCGAATCGAAAAAGGGCGACCCCAACGACGACGGCGCATTTTCGCTCTTTGGCGGGACCAGCATGGCGGCCCCGATGGTCGCCGGCGCCGCAGCGCTCGTGGTACAGGAGATGAAAGAAGCAGGCAAGGCGCCAGACCCGTTTACGGTAAAGAGCATCCTGATGTCTACCGCAAAGGACCTGAAGAACGACCCGTTCGTGCAGGGGGCAGGCAGGGTGGACGCGCTTGCCGCAGTCAAGCTTGCCCGGGGCGACGCAGGGTTTTCCATATACACGGACGACACGGCAAAGACGATAATCGACTCGCTCCGGCCGTCGATAATGACGTACGCGCCCGCCCTTGGCATAATCAACAACGGCTACTCTCTCCAGATCCCCGGAACGGTCCCTGCAACAATAGATGCGGCAAGAGAGACGCGCTGGTTTGCCGGCACAGTAGAGCCTGGAAAGCAGGCGTCAACTGACATTACCATCGAAAACCCGTCAAGCAAGGAGATCAAAGTGCAACTCTCAAGCACAGTCGAAAAGCTGGTGGCGCGCTATGAAGCCAAGAACGTGACCAAGCTGTTCCAGATGGATCCGACGCACAGCAACAAGACGTTCGGCTACGAGCCCAACTACTACGACCTTGAAAAAATGGCAGGAGGCAAGCTTCCAGAGTCTGACCTGGTAGTCGCCCGTGTCAACTTTCCGTTTTCCAGTTTCATGAACCAGACGCAGCTGTTCGCAGACAACATGCGCATCGCCTCCGTTTACGGCTATGATTGGCATGACTCTAACAAGGACGGTAAGGTGTCCTACGGCGAGATAGAGCTGATAAACAGGGGAGGAGCATGGGGCACCACGCAGGAGGTGCGCATAGGTGACCCGAAGGACAAGTTCACCGGCACGCCTGTTGTGGGCGTCTACCCCGTGCCCACCGTGTTCTCGTTCTGGTCCGGCGACAAGCTAGTCAACTCGACTTCGATGAACTACACCCTTACCGTGGAACTGTACAAGCGCGCGCCAAACCCTGACGTACAGCTCGACAAGGGGGCTGTCACAGTCCCGCCGGAAGGGACCGCCAAGGTGCACGCCAGTATAGCCGTGCGCAACGACACTCTGTCCGGCGTATACTTTGGCGAGATAATGGCAAAGGGGCCCGGCCACACAGTGGCAATGCCCGTAAGCTATGTAGTTGCCACAAAGCCTGTTCCAAAGGACGTTCCGGTGGTATTGTCGCCGCCAGACCCCGAGCAGGGGTCCAAGGTCGTTGATGAGGGGTCGCTTTGCCTAAAGCCAAACGGCTATGTGGGTGGCCTCTCGGACATGGTGTCCCGCTATGCCGCCGGCGACTGGCGCTCGTACTACTTTACCGTCACCGACCCGACCGTGACGGCGATGACCCTGAAGGTGTCATGGCCGCACAACTCGACGAGCGTAAACGCCATGGCGTACGGCCCCGATGGCAAGATGGTCGCATCAAGCGTGCCGGCAGGCGTGTTCCAAGAGTTTTCCAACTGGCCGAGCAACGACTGGCTCGGGACTTCTTCATTCAGCGAGGGAGGCGCGTTCTTTTTCAGCCAGAACGCCGGCGAACGCTCGACCGTTCTGCAAGTGCCTGTGAACGGGACCGGCACCTACTCGCTTCTGGTGCACAACACGCTGTTCCATGGCGAGAGCCTGTACGAGCCGCTTTCCGTGGATGCAAAGTTCTCGACCCTGCTACCCGACACGACGCCGCCGAAACTGGCCGCCAAGGTGCCCGAATTTGTCACCGGCGGCACTGTCACGGTCCCGATTACAATAGACGACAGCAACCCTGGAGAAGGGCTGTTGTCATATTCCGTGGACGGCAAGCTCCTGCCTCCTTTAGGCAAGCAAGTAAAGATTGAAGGGGGCACACTTGCCGACGGTCCGCACCTCCTGACAGTCGAGTCCAAAGATGCTGTAGGCAACTCTGCTACAAGCTCGTGGCAGTTCACGGTGGACAGGACGCCTCCCTCTGCAGAGCTTTTCGTGCGAAACGGCAGCAGCAACGCTACCGAGGCAGCGGCCGGCAATCTAGTAGTGGTGTCAAAGCAGGCGACCCTTGCCTGGAACGTCACTGACGCAAACGGCGTGGACAAAGTCACCGTGAGACTGCCGGGAGCAAAGCCGGCCAGCTATGCCCCAGACTCGTCGGCCGTATTCAACTCGACTGCGCTTGCCGACGGCCGGTACAACTTTACAATCTCGTCGAGGGACGTGCCGGGCAACTCGGAGACGAAGGCGTGGAATCTCATGGTGGACAACACAGCGCCAAAGGCATCCCTTGGCGTGAGCGGAGGCGACGTTGCAGGCGTCACAAAGGTCATGCTTGGAGTACAGGATGAAAACCCCAAGTCGGCGGTGCTGACCGTGGGAGACCGGATGCAGGTCAACGTCACTGGCCTTGGCGAGTACGACCTTGACACGACCGGCCTTCCAGACGGCAAGTACGAGGTAAAGCTTGCCGCGCTGGACATGGCGGGAAACGAGGGTACCTCAAGCGCGACTCTGACCGTCGCAAACGTCAAGCCCGTGATTGAAACTGTCGCAATCCTCGGCGTCGCAGGTGGGCTTGCGGGAGGAGCCGCCGTAGCATGGGTAGTTGCAAGGTGCAAGTAGCCACAACAACGGCGGAAACCAAGAAATCTTAAATAACGAGCATGGGAAGTTTCTCTCAGATGAGCGAAAAGCACGCTTCGAACGTGAACCTTCTGGAGCTTGCGGAAAAGAACTTTGAAGAGACCATAAGCGGTAGCAGGCCGGTCCTCGTGGACTTTTGGGCCACTTGGTGCGGCCCGTGCCAGTTCATGCTGCCGATATTTGACAAGCTGGCCAAGAAGTATGGCGACAAGGTCACCTTTGGCAGGCTGAACGTCGACGACAATCAGGGCGTGGCCATGAGGTATGACGTCTATGCCATCCCGACGTTCATCGTCTTTATGAACGGCAAGGCCGTCGACAGGGCCGTAGGCGCCGTGGGCGAAAAGGGCCTAGAAGGTCTGCTCCAAAAGTACCAGTGATCAAATATACCCGAACGCCGGGTCCTCTTTTCTCTTTAGCGCAAGTATCATATTGAATACCTCTTTTTCCTGCTCGTTGAGCCTGTGGTTAAAGCGCTCTGACAGCTGCTTGGCGTTGCGGCTGTTGATATCTGTGTAAAACACGTCGCCTTCGTTTATCTGCCTGCCTATCGTGGGCTCTTTGAGGGAGACTGCGACCTGCATACCGGTCGTGGCTTCCTCCATTGACTTGCCGCTGTCCTGGATCTGGTGCACGGTCCCTACCTTTTTCCCTTCTACGCTTATCACGTGCACCTTCTGCCGAAGCTTACCCACCTGGATCTCTGCTCCAAATACCGCCGGGTCATTTCTGCGGAACACGAAACCCTTCATGAACTGGAACTTGCAGATGGGCGGGATCTCGTTGAACAGTATAGACTCTTCATGCTCCTTCTGGTACGTGACCCAATCCACGTAGCTCCGCACCAAGTTGTAGATTATGCGCTCGTTGAATACCTTGACGCTCCTGTCCTGCGCCTCCCGCTCGGCGTCGTCAAGCATCTTGACGTTAAAGCCAAGCACCACTCCGTGGTAGCGGTCGCTCTCCCTGACGGCAGACGCCTCTATCACGTCGCGCCTCGTGATGCTTCCAATGTCCGCGGTCCTTATGGGGACGTTCTCTTTTTTCAGGAGGTCTACAATGGCCTCAAGGGAGCCTATCGTGTCGCACTTTAATATGACGCCCGAAGTCTCGGTGCTGACAATAGCGTTTTTGATCTCGCCTTCCACCATCGATTTAAGGCGTACAAGCTCGTCCTCGCCCTTTGCCTTGTCAAAGACATAGAGTGGGCTTCCCGCAAGCACGCCCTCTAGGTCCGGCGACGTGACCTTTAATCCCGCGGCCGCAATGACTTCTGTGACTGGCTTGAACTTGTCACGCGGGTCGCGCATCTCGTCAAGCGGCTTTGGCAGCAACAGCGCTTTTACCCGCGTCTGCACTGCGCTGTCTCTCTTTGCCACTACAATGCTGTCGCCCTGCTTGAGCGTGCCGTCAAGGAGTATGATGTTTGCAGAAGGCCCAAGTCCGGGCTCCTCGTTTATCTCTAGCACGATTCCTCGCGCCGCGCCCTCGTGGCGCTCTAGCCTCTTGCCCATGAACTGCTGCGTGAGACCCACAAGGACTGCCAAAAGCTCGGGTATGCCCACCCCGGTCCTTGCGCTCACCGGCACTATTGCTATCTCTTTTGTAAAGTCCTTGACGCGCCAGAACGCCTCCGACGGAAATCCTAGCCTCGAAAGCGAGCCGACGACAGTATAGAGCTTTTCGTCAAGCATCGTCTGGACGTCTACGCTCTGCTTTTTCACCTCCTCGGAGATGAACTTTGAGGACGGGCGCCAGCCTGTCACCCTGTCGACCTTGTTGAGCGCTACCACAAAGGGCACCTTGCGCTTTTTCAATATCTCGACGCTTTCTATCGTCTGCGCCTCAAAGCCCTTGTTCACATCTGCCACGACTATTGCAATGTCCGCGGCCGACCCGCCCCTCAGGCGCAGGTTTGCAAAAACCTCGTGGCCCGGCGTGTCTATCACGAGCAGGCCAGGTATCGGGGCCTCCGCCTTGGCAAGCCTCTCGTACAGCGGGCCCGTGACTTCTTTTATGGTTTCAATCGGGAAAAAGCTGGCGCCGATGTGCTGGGTGATCCCGCCGACCTCCCGGGCCTGCACCGCCGTCCCGCGTATCTTGTCCAGTAGGGACGTCTTGCCCGAGTCTACGTGGCCTAGTACTACTACTACCGGCTGCCTTAATTCCAAGGGTCGCTAGCCGAAAATGACTCGCGACTCTTTTATGAAGCTTTCAGGAGAGTCGGAGGCGTGGATAATGTTGTCGGTAAAGCCAAGGCCAAAGTCGCCCCGGATTGTTCCCGGCGCCGCCTCAAACGACTTGGTTGCCCCTATCATTATCCTCGTAGTTGCGACCGCGTTGTTGCCTTCTAGTATGCACGCTACCACAGGTCCGGAGGATATGAACGACACGAGGTCGCCAAAAAAAGGCTTGTCCTTGTGGACAGAATAGAATTCCTGCGCCTTTTCCTTTGTGAAATTGTAATACCGAAGGTTCTTTATCACAAAGCCCTTTTCCTCAAAGCGCGCAAGGACCTTGCCGGTCAGGCTACGCTTAAAGCCGTCTGGCTTGACTACTATGAGTGTCTGCTCGACTGCCAAAAAGGATCACTTTTTCGTGCGCAGTCCGCCCTTGACGTACTTGCTGGTCCACTTCATTTTTCTCGGGTCGCGCTTTAGCGTGCGCAGGTTCTTTTTGCATTTGCTGGAGCATGTCCACTGCACCTGGCCGTCGTTTCTGACCAGCATGATGCCGTGGCCCGCAGTTATGTGGCGGCCGCAGAAGAAACAGTTGCGAAGAGAGGTTGCTTGCTTGCTCATCTATCTATATCACCTAATCTTGCGAGCCTCGCGCTCAGTTTCCCTCAGCATGAGTGTGTCCTTCATCCGGACTGCGCCCTTGACGTTTCTCGTCAGGATGCGGCCCCTGTCCTTGCCTTCGAGAACCTTGACTCTCACCTGAATAACTTCTCCTGCGATGCCCGTCCTGCCGACAATCTGGATAACCTCGGCGGGTACGACCTTTTCTTCAGATGCCTTGCTGCTCACCTAGCACCAGCCCGCCGTTTACTCCTTCTTTGCCTTCAAGCCAGAGATGGAGTTGACTACCTGCTCGACGATGTGCTGGGCCTCGCCTGCCTCCACGATTGTGGCGGCCGCAGAGCCGACGTCGATGCCAAGCGACATGCCTAGCTGCTGCTTGCTTGGGACAAATATGTAGGAAGCGTTCCTCTCCTCGCAGAGTATTGGAAGGTGCGCCACCACCTCTGGCGGCTCGACGTCCTCGGCAATGACTACGAGCTTGGAAATTCCCCGCTCGATTGCCTTGGTTGTCTCGTTCGTGCCCTTGCGGACCTTGCCGCTCTGCTTTGCCACGCGCACGGCCTCGTAGGCCGCGTTGGCCAGGTCTTTTGAAACTTCAAATTTTACGAAATATGGTTTGCTCATGATATCACCCTATGGGATCATCCGATTGCTTTCTAGTTGATTCCAAGGCGTATTAAAAACGTTATCAATACGCTCATTGACTCATTTTCGACCTCACAATCCTCGAATATTCGTCCACCTTGGAGTCAAGCAATGCCTTGTCCGTCGACTCGGCATACATGCGTATCAAAGGCTCCGTTCCGCTTGGTCTCACCATGAGCCACGTCTCGTCGTCTATCCATATCTTGGCCCCATCCATTGTCTCTACCTTTTTCGGGCTGCCGTGCTCCACGCACGCCTGAACCACCCTTTCCACGACCTCGCGGGAGCTGCACGAGAACTTTGTCTTTAGCTGAAACGTCCTTGGAAGCTTTTCCACAAGCCGCGAAAACGATTCGCCTGTGGCCGCAAGCATGTCAAGCACGAGCGCTGTCGTCATGGCGCCGTCCCTCACTTCGTTTATCGGCCCGTACATGAATCCGCCGTTTTCCTCAAGGCCCATCGGCGCCCTGCGGCTCACCATCTCCCTCGACACTTCCACGCTGCCGACCTTGGTGTGCACCACCTTTATGCCGGATTCTTCTGCGACCTTTGAAAGCACCATCGATGTGTTCACCGGGCAGACAATCTCGGCGCCCTTGTGCCTCTGCGCAAGCAGGTTCCTTGCAAGAAGCGAGCCTGTCTTGTCGCCCCAGTAGATGCTGCCCTTGTCGTCGCAAAAGATGCTCCTGTCGCCGTCGCCGTCAAAAGCGACGCCAAAATCGGCTTTGCCATTTCTAACGGCCTCCGCGAGTACGCCTAGGTTGTCCGGAGTGGGCTCTGACCCCCTACCGGGAAAGTCGCCGTCAATGTAGCCGTTTATCACTATCACCTTGCAGCCAAGCTTTTTTGCGATCATCGGTGCGACAACGGCCTGCGCACCGTTTCCAGTGTCCATCGCCACCGTAAAGTTCTTGGCGCGTATCTTGTCAGCATCGACAAGCGACAGCACCTTTTCCATGTACGCCGGGACTATGCTGTCGTCAATGTACTGGCGCCCGTGGCCTGCCATCTGCGCAAACTTTTTTGAATAATAGACATCTTCGACTGCCAACTCGTCCTCCCGCGATATCTCTACTCCGTCAGACGCCGCCGGCTTGATACCGTTGTACTCTGGCGGGTTGTGCGACGCCGTTATCATGATTCCACCCCTGTAGCCCAGCCTTTTTGCGGCATACTGCAAACATGGCGTGGGCACGAGCCCCGCGTCGGCGACATCAAGTCCGGCCGAGTTGAGCGTCGCGCGCACCAGCCTTGAAACTACCGGGCTTGACCTGCGCCCATCATATCCAACTACAATGGGACCTTTTTTGTAATACGTGGCAATGGCGTACGAAAGATCGATGACGAGGTCGCTGGTAAAGTCCTTCCCCCACACGCCGCGTACTCCGTTCGTACCAAACAATCTTGCTCTTTGCTGCTGCATCTGCACCAAGGATGCAATGTGACAATAGATAAATTTGGCTGCTGACTGCCTGTGCAGGTACGCGTGCGGGGGTCGCCAAGCCCGGTCAACGGCGCAGGGCTTAGAATGGGCACGCGTGCCCCTACAACCCTGTTCCTTAGGGATTCGTGGGTTCGAATCCCACCCCCCGCACTATTTTCTCATACGCGTGCGTTTCCAGTGGACTACAAATACAAGCGTAGTTGTAGCAGTTTTAAGTTCTTCTATGTAGGCTTGGATGTGCACGTATTGTAGGAGTGGGCCCTGTAG
>NZ_CAMLDP010000045.1 GCF_946478925.1 uncultured Nitrososphaera sp. | reverse complement strand
GCTACTCGTTTTGGGTGGTGCGCGATGACGGCATCACACCCGAGACTTTTTGCGAGCAGTAGCTCTGCAGTCCCGACATCAACTGCTATCATCACTTTCTTGATGTTCCTGCCCTTTACGTGCACCACGCTATCGGCGGGCATCTTTTTCCATCCTGCAAGCTCTAGACCAGCCTTCATTATCTGCTCAGTATTAACACCGGACATAACGAGCCTGTGGCGCAGTGCAAAATTTAAATCTGATCCGGCCTTTTCCAACTTTATGAGCTGCTCCGACGAGTATTTCTCGCACTCGACTACAGGCGACGACAACAACTTGATACAGATAACGCCCGCAGTCAAGGAGAAGCTCAGAAAAGCCAAGTACGGGGTGTACAATCACTCGGCGGTGGAGCTGTGCCACTGGACGAAAAAGTCGTTTGCAAACGAGGGCACGTGCTACAAGCACAAGTTCTACGGCATATCGACGCACCAGTGCATGGAGATGACCCCTACTGCCATGAACTGCGAGAACAGGTGCGTGTACTGCTGGCGGCCGGCGGAATTCTACGATACGCTTGAAATGCCAGAGCAGATGGTGGACGAGCCGGAGGTCATCGTCCAGAACCTGATGGCCGAGCGCAAGAGGCTGATAAACGGGTTTTACGGCAGGTCAAAAAACGACAAGACCAAGCTCGACGAATCATTGCTGCCGGCACATTACGCGATCTCGCTTTCCGGCGAGCCGACCATGTACCCGAAACTGCCGCAGCTGATAAGATACCTAAAGACGTTAAAGGCCACGAAATCGATATTCCTTGTCACAAACGGCCAAGAGCCGGACATGCTGCGCAGGCTCGTACAAGAGGACGCGCTTCCGACGCAGATCTACCTTTCGACAAACGCGTCAAACAAGAAAATGTTCTTGCAGATAAACCGCCCGCGCCACAAGGACGCATGGGAACGCTGGCAGGACAGCCTGCGCTTTCTGTCCACCGTCGACACGAGGACGGTGCTTCGCATGACGATAATCCGCGGATACAACGACAGCGCAGACGACATCAAGGATTTCGCGCAGGTGATGTCCGAAGGAGACCCGCATTTCATCGAGATAAAATCGTACATGCACGTGGGCATGTCCACGCAGCGCCTAGAAAAGGGCGACATGCTCAACATGGACGAGGTGCGTGCCTACGCGGACAGGCTGTGCGAAAAGATGCCGGCGTTTTCAGTGATGGACGAAAGCGAGGTTTCAAGGATTGTCGTGCTGCAGAACAAAAAGCGGCATGTCGACCGCTGGATCAAGTCGTATCTTTGAGCCACCCTGCGAATTTTTCAAGCGCCTTTCTCCGGTGCGAATAGTCGTTCTTGTTTGATAGCTCCGCAAAGGTCACGTCTGCCCCTTCCGGCACGAATATCGGATCATATCCCCAGCCTCCCTGCGCGATTTTTTCAGATATTTTGCCTGCGACTTTGCCCTCAAACAACTGCAGGCTGTTGCCATCAAAAAAGGCGACGAGCGAGCGAAACGATGCAGAGCGATCTTCTCTACCTTCGAGCAGCTTCAATACCCCGGCGTTTCCAATTGTCTTGAAAACGTACGAGGAGTATTGACCGGGAAAGCCCACAAGCGCGTCGACAAACAGCCCGTCGTCCTCCACTATCACGGGCTTTTGGGTTTTTGAATATGCGCTTCTTGCCTTTTCTTTTGCAATTTCTTCAAGCGAGTCCGACTGGATTTCTACCAGTTCCAGCCGGGCAAAACTTGCGCGTATCTCCCTTGCGGCAAGTATCGACTCGACCTCGCGGAACTTGTTCTGGTTGGTGCTTGCAAACGTTACTTGCAACTGCTTTGATGCTGTTTCAGAGTGATAAAAACGAGATCATGCCACGCGGGCGTACCTGCCCCGCTGCTCTATCTCTTTGACGTTTTCAAGGATTCTTGCGGTCTTTTTCTTGCCGGCCACATCTTCATAACCCTTGACAAAGCTTGAAAACGCGCCCCTGACTGAAATGTGGGCGCTCGTAAACACCTCTTTTATGAGCCGGACGTCGACTGCCATGTCCTCCGTCCGCTCTGAATAATAGGAAAGGCCAAAGTCGAGGAGCACCAACTGCTTTTTGCCGGTGGCGATAAAGTTCGAGGTGGTCAGGTCGCCGTGCACAATCCCGGCTGCGTGCAAGAGCGCGGCGCACCGGCCCATCTCCCTGCACAGGTTTGCATCGAGCGCGTCTTTTGCAGGCTTGCCTTCTACTCTTTCCATGATTATCTCTGCTTTTTCCGGGTCGACGAAATAGATGAACGGGGTGCGCACGCCGGCCGACTTTGCAGCCGACACAAAACCCGCCTCGTGCACCGTCCGCTGCCTCCTAATCGACGAGTCGAGGGCACTGTGGCGATACGGCTTTGGCTCACGCACCTTTGCCACCGCCGGCCTGCCGCGCCAGTCGGCAAGGTAGATGTCCGCCTCGGCGCCCTTTTTCAAAAGCTGCAATAGTAATATACCGTCTAAAGTGGAGATAAAAACGTGAGTTTCAAGCCCCAGCAAGACGAAAAGGTCCTGCTCAGGGAGGATTGCGCTGAGGACAGGCTGAAAAGCGGGGTCCTCATCCTGACGAACAAGCGCATACTCTTCCAAAAGACAGAGGGGCGCATGGCCACGTTTTCAAAGAAGGAGGGCGATATTATCCTCGACATACCGCTCCAGGCGGTTTCCGCGTTCAGGGCGGAGGGGTTTCTTGTGAAAAAGTTTGTCATTGTCGCGGTGGACCAGACCTACAAGTTTGGTGTGTTTTCAAACAGCAAGTGGGAGAAGGAAATGCGCCAGGCAAAGGGTCTCTAGCTGTGTCGCCACGGCGCGTCGACCGTGTCAAGCCGCCACGACTGAGTGACGGACGCGTCCTTTACCGCGACCCTGTTCTTTGTGGCTGCATAGTCCAAAAGCGCGGTCCACGCTATCTGCGCGCCGTTGTCGCCGGCGAATTTTATCGGGCACGCAAAGAACCTGCTTGACTGCCTTGCGCACGCCGACTCTAGCATCGAGGCGAGGCGCCTGTTTGCCGAGACGCCACCCACTATCATCATCTCCTTCTTGCCTGTAAAAGAAAGCGCCCGCTCGACTGCTTCTGCAAGCATCGCAAACGACGTTTCCTGGAGCGAATAGCAGACGCCCTGCACGCTTGTTTTTTCTTCTTTCGCCAGACGTACTGCGGCAGTCAGCAGGCCGGAAAACGACACGTCGTTTCCCTTTACCACATACGGCAGCTGCGCATATCTTTTTTCAGACTCGCCTGCCAGCTGCTCTATGCGCCCGCCGCACGGCGACGCAAAGCCCATCGCCCTGCCAAACTGGTCCAAGAGCTGGCCGACCGTGATGTCAAGCGTCTCTCCAAAGACGCGCCAGCGGCCGTGCGAAAACGCAAGTATCATAGTGTGGCCGCCGGACACAAGGAGCACGAGCGGGTCCTGCGCGCCAGTCAGCATGGCGCCAAGCTCGATGTGGCCGAGTGCGTGGTTCACTGGCACGAGCGGCTTTTTGTAAAACCCTGCAAGCGTCCTTGCCACCACCGCGCCGACGCGCAGGCATGGGCCCAGACCGGGCCCGGCGGAATAGCCGATGATGTCTAGGTCTTGTGCGGTCGCGCCGGCGTCCTCTAGCGCCTGTTTCAGCACCTCTGATGACACCTCGATGTGGTGTCTCGAAGCCTCCCTAGGATGGATGCCTTTTCCCTCCGGCGCCCTGTACACGTCCCGGGCGTCTGACAACACCTTGCCGTTTTCATCCACTACAGCGCACCCAAACGTGTGCGCAGTGCTTTCAATCCCGAGGCACAGCATTCCCATTATTATTATCCTCTGCTCGACGCGGACACTATCTTTATCACGTCGCCGCTCTTTAGCTGGTGGTCGGCGCCGATGCGCTGCTTTGTCCTTGCGTCTACGGCATAGAGAAAGCCCTTTGCCAGGTCCGCGTGCACGGTGCCAGCAAGGTCCTTTGCGGTCGAGCCTGTTGGCAGCAGCCTGACGTCAGGAAGCACGTTTCCTTTTTTGTCGGCAAGCTTGAACTCGTCTTCCACAGGATAGACTGCAACGAGGTGCAGGAGGTCAAAGCAGGCGATGTTTATCGCCTCCTGCACGCCCGTAGAGCCGTACTTTTCTATCAACGCCTTGACTATGTCAAGCGCCTTTTTCTGCTGCTCGTTGAGCGCCACTCCGGGCTTGACGTCAAACGTGTTGTCACCCGGCAGGTAGTGGAGCATCCCCTTCTTGGACGCCTTTTTGAGCATCGCCTCGGCCTCTGACGCGCATGGAACAACCGAGAGGCCGGACTTTTTCATCCTGTCGATGTTGGCCTCTGCTGTCGGCAGGTCGGCCTTGTTTGCCGCCACCAGAAAGGGCTTGGCTTTTGCCCGGAGCACCTTGCAAAAGTGCAGTATGTCGTCCTCGCTCCAGAATGTCGGCTTTTTCGGCGCAAGGCCCGACTCGTGCACAGCCGCAGATACCTGATGCTCGGGAATAGCAAGGCCGGAGAGCCTCTTGGCAAGCATCTGCTCCAGTTTCTGCCCTTGGTTCTCTGCCTCCCTTGCAGTCTTGCTCCAGTCCCGGGAGATGATTCCGGCCATCCACAGGTCAAACTCTTCCTCCACGAAATTGACGTCGAACATCGGGTCGCCCGTGCCTGCAGGTACAGTTTTGCCGGCGCTGTCAGTCGAGCCTGACGCATCCACGACGTGTATGAGAGCGTCGGCCTGCCTTGCGTCGTCGAGGAACTTGTTGCCGAGGCCCTTGCCGGCGTGAGCGCCCGGCACGAGGCCGGCGACGTCTATCAGCTTTATCGGTATGAACCGGTTGCCGTCGATGCACATCGAGTGGACGGGGTTGTCCTGCACGCCAAACTCGCGGCAGACGCACTTTACTCTCGCGTAGGCGACGCCCACGTTTGGCTCTATCGTCGTAAACGGATAGTTTGCCGCAGGGACGGCAAGCTCTGTCGCCGCGTTAAAGAACGTCGACTTGCCCACGTTGGCCTTGCCGATGAGACCTATTATCATAAAGACAGCAGCAAAATGCCCTGAACCACCATTAATGTTTTTCAAGGCCCTGCCTGCAACAGAGGACCGTGGACGGCGTAAAATCTTGGGTCAGGGCGCTCGGGCTGAAGGAGCACCCGGAGGGAGGCTATTTCAGAGAGACGTATCGCGCAGAGATGAAAGTCGACGCGCCGGGGTTTGAAGGGCGCCGGAGCGCAGGAACGGCGATCTACTACCTCTTGGAAAGCAGCCAGTTTTCGACGTTTCACAGAATCAAGTCCGACGAGATATGGCACTTTTACGCTGGAAGCCCGCTTGCAGTACACGTGATAGAGGAGGACGATGGCAGATACCAGAAAATGACGCTAGGCAGAGGCAAGGGACAGTCGTTGCAGGCCGTTGTAAATGCAGGGTGCTGGTTTGCCGCTTCTGTTCAAAGGCCGCGCTCGTACTCGCTTGTGGGCTGCACCGTTGCGCCGGGGTTTGATTTCCGCGACTGGGAGGCCGGCAAGCGCAACGAACTGCTTGCGTCGTACCCTGATCACAAGGAGATTATAGTAAAGTTCACAAGACAATAATAATTAATCCCCGCGCCCAACTGCCCCTGTGCCAAGGCAGGCGGCCGTTTGCATCGTCAGTGGAGGGCTGGACTCGGTGTGCTATGCGGCCACGCTTGCCAGAGATTGCGACATCTACATGATAACGTTTGCGTACGGCCAGCGGGCCAAGCGAGAGATAGACGCGGCCAGGTATTTTGCCAAGGTCCTAAAGGCAGAGGAGCACAGGATAATCGACATCGGCTTCATGAAAGAATTGTACGGCAGGAGCAACGCGCTCACCGACGGCAGGCAAAAGCTGTCCAAGGACTTTGCACAGAACCTCGTCGTGCCAATAAGAAACGCCATATTCATAGCGATTGCAGGCGCGTGGGCGATGAGCATCGACGCAAGGATGGTAGCCTACGGCGCCCATTCCGGCGACGTGCCCCACTATGCGGACTGCCGGCCCGAGTTTGCAAAGGCCATGGCAGAGGCGCTGAATATCGCCGACATTGACAGTGTGAAATCGGGCCAGAGACAGAGGATAGAGGTGATGTCGCCGGCAGTGCAGGGCTTGGGCAAGTCTGACCTTTTAAAGGCAGGCCACGCCATGCTCGGTGACAGGCTGTTTCAGACGTGGAGCTGCTACTCTAACGGCGCGAAGAGAGCCGGCGCGTATGCGCATTGCGGCGCGTGCGAATCGTGTATAAGTAGGAAAAAGGCATTCACTGATGCCCAGATACATGACAGGACGCGCTATGCAGCGTGAACAGCAACAACGGGGGCGGAGGACCGCCGGGACAGTGAGACTGAGCGAGATTTTTACCAGCATCGAGGGTGAAGGAGTGTTCTTTGGCACCAAGACAATGTTTGTCAGGCTCGCAGGCTGCCCGCTGAAATGCCACTGGTGCGACACGCCGTACGCCATACCGATGGATTCCGGCGACAGCTATGCGCTGGACGAGGTAAAAGAGATGATCTCACGCGACCTGCAGGAAAACACGTTTAAAGTAAATTTCACAGGTGGCGAGCCGCTGGCGCAGCATAAGGCGGTGATAGGGCTAGCCAAGTTTGTGAGAGAAAAAAAAGGCGTCAAGACGTACCTGGAATCGGCCTGCTACGATTCTGTCCGCTTTGCCAAAGTCCTGCCCTACATCGACATTTGCAAGATCGAATTCAAGATGAGAGACGCAAAAGCAGTCGTCGACGAAAAGAATTACAATAATTTGCTGAAAAACGAGCTTGAATGCCTGGAAATAGCGACGAAAGCAGGCAAGATGCCCTACATCAAGGTGGTGGTGACCAACTCGACAGACGTTGACGAGTTCTCAGACCTAGTCAGGCAGAAGATATTCAGAGTCGCTAGTCCTAAAAACATAGCAGGATTTATAATACAGCCGAGCCATAAGACAGACGAGCCCGTATTGGAGAGGCTTTTTGCCTTTTATGACGCAGTCTACCCATTCTACTCTCAGGTAAGAGTAATACCACAGCTTCACAAGATAATAGGAGCGCGCTAGTACAGAATAATGAAGGATAACGGCAAACTGAACAAGAAAAAGATAGCAAAGCTTCTCAGGCAGCTCCTCATAGAGCTTGGCGAAAACCCGGACCGCGAGGGGTTGATGGGAACTCCGGACCGCATGGCCAACATGTACGAAGAGATACTCGGCGGGTACACGATGGATGCCGAGCTTGACGTTACGTTCAGTGACGAGACGGATGTCATCGTGGCAAGGGACATCCAGTTCTACAGCATGTGCGAGCACCATATGCTCCCGTTCTTTGGCAAGGTGCACGTCGCCTATGTGCCGGCGGGCAAGGTGTTTGGCGTGTCAAAACTCGTAAGGCTGGTCGAGAAATACTCCCGGCGATTGCAGATACAGGAGCGCCTCACAAAGGAGGTTGCCGACGAATTGATGCGCATGGGCGTGAAAGGCGCGATGGTGATAGCCGAGGGCGACCACCTATGCATGAAGATGCGCGGCGTGCGAAACAACAGCTCCATGCTCACTATTGCGTACCGCGGGGTCATGGAGCAGAAGGACCTGCGCGAGCATGTTCTTGCAATGATAAAGGCTCCAAAGGCAGTCTGAATAGTTAAATAACTAAAAGCATCGAATACCGCTCGTAATAATATATGAGCGGCAAGGACGAGTCTATCTTTTCAAAGGAGGCCCTCATGGGCACGCAGGCCGGCAAGGACATCATGAAACAGGGTCTGCTTCGGAGCAAGGGTTACAAGCAGTTCAACCAGTACAAGGAAAAGACCGAGCAAGAGTTCGGCGCCTTTGCCAAGAGGTTTGTCATGTCGCTCCACGCCGCGATAAACGCGGATACAAATCCTGCGTCAACCATGCAGAAGTTTGCCGACGAGGTCGGTACGTCGGAACTGGCGCCGGACGCAGGCAACATCGCAGACATCAAGGCGAGGCTCTCAAGCCCTGACGTTTTGCAGGACAGAGTTGCAAGGATATTAAATTCAAATTTCGTCAAGATGACGTTTCCTGTCTTTAACGCGCTGTACGACGGCGCCTCTGAATACTTTGGCGACTCGCAGTCGCAGGAAAAGCGCGACGCAGTCATCGACGGCCATATCATCGCGATTGACCTGTCAGAGCCTATGGACAGGATAGTAGACAAGGACGAGGACCTCGAATACCTGGAAGACTACAAGTTCATGAACCCGTACATACTCGCAATAGCAAGGCACAAGATATCGCAGGGAGGCGACGCCGTCCTAAAGGCATTTGAGGAAGGCTTCAGGGACGCAAGGGTAGGTCAGTACATTGATGTCAAATTGAAGACAAGGCCGGCGTCCATAAACGACGAGAGCATGAACGACTGCTACAAGAAATACCGCGCCGTGATGGGAACAGCCGGCAGGAACATGGCCCTGAACCGCCGGCCGCTGGGCGACATTTTCCACCTCGGCATGGCCAAGGCGGGAGAAGGCGTGGGATGCGGAAACGAGATGGAGGACGCCATCAAGAATGGCGCGGTCAAGATACCATCGTGGCCGCTTTACTATGCGCTCAACACAGGCGACGTAAGGCGCGGGTTTGAGCTCACCATGCAAAAGAGCGAGCTGTACCTGGAGGAAGCCGAGATGGCAGTCGAGATGCTGCCAGAAAAGTTCCAGCTAAAGCCGTTCCTTGAATTTTTGTTTTTGACGGTGCGCCACTACAACCAGTACTGGTACAACGACCTTCAAAAACGCGCGCCATTTGCAGAGTTCAAGAGCAAGATGGAAGCCGCGGTGAAGTAAGCAAAAGATGCCACCATCATCACCGCCACCATCGTCCTCTTCTCTCATGTGGTCTGAAGTGCACAGGCCCCAGAGGGTGGAGCAGATGGTCGGAAACGAGGACGCAAGGCTGGCGGTGGTAAAGTGGCTGTCAGGCTGGGTCAACGGGACAAAGCCCCTGCTCCTTGTCGGCCCGCCGGGCGTCGGCAAGACGACAATCGTTCACGCCCTTGCGCGCCAGTTCGACTATGACCTCGTGGAGATGAATGCAAGCGACGTGAGAAACCGCGACAGCATCGAGGCGAGGATAAAGCCGGTGTTCGCCAACACAGGGCTTTTTGGCCGCAGGATACTGTTGTTCCTCGACGAGGTGGACGGCATCTCGGGCAGAGAGGACTCGGGCGGGCTGGACGCGCTCGTTGACCTCATCAAAGAGCCCACCGTCCCGGTGATAATGGCCGCAAACGAAAAGTCGGCCAAGATCAAAGAGCTTGCCAAGGGCTGCAAGACAGTCGAGTTTGCCCCCGTACCGCCGAGGCTTCTACTCATGTTTCTCGACCACGTGCTTGCAAAGGAAAAGGCCAAGCTTGGCCCCGGCGACAGGGTGTCCATCGTCGTCAACAGCGGAGGCGACATCAGGTCGCTCCTCAACAGCGCCCAGTCAAGGGCAGCCGGATATGCAACAGTGTCAAACAGCGATGTCACAGAGATAGACATTGCAGACGCGATAAACGGCTATTTTGCAGCCAAGGACAGGACGACTGCAGGACAGGCCCTCGCAAGGGCTGACGCCTCGTTTCCCGACCCTCGGTACGAGGGTATGTCGCCAGAGACAAGGCGCAAGGACATGGTGGCCGCGCTGTTTTCGTCCATAGTCTCCTCGCACGTAGACAAAGAGTCGCTTTCCGAACTGCTCGACGTCCTTTCAAGGGCAGACGTGGTGGTGGGCAGGGTCAGCAGGAACAGGCAGTGGAGCCTCTTGCGCTACGTGCGGGACATGCTCGCCGGCGGCCTGTACGAAAAATCCAGGGGCAAGGACATCAAATACAATCAATACGCGATGCCGTGGCCGGTGATGGGCCCGATATTTGCACGGTCGCAGACTATAAGGAAAATCGCATCCGCAATAGGGCCGGCGACAAACGTGTCAAGGAGCACCGCAAGTTCCGTCGTGCTTCCGTATCTGGTTCGCGCAATCATTGACGAAAAGGTGGACGTCTCTGAATTTGCAGTCACGAGCTTTGGCGATGAGTCGATAGGCGAGTCGCTCGAAAAAGAGATAGAACGTGCAAAGGGAGCCAGAAAGAAATGAGCGGAGAAAAGGAGTTCTGGATAAAACTGCTCGTAAAATACAAGGGCAAGTGTGCGGTCTGTGGAAAAGAGATCCCGCAGGGCGAGTACGCGCTATGGTCAAGGGCTTCAAAAGCTATCAAGCACGTGAAATGCGAAACGCAGCAAGAAGAGGAGCCGCAAGCACAAGAGACTATGGAGCTGAAATGCTTTGTGTGCGGTAAGAACGCCGGCTGTAATTCATGCAGCCTGGAGGCCGACTGCAACCGCGCGATGGTGTCGCAGGCGTGCATATGCGAGTCCTGCCTGTCCGGGCCGGACGCCTACGGCAGCTACCAGCAGGCTTTTCTGGCGAAAATAGCCGGAAAAGTTAAAATGTAAAGGCGCCAGAGGCATATAACATAAGATGTCGAGCGAATACGAGCAGAACGTCGGCCAGCTTTTGGCGGAAAAGAGGGCAGCCCTTGAGCAGCTTGCAAAGGAACCAAAGGAGAACGCTGGCAAGATAGCACAGCTCACGCTTGAAATCGACTCGCTCGAAGTTATGTACGACAATTACAATCAGGGTCTGAACGTTTTTCGCAGGGCGCAGGGCGGACGGGCCGGCCTGAGAGAGTAAGTTAAAAAAAAGTAAACGGTGAGCCTCTCCTTTGGAGAGAGGAGGGATTTAACCGCTTTTGATCTTTTTCACTACAGTGTCAAAGTTGCTGAGCGGCACTATTTTCACGGTGTTGAAGGCGGAGATGCCTGCCTCTATGCACATTGCTTCGATCTCGTGCGGGCTGTCTGCTTCTACAATGATCACCCATTCATGCTCCAGCACAGACATGTAGAACCCGTGGATCTTTCGGACATGGAATTTTTCCGTGATCGACTTGATCTTGTCGTCGATCATTATCGTTGTATCCTTGCTCTCCTTGTTGTTAAGCGGGCACGATTCCGGGCTGTGTGTTGCAAATACTCCAAACAATGCCATGTGTCAAAAAAATACAGCAGAATATTAAAACATAATTATCCATTCAACTTGATCATTTCTGCGCGCCTTTGAGCACGCATCTAGGACGTGTATTTCATGGCGCCTTGCGTACTCCCATGCTGCAGAATGCAAGAAGGCATTTTGGATAGCCGAAACAGAGACTGCTGCTCATGTTCCTCAGATTATTGTCAACGGATCATAAATAAAAAACTAGAGTCTCTGCGGAGTCGTCACTATCTTGCCGAACAGCTGCGCCTCTGCCATCTTGACGTGGCCTTCGACCATGCTGCCAAATGGAAGGATTGTGTCGATGACCGGCTTTATCTTGCCCTTGCTTACCCACCGTATCACTTCCTCCAATCCTGCTTTGGTTCCCTGCGTTGCACCCAGCAGGTTGATTCCCCGGAAAAAGAGGTACCTCAGGTCGATTGCCGAGTCGTAGCCCGTGGTGGCGCCCGTAGACACGAGCGTGCCTCCCATCTTTAACAGCCCCACTTCCTGCGGAAACGCGGTCTTGCCGATGTGCTCGTAAATCACGTCCACGCCCTGCCTGTTTGTCATGTCGCGGACCTTCTTGTACCAGTCGGCTTCTCGGTGATTGACTACGCGGTCTGCGCCAAGCTGCAGGCACTTGTCCATCTTGTCCCTGTTGCCTGCGGTGGCGATGACATCGCAGTTGAACAACTTGGCAATCTGTATGCCGGCTATCCCCATGCCGCTTCCCCCGCCCATTATCAGGACGGTCTGGCCGGGCCTTATGTTGGCTCGCGTGACGAGCATGTGCCAGGCAGTCATGCCTACCAGAGAAATCGCTGCCGCGTCGGTGAACGACACGTTGTCAGGAAGCTTGACTACGTTTACTTCCGGCAAATGCGTGTATTGCGCATAGGCGCCCCACAGAGGACCCGTCTGAAAACCCCATACCTTCCTGTCTCTGCAATCATACTCCCTCCCGGACGTGCATTCGTGGCATACCCTGCAAGTCAGGTTCGGGTGTGCGACCACCCTGTCTCCGACCTTGATGTTTGGCGTGACGTCCTCCCCGACTTCGACGACCGTTCCGGCGGCATCGCTGCCGGATATGTGCGGCATCGGGATCTTGATAGGCTCGCCCCAGATGCCCCACAGGTCGTCGTAGTTGTACGATGCGGCCTCGACTTTAATCAAAACTTCATTGGCTTTTGGCCTTGGTGTATCAATGTCCTCAATTTTTACTACCTGCCTAGGATCTCTGCTGTGTTCCCTGTACACGGCCGCTTTCATGTGCTGACTCTAGCATCTTCAACATCACAGATGGCCATATATTCATTCAAATGACAACAGCAAGAGTGCCAAGCAATCGGGTGGTTCGGCGCCAGCAGCAGGCCACCGGCGTTTTTCAAGATAAAACTGGAATGCTACACAATTGTTGTTATTCTATCGTCCAAATCAGATATTACCGCCTGCAACGGAAATAATGAATTTATATAGCGACCAGTTGGCATTAACTATACTCCCATGCATGAAGAAAAAGTAAAGCGGCTGGCTGCATTGAAAAAGTCCGCCGAGAACGGCGGTGGCGACGAGCGCATCGAAGCCCAGCATTCAAAGGGCAAGCTTACTGCACGCGAGAGGATAGCACTGCTGCTCGACGAGGGAAGTTTCGTCGAGATTGACAAGTACGTCACCCACAGGGGCGACGATCCGACCGTCCAGAAATTCTACGGCGACGGCGCGGTGACCGGCTTTGGCACGGTCGGCGGGAGGCAGATATTCGTTTTCGCTTACGATTTCACGGTGCTTGGCGGATCGCTTGGCGAAATGACGAGCAAAAAGATAACCAAGGTGATGGACCACGCCATGAAGGTCGGATGCCCGATTGTCGGCATCATAGACTCTGGTGGCGCAAGAATCCAAGAGGGCGTCAACAGCCTCGACGGCTATGGCGACATATTCTTTAGAAACACGATGGCTTCGGGCGTGATTCCGCAGATAACTGCGAGCATCGGCCCGTGCGCAGGCGGCGCGGTGTATTCGCCGGCAATGACCGACTTTGTAGTTATGGTCGAGAACATCGGCCAAATGTTCGTGACGGGGCCAGAGGTGGTAAAGGAGGTCCTGAGTCAGGATGTGTCGTTTGAGGAGCTTGGAGGAGCACGCGCCCACGGAAGCAAGTCCGGCGTTGCGCACTTTGTGGCCAAGAACGAGTATGACTGCTTTGACAGGATAAAGAGACTATTGTCGTTTATACCGCAGAACAATGCTGAAGAGCCGCCGGCAGTAGAGTCCAGCGACGACCCTAACAGGGTGGACCCGAACCTGATAAGCATCCTGCCGGAGAACCCCTACCAGCAGTACGACATGAAGGAGATAATCAAGTCGGTAGTCGACAACGGCGACTTTTTCGAGGTCCACGAGCTGTTTGCGGACAACGTCCTAGTAGGATTTGCAAGGATGGGCGGAAGGACCGTCGGCATCGTCGCAAACCAGCCGATGTACCTGGCAGGCGCGCTCGACATCAACTCTTCCAACAAGGCGGCCAGGTTCATCAGGTTCTGCGACTCGTTCAATATCCCCATTGTTACACTAGTAGACACGCCTGGGTACCTCCCAGGCACGGACCAGGAACACAACGGCATCATTAGGCATGGAAGCAAGCTTTTGTACGCATACTGCGAGGCGACGGTACCAAAGATAACCTGCATCGTAGGCAAGGCATATGGAGGCGCCTACATCGCAATGGGGAGCAAGAACCTGCGCGCAGACATCAACTATGCGTGGCCTAACGCCGAGATAGCAGTGCTCGGCCCGGAAGCCGCGGTTACAATCATCCACAGAAAAGAGCTGAAAAACACGCCAGACGCGCCGGCGATGAAGAAAAAGCTTGCCAAGGACTATCGCGACAAGTTTGCAAACCCCTATCTCGCAGCAGAAAGGGGCATCATCGACGTCGTTATTGACCCGATGGAGACCAGGCCGATGATAATCCGCGCGCTGGAAGCACTTGCCAACAAAAAGGAAGCAAGACCGTGGAAAAAGCACGGGAACATTAACCTATAGTAGGTGAGAGACAAAAAAATGTCCAAGAAAATCACGAGCATCCTGATCGCAAACAGAGGCGAGATAGCGCTCCGCGTAATTCGGGCGTGCAAGGAACTCGGCATAAGGTCGATAGCGATATACTCTGACGAAGACACGCGCGCCGTCCACGTAAAAAGGGCGGACGAGGCGTACCACATCGGCCCGGCCCCGCCGGCGCAGAGCTACCTGAACATGGCCAAGATCGTAGAGACTGCAAAACAGGCAGGTGCCGACGCAATCCACCCCGGCTATGGATTCCTGTCAGAGAACGAGAACTTCCCCGAGATGTGTGATAAGAACGGAATCATATTCATCGGCCCGACCGCAAAGGCGATGGACGTTACGGGCGACAAGATAAAGTGCAAGATCGTCATGAAAAAGGCCAAAGTCCCCACCGTTCCGGGAAGCGACGGCACGGTAGACGACGTTGAAAAGGCCGCAAACATTGCGCACGAGGCAGGCTACCCGGTCATGCTAAAGTCGGCATTTGGAGGCGGAGGCAGGGGCATCAGGCTCTGCAAAGACGAAAAGCAGCTGCGCCAGGAATTCGAGATGGCGTCTGCCGAGTCCAAGGCCGCGTTTGGCAAGTCCGCGCTGTTTGTAGAGAAATACCTGCAGAGGATTAGGCACATCGAATTTCAGTTAATCCGCGACTCGCACGGCAACGGAAGGCACCTGTTTGAGCGCGAGTGCTCCATACAGCGCAGGCACCAGAAACTCATCGAGATGTCGCCGTCGCCCGTAGTCGACCAAAAGACCAGGGAAAGGATAGGCGAGATAGCGGTAAGGGCAGCAGCCGCAGTCGACTATCTGAACGCAGGAACGGCAGAGTTTTTGCGCGACCCGGAAGGCAACTTTTACTTTATCGAGATAAACTCCCGCTTGCAGGTGGAGCACCCG
>NZ_CAMLDP010000044.1 GCF_946478925.1 uncultured Nitrososphaera sp. | reverse complement strand
GGAAGTACAACGTGCTGATGAGCATGCTGAGCCAGTTCGTGGTATCGTGGATGCTCATACCTGCACTCTTGCACATTCGGAATAACAGGTGGGGAACACGCTGATGAGGTGCTATAAGGTAGCACATACCTAAAAGAACTAGCCCGTGTTCGGTAGTTTCCACTGGAAACACGCCCTCTCCTATATCCTCTAATCGCACAGTCACAATCAGCAACATACATTAATTAAACAGAAATGCGACCATTCCTGCGTGAGCGCCCAAAAGGCCGCCGACTATGAAGCGCTGCTAAAGCGCCTGCAGGACAAGCTGGGAACCGGTGCCAGGAAGGCTACCTCTAGGCTAGAGATCCCGCAGCCCCAGATAATCTGGGTCGGCAAGAACACCATATTCCGCAACTTTATGGAGTTCCCAAAGGCCCTTAGGCGCGACCCTGAAAAACTGCTCCTGTACCTGAACAAGGAGCTTGCCTCGGCCGGCTACATACAGGGCGACCGCGTCCACTTCCTTGGCCGCAAGTCACCGTCTTCGTTTGCCGCGCTCCTCGACCGCTACGTCAAGGACTATGTGACGTGCCCCGTGTGTGGAAGCCCCGACACTCGGACGGAAAAGAACAAGAAACTTGGCTTTTTAATCTGCGAGGCGTGCGGCGCCAAATCGTCTATCAAGGGCAACTACGCCTAAGCCTTCTGCTTTTCGCCGCAATCAGACAAAGCGCGCTTGCTACTGCTATCGCAATAAGCGGCGATGGGAACTCTGGGACGACTTGTGCGCCTGATATGCTGAAACTGTGTGCGCCGGAAGGCACGTCGAACGAGACTACTGTGGCTCCAAAGGCGTCATGTTGCTGCTGGAACTGGACTTCTTTTTCGTAGTCGGCAACAGAAACAGAATAGACATCGCTTATCATGCCCTTTGTAAGGGTCAGCTCCAGCCTGCCCTGGCCCTCGACGCCAACTTGTATGGATCTCCCAGGGACTATACTGACAAAAGTCACCTTTGCGTACGACGATTTTCCTGTCACGTCATAGTCTTCACCGCCGAATTTTGCCTGCACTATTGACACCTGCGGCCTGAACTGGACTGTCTTGCTAAAGGTCGTGATGCGCACGTTCTGCGCCGAGAACGAGTCTATCAAGCCATAGAGCTCGCTTATTGCTATGTTATCCAGTGTGTTTGTAGTTCTGCCATTCTTTGTTAGCAAATAGCTCTGTGGATGCAGGAGTATGACGGCATAACCATATTTTGCAATGCTGAGTTTGGCCTGAGAGATGATCTGCGTTTCTGACAGATTCGTCCAGGTCTTCTCGTCGCTGCCTACGACGCCAAAATAGGTTGCTGCAGGCAGGCGGGATACCTCTGCCTGCAGGCTTCTTCCAGCATTTCCATAGGCCACGAAATACATGCTGCCGTTACTGTCATGGGTCACGTCTGAGCTGATTATAGTCAGGTTGGTGCGAGCCATCGCCTTGATCGTGTCGTCGTTGAACCTGTTAAAAGGGGGGATGAAGACACTTGGAGTTTCGCCAAACAACTTGTACATCTTTTCTTTTGCCGCCGCCATAGTGCTTGCCTGCATGTCCTGGCTCAGCGCTGAATAGTCCACGTGGTTCCAGCCATGGATGTCCAGCTCGAAAAGGCCCTTGTTGCGCCCCTCGATGATCTTGCTGAGCAGCTGGGAGTTGTTGCCAAAGTTGTTCATGATTATGCCAAGCGAGAGGTCCTGATTCCTTGAAATGAATGCATCCATCACTGCCATTGCCGGCATGGCGCGGTTGTCGTCAGTAACATCATCCATCCGAAATATCACGCAGTTGCATGGAAAATTATTGTTCCCTCCGCCAGTTGAGCCGGTGGCAAAAGAGGCCAGCGCGACGTTTGCGAAAAAGGATACGAACAGGCTAGCGACTATCGCAACGACAAGTGGTCCGATCCGTCCGGGCTTTATGCGAGCCGTCATCCTGTGGTGCCTGTCACGGAGGACACGCCGGAGGCTATAGGCGTTATAGAATAATGCTCTATAAAAAGAGCATACTGCCTGAAAGAACGATGCGTGTCACGTTTGCCCAGACGACAAATAGTCGCGGGCGTACAGGCCCCTTATCCAAGAGTTGACGACGGACGTGTCGCCATCGTAGCTTCTCCTGCTGCCAACCTGCGCGTTCATCTCGTTGAACTCGGCGACCTTTTTCTTGACCGCGTGGTTCCTGCCGGTGACGTGCTGGCCGACCTCGGCCACATCAATGACTTCGTTGCAGATGTTGCAGCGCAGCTTTTCTTCCATGCAGACAAAAAGCGTGAATCGATTATCTGCGCGCTCGCCAACCATGCTTGGCGCATTCGTCAGCTATTGTTGATCAGCTTTTTCAGAGTCACGTATCATATCAAGCACGTACTTTAGCTCCGGCTCGCTTGTCAATTTGTCCAGAAAGCTGCGCACTATTTGTCTGGTGGTCCTTTCAGCCGTGCCCTCGCCACGGTGCTGCACGTTCACCACATAGTCGTAGACGAACGGGCTGATGTATATCGAGCAGACGTCGGCAATCCAGCTGAAAAGCGTCTGCGTGGTCTGATCGGCAAGCATCTGCTCACGCTTTTCCTCGAACATCCTGCCGATTATGCGCACGTTGTAGAGGTACATCTTTTTTCCCGTCTTGCTGTCAGAGCCGGTGAAAAGGATGTTGTCGCGCTGGTCGTATATGAGGCCGAACGAAACGTTCTTGGGCATCTTTATGTGCTTGCTCTTTTGCGCGTGCTCAAACAGCTCGTCCATGAGCGCCTTGAGGAGCGCGTAAAAGCGTTCTACTGCCTTTTGCTTTTCCTCCTTGTCTTCTTCCCTCTTTTTCAGTATGCCCACTACTTTCTCATTGCACGGACCCGGATGATTAAAACGTTAGCGCGATAGTATTATTGAGGCGCTCAGAAACTTGCAAAATATGTGAGGTGGACGCTCTCATTGACTAAAATTTCCAAAAAACCGCCTCAATCGCTACTATCATGTCAACCTTGTTTACTTGATAATCGTCAAAAGTTGACTATTGGCTCTAAGTACCAACTAGGAACTATCTCATCATGACAGCCATAATGTCGCTTCACAATGAAGCAGCAGCAAGAAGCAACTTTACGACCGGCCAGAGCTGGGGTGCACTGCGCAAGGCATGGAAGGGCTACAGGATCGCCAAGGTACAGGGCGATGCGAGCCGCATGAGGGAATACGCAGGCAAGATCCGCAAGATCCAGGGCGAACTGGGCGTAAGCGTTGCATCCTTCCCGCACTTGGGAATAAACTAAAAGAAAAGTGCGGACGTCCTCTTTTTCTCTTCTCTTTTTCTTCTCTAACCGTATATTGTCGAACTGCCGCTGCTGTCGAGGTGCTGCTTTAGCTTCATCTCTATCTGCCCCTTTGGCATGGCGCCTATCATCACGTCGACCACTTTGCCGCCCTTGAACACCATCATGGTCGGTATGCTGGCAATCCCAAACGTGTTTGAGATTATGGGATTCTCGTCGACGTTTACCTTGCCGAACACTACCTTGCCGGCGTACTCTTTGGCCAATTGATCAATGACGGGCGCTACCATCCTGCACGGGCCACACCAAGGCGCCCAAAAATCCACGAGCATGAGAGGATACTTGGCCGTCTCACCGGAAAAGTTGGAATCGCTGAGGTGGACAGGCTGCGTTATCGAGGACAGCGCCTGCTTTTCGGCGGCAACCTTTTGGAGTTCTGCCATCTTTTTCTGCTTTATCGCCTCAAGTTCATCGTCGTCGCCTGCTGCTGACACGCCAGCTCCCTTCTCAAATTGCGCTATTATTCCTTTGGGCGCAATCTAATTATTGTTCAATGGCACCGGTAATGGCTGGTGACACCCTATGGTGGCAGCAGCAGAAGAGAATGATGAGGAAACGCAACAGCAGGCCGAAGAGACAGAGACTCTGAGAAAGGAACTTGCGGCCGCAAAGGAGGCGGCGGAGGGCAACCTCAACAAGCTAAAGTACCTCATGGCCGATTTTGACAACTACCGCAAGCAGATGGAAAAGCATTCCGCCTCAAGAGTCGAGTCGATAAAGGCAGAATTGTTGTTGAAATTCCTCAACATCCGCGACGACTACCAGCGCGCAATCGAGGGCGCCAAGAAAAAGAGCGAGCCGGCAGTCATCGAGGGCCTTGAAGGCATACTCAAGAACATCGACTCGCTCCTCTCGTCAGAGGGCGTGAGGCCGATTGAGGCCGTGGGCACGCCGTTTGACCCTAGCGTGCACGACGCAATAGCGTTCTCGCCCCGGGCAGACGTACAGGAAAACGCCGTCACGACCGAAATAAGGCGCGGCTACATGCTGAACGGCAAGGTTCTCAGGCCCAGCATGGTGGAAGTCGCAAGAAAGATAGTTAAAAATAGCGATGTTGCCAATAACGGTGGCGCAGGAGAGGAATAAGAATTGGGAAAAATCATAGGTATTGATCTTGGAACTAGCAACTCTGCCGCGGCAGCGATGATTGGAGGCAAGCCGACAATCATACAGGCCGCGGAGGGCACGTCCGTGGGCGGCAAAGCGTTCCCGTCCGTGGTGGCGTTTACAAGGGAAGGGCAGCTCATCGTGGGCGAGCCGGCGAGGCGCCAGATGATCTCAAACCCGGAAGGGACCGTGATTGCTGCAAAGCGCAAGATGGGGACTGACTTTAAGTTCCGCGTCTGGGGCAAGGACTATACGCCGCAGCAGGTGTCGTCGTTCATACTGCAAAAGATAAAGCGCGACGCAGAGGCGTTCCTCGGCGAGGCGGTCGACCGCGCGGTCATTACGGTACCTGCGTATTTCAATGACAACCAGCGCCAGGCGACAAAGGATGCGGGCGAGATAGCCGGCCTGCAGGTGGTCAGGATAATCAACGAGCCGACGGCGGCGTCGCTTGCATACGGCCTTGACAAGGCCCACAAGGACCTGAAGATAATGGTCTTTGACCTCGGCGGCGGAACCCTCGACGTGACGATAATGGAGATGGGAGGCGGCGTCTTCCAGGTAAAGAGCACGTCCGGCGACACGCAGCTTGGGGGCACGGACATGGACAACACCCTCGTCGAGTTTGTGGTGCAAGAATTCCGCAAGCAATCCGGCGTCGACATCAGAAACGACAAGGCCGCCATGATGAGGGTGCGCGAGGCCTCAGAAAAGGCCAAGATAGAGCTTTCAAACGTCGTCACCACCGAAGTCAACCTGCCGTTCCTTGCGTACGACCAGCAGGCGGGGCCAAAGAACCTCATCCTGCAGCTGTCCAGGGCAAAGCTGGAGGAGCTCATGAGACCGATTGTGGAAAGGTGCAGGCACCCGATGCTCCAGGCGCTGCAGGACGCCAAGATGACGCCGCAGGAAGTCGACAAGATAATCCTCATCGGGGGCCCGACTAGGATGCCTATGGTGAGGGAGTTTGTCGCAAGCGTCATGGGCAAGGAGCCAGAGCGCGGCATCGACCCGATGGAGGCAGTGGCGATGGGCGCAGCGGTGCAGGGCGCAATCATTGCCGGCGACGTCTCGACGGACATTTTGCTTGTAGACGTCACGCCTCTCACCCTCGGTGTGGAGGTGCTTGGCGGGCTAAAAGAGCCCTTGATAGAGCGCAACACGACGATTCCGACCAAAAAGGGCAAGGTGTTCACGACTGCAGCAGACTACCAGACCGCGGTGACAATCCACGTGGTGCAGGGCGAGCGCCCGATGGCGTCTGACTGCGTCTCGCTTGGCATGTTCAACCTCTCTGGCATACCGCCGGCGCCTAGGGGCGTGCCGCAGATTGAAGTCACGTTTGACATCGACGCAAACGGCATACTCAACGTGGCCGCAAAGGACCTTGCAACGCAAAAGGAAGCGAAAATCACAATCACCGCTAACAACAAGCTCTCAAAGGACGACATTGAAAAACTAAAGAGGGACTCGGAGCAGTTTGCCGAGGCGGACAGGAAGAAAAAGGACGAGGCCGAGGCAAGGAACGAGGCCGACAACCTCGTGTACGCGGCGGAAAAGCTGGTGAAGCAGGACCTCAAGGACACGATAAAGCCCGAGCAGGCCGAGCGGGTCAACAAGGCCGCGCAGGAGCTTAGGGATGCAATTTCGAGCAACAATTTCGAGGGCATCAAGGCCAAGGTGCAGGAGCTAAAGAACATCCTTGCCGAGGTGAGCGCCGAAGCCTACAGGAATGCCGGCTCTGCCGCTGGCGGCGCCCAGCAGCAGGCGTCGGCAGGGGCAGGTCCTTCCCCCGGTCCGCAGCAGGCCGGTGGTCCGGCAGGCGCGCAGCCGTGATGATGCACTCCCTTTGCACTCCATCCTGCTTCCCGGTGACCCTGCATGAGCAATAAAAGGGACTATTACGAGGTCCTCGGCGTCCCAAAGGCAGCAAGCAAGGACGACATCAAGAGCGCCTACCGCAAGCTTGCGCTGCAATACCACCCCGACCGCAACAAGGACGCGGGCGCGGAGGAAAGGTTCAAGGAAATCTCTGAAGCCTACGCAGTCCTTTCCGACGACGAAAAGCGCAAGCGCTACGACACGTACGGCCACGTGGGACCGGAGGAGGTGTTCCGCGGCTCGGAGGCCAACTTTGAGGAGGTGTTCCGAGACATGGGAGGCTTTGGAGGGTTCCGGGATATTTTCGAGCAGTTCTTTGGCCGGGGCGGGGGCTTTGGCTTTGGAGGGGCAGACGTGTTTGGCTTTGGTGGCCGGCGCAAGGGGCGCGACCTCGTCTACGACATGGAGCTTTCGCTTGAGGATGTCCTCCGGGGCAAAAAGGAGGAAGTCGAGGTCCCGAGGCTCGACAGGTGCGGCGAGTGCGGAGGCTCTGGCGCGGCTCCTGGCACGAAGGCGCGCAAGTGCACAGTCTGCGACGGCCGGGGGCAGGTGCAGCGCGTGTACGGCGGTCAGAACCGGTTTTTCACCTCCGTGACAGTCGAGCCGTGCAGGACGTGCCAGGGAAGGGGCCAGATAATCGAGCGGCCCTGCGGAACGTGCAGAGGCTCTGGCAAGGTGCAAAAAATGAAAAAGCTAAAGATAGAGATACCGCCGGGAGTCGAGGACGGCATGGCGATGCAGCTGAGGGGAGAGGGCGAGGCGTCCGAGTCGGGGATACCCGGCGACTTTGTCGTGCGCCTGCATGTGAAACCGCACCAACAGTTTGAGCGCCTTGAAGACGGCCACCTGCTCTACAGGCTTGACGTCAGGTACACCGACCTTGCGCTTGGCACCGAGGTGAGGGTCCCGACGCTTGACGGCACGGAAAAACTGAAAATACCGCAGGGGACGCAGCCTGAAGTGCTCTTGAAGCTAAAGGGCAAGGGGCTTCCGCGCTATGGCGCATCGGGCAAGGGCGACGTGGTGGTAAAGCTGAACGTCAGGGTGCCCACCAAACTATCGGAAAGGCAAAAGTCGCTCCTGAAGGAGCTCGACAGGGCCCTGGACAATGATGATGATGACGGCGAAAAGTGAAATGCTTTAATAGAATTTTTGCTATTTTACCGGCGAATACAGAGATATGTCATCCCCATTTGACGAGTGGTTTTCCAAGAGGCGTAGAGCGTGGTTTCCGGACGTGGACGAGATGATGCGCGACATGGACAAGATGATGGCGGAGGCTTTCAAGAACTTTGAAAAGCAGGTTCCGAAGAACCTTGTCAAGGAGCGCAAGCTGGACGACGGCTCGACGGTACGCGAGATGGGGCCCATAGTCTACGGTTATTCGGTCAAGATAGGCCAGGACGGCAAGCCGCAGGTGCGCAAGTTCGGCAACATCGACGCCTTTCCGAACCTCCTCGGTGGCGGTCTTGCAGTCAAGGAAGAGCGCGAGCCGCTCGTGGACGTGATAAAAGGCTCTGACGACATACGCGTCGTCGCGGAACTTCCAGGCGTCAACAAGGACGACCTGCACCTGTCAGCCGACGATAACTCGGTCACGATAGAGTCGGTGACGGGCGAGCCGCGCTACCGCAAGGTGGTGGACCTGCCAGAGCCGGTGGACCCCAAGACTGCTACATCAACCTACAAAAACGGAGTCTTGGAAGTCGCGCTGAAACTGCGGAAAAAATCGGGCTCGGGCGTCTCTATCAAGATAGAATAGAGCGGGCGCACAAAGGATATTATTCTAGTCGATACGATACCCCGCACGGGCGGGGGTCGCCCAGCCTGGTCAAAGGCGTGAGACCGGATAAAATTATCTGGCGCGATGCTCAGATGTTCGACCAACTGGGACACCTCATTCCTTAGGGATTCGTGGGTTCAAATCCCACCCCCCGCACCACTTTCTTCCTTCTTTACTTCGTATCCGATCGCGTAAGTACTGGCAGTGCGTATACTTTCATGTGTGTAACTGAAATGAGCTCTGGCGATTCGGCAGAAAAGCAAGAAATGCGCGATGAAAATGATGAATTGCAGGACCAAGAGCAGTTTGAAAAGAGCGAGGAGTTTGAAGATCAAGGGTTTGAATATGGCGCTCCATTGGACGACAACCCTGAGCACACTTATAGCGAAGGGCATCCTGAACAAGAAGCAGAAGCAGAAGCGGATGCAAACGCTGAAACAGGATTTAAGAAAAAACGCCGACCCAAAGCGTGATCTTTTCTATTATTGCGTATATACAAAAACGTCTAGTCTTTAAAATAATGAGGACTGCAATTACAGCTCTTTAACGGCTTTTTTAATGCCTGCCACTCAGCCTTGCCAGCCGGCGCAACTTGGACCATCGCAGCAAGAGCTTGGATGCAACGATGCCTGCTACTACTACAGCCCATATCCAGAGTGGCGGGCTCTCCATCGGACTATTTTCGCACCAGAAGGATATAACTTGCCATCATCATTAGTCGCGTTTCTGAGAGATTTTGATCATAACCCTGTCATCGTTCAGTCCACGATTATATCTCTGAAAACCTGAATAGACACCTTGAGGATATTAGAGAATAGAAGTGACTGAAGACAGTGGTAGTAGTAGCAGCCTGATCATAACCTGCATATCGGACGACAGCATCCAGTTTGCCAAAGAGGTCTATGAATATCTGTATTCTGCATTGGAGCGGCAAAAGACGCAATTCACGGAAGAAAGTAAGGGCCTGAATGTTGCCCGAGACCTGATAACTTTGCACGTCAAAGAGAAAGGAGAAGAAGAACGAGCAGGGGAAGAAGAAAGTCAAATCCGCATTGACCGTCTTGCCAACATCTCTAAAGGAACGATAAAGTCGATTCTAGGGTCATTTTTGAAATCAAACATATCAAGGTTCAAGGACTATGAAGTAATAGAACTTGGAGAGACGTTTACGATAGGCGAGTACTTCCTCCATCTAAAATGGAGATGCTCACCTGCGAGATCTGCGGGTTCTTTACCCCTTACAGTGGGGAGCTCTATACTCACAGGATGACACACTTTGGGATATAACGTCTCTTTCATTTTTTGTCCTGAAAAACGAATGGTCCTGTGTTGCTGCTATTCTGTTTGCAAGCTCGGTAAAAGATTACTACCCCTGATATGATCAGAATTGTGGCGAATGTTGACAGGCCAAGAGACAGGACAGGCACTAGGTTAAAGTAGTCGGTCATATACGCCGGATACTCAAACCTTGAGAGGAAAATCAGAGGAAAGGCGTAAAGAAATGGAATTACCTTGCTCTGGCCCAAAAGTATGACGATTCCTATGACAAACATTGCCATTCCAGCTTTTTTCTCCATATGCTTCTGTGTGTGTGCTAGACTAGTGCACTATTATTTTTAAAGTCTGCAGTTTATCATGATAGCAGGGTATAATCAATTAAAGAAAAAGAGGCACGGCAAGGGGGCAAAGCAGTCCTGATAGGCGCGCTTTAAAATCCCAATGAGCTCGCTTTGACCCGGGATTCTGAAACCTACCTATCTTTCCGGCCGAAGGAAAGGTCGCGGATCAAAAAGAACGTTTATCGAACTTATTTTCCCACCATCATCGACGTGACACCAAATGGATGCAAAGACCGTTGCAGCCGGCTTGGTAAGAGCCGTTTCATGGAAAATGCAGACATCATTGTCGCCGTCGGTGAAAATCTTTTTGATATCTAATTTCGGCAGGTGCAAGCTGAAATTATACTTTAGGTATGCTTCAGCATTGTCAAATGAATTAAGAGGCGACACGTACGATATGTTGTCCTTCAGATAGCTTCTGGCAGATTCAAAGTCCCGGCGTTCTAGTGCATCAAAGTACTCCAGTACGATTTCCTTCGCGTTTTTTGCAGAAGATTCGTGTTGTTTTTGCATGGCATTTCTCCGGCAGCACTGGATTTATCTCCAGTGGCAGCGACACTCCCAGAATCGGACAACCTAATAGCAATCCTGGTGGATGCGGGTGACTAGGACAAAGATTGATTATGAAGAACTTTCTATCACTATCATACATACACGCATGTCTGGCAGCACAACGACACCTGTAATTACAGGTCTTGCCTGCGGAATTGCTTTGGTTGTGCTCTTTAGTTTTCTCTTCAGTGCCGACGCAACTCGCAGCGGCATATCGAACAATTCTGGAGAGATGGGAAAAACCGCTACCGAAAATGCATGTCTTCCCAAGAATCTCTCTTCTGTCGTCGTCAACTTTCCGGTAAAACAACCTGCTGCGACAAGTATGCCTGCAGGATTTAACTTGGAGGGCGTTGACTATGCAGGAGGCAGCGTCATTATGTTCTATACGGATTATTCCCTTTGCCCCAATACTGAATCATTCGAGGAACTGATTGACAAAGGCGCCATAGTTATCAGCGTCAGTAAATACGATGAGGTAAAAGATAGCGTTCAATTTCAGACCCGGGAACTTCAGTATTACACAAATCATACGGAAACACTGGCCAAAGTTGAGCCGGTTACAGTAAATGGCAACAAAGGAGTCGGATGGGAGCCATTTAACGGGACTGACACTGTAAGAATAGATGGGAATGTCGTTAAACAAGAACCAGTAAAGATGCCCGGATGGGTTAGGTTCTATGATGACCAAGATGGCACGCTTTACGGCGTTCGTGGGCACCAGCCTCTTCAAGAATTGATGAAGATTGCTGAAAGCTTGCACAGGTAGAGTGGTTCAATTACTCTGTGCTCTCCTTCGGAATTCGCTTTTATCGGGCATTTACTCACCTTGTTTTGGGCTACAAAACGATCCGTTTTACACAGAGCCAAGCTGAAATTAGTAGGCATCTCTATCACGAAATTTTCTTCTTCAGAACTAAATCCTTGGAAGCTTCCATCCTAACTGCTCTGCCAAATCATCAATTCTTTTTATCTCTCTGTCTACTGAGGTTATAAAACCTGGGGGTTCCCCTTGTTGTTGGCTCTTTCTACACCCTCATGAAGCATCTTCTGGTTCCGTAGAACTTCCTTATGGATTGCAAGGACGCTAGCGATAACATTTTGCTCCCTTGCAAGTATAGCTTGCAATTTCCCTTCTGGCGCTGAAGAATGACTGGCAGAAAATATTTCATGACTTAGTGTAGATAGGCGTTCAGGAGCGATGATGCTTTGGCACTTTTGCTCCAGTGACGCAAATTCAATAGCCCTCGCACGGTACCATTCTGGAGGTCTTGGCTCTTTCTCTAGTTCTTGCAAAAATGTAGCTGGATCATAAGGTAGAGAATGCTTTTCAAGTATGGATGCGATATCCATACCCTGCATTCTGCTTGGATTCACAGATTAATATAATGTCAAAGAAGGCTATAAGAGCCGCTGCGGTAATTGTGCATATTTAAAAGACATTGTTGTTGCATATGAAATAACATCCGGTCTGACTGCTCTTGGTTAGAGAAGAAGACTTGTTACACAATAACAACAAAAACTATCATCATCAATAAAAGAAAAGAAAGGGAGGAGATGCAACGAGTCTCCTACGGTATCGACCTGCTGTACAGCCTTCCTTCCAAGGCCAGCTTGTACATCTCTGCTATGTGCGGGTTTCTCGCAGGTCTCTCTGCGCCCAGCTCGACGAGCCTCGCGTAGACCCTCACAAGGTATGCCAGCGACCCCATGAGAGCCATGAATATCCCCATGTTAAAGGCCCAGTGCGGAGGGACGGCAAACACCTCTTCGACGAACCAAAAATGCCACAGCTCGTTAACTCCAATCGCAAACATTGCCGCCAGGTACCCGATGATTGCCACCTTGAGGCCGGTATTCAGCGTGTTTCCCGGCCCCCTCATGATGGGGACCCGCCTGTCATATATCGCTATCATGCCCCATCCCAAAGGCAGTGCTATCAAGGTGCTGTACAGCCACCAGTTTGCAGGGGTGAACGCCGAGTCGCGAATAATCGTCTGGTTCAGCGAAGTGTCAACAACATAGTCTAGTTCTGAAGAAGCCATCACAGAGACCATGACTATTATCAATATGTAGATCCGCTTTAGCCTCTGGACTTCAAGCTCTTTCGGTATCAGGGAAGGAATCTGAGCCATTTGTTTTTCATCATCTCTTATAACTATCATTCGTGGCCAGAAATAATAACTCTGATTAACCATGTGAATTAACAAGGTTACTTTTCTGGTTATTAAAAAAAGAAAAGGGAAAAGAGGCGTCTTTTACTGGATCTCTGCCAGTCCCCTGCCCTTTAGCACCTCGTTCAGGATTTTCAGGTCATAGATGTTGGAAAGGTCTGGTTTTTCCTTGCCAAGGAAGCCCAGCTTGAATGCGTCGTCTGCCGACTTGAACAGCGACGACTTTATCGGGTCCCACGTCAGGGTGAGCCTGGACAGCGCGTCCTTGAACTCGTCTTCGGGGATTGTCTGGCCAGTGAGCTTTTTCAGCTGCGCGTTGAAAGCGGCCCGTGCCTCGTCAGGGTGGCCGTTTATCCAGTTGGTCTCGTCGATGTTGGCTTCAAGCAGCTTCTTTATGACGTCCGGATTCTTTTGCAGGTAGTCAGTCCTGGCTATGATGTGCGTGGTCACAAAGTCGCCGTTTGGCCACAGCGTCCTTTCGTCGACGAGTATCTTGCCGTTGGCTTCCTTTACCAGTTTTGCGCCCCACGGCTCGGGCACCCACGCGCCGTCGATCTCTTTCTTTATAAAGAGAGTGACAATGTCCGGGTTCTTTGCAGGGATGACATCCACGTTGCCTCCCTTGTCCCTGGTCTTGTAGCCGTTCGCAAGGAGGTAGCTTCTCAGCGCCACGTCCTGCGTGTTTCCAAGCTGTGGCGACGCAAACTTTTTGCCAGCAAAGTCGGCCGGCGAGTTGATTCCTGCGTCGTTGCGCACCACAAACACCGCGCCAGCGCTTGCAGCCCCCGAGATGATCCTGAGGCTCTTGCCCTCCGACTGCACATAGCCGTTGATAGCCGGGTTTGGACCGATGTATGCCACATCGACTTGGTTTGCAAAGAGTGCCTCTATCGCCGACGGGCCGGCGTTGAACACCTGCGTCTTTACATCGACGTTGCTCCCAAAGGCCTTCTGGAAATCGCCATTGCCAAGTCCTATCACTGCCTGCGCGTGGTTTATGTTTGGAAAGTAGCCGATTCGAAGTGTCTTTTGTTCCGATGCCGCTACCGGTGTGCTAGTAGTAGTATCATTTCCCGTTTCGGCGCTCGTCTGGGGCTGCGCCTGCTGGTCAAGTACAAGGGGTATCGACGTCGCGATGACCGCAGCAATCACGGCCGCCGCTATGCCGATCTTTAGTTTGTTGTTCATATGCCCACTACGTAGACTGCCTTGTCTTAATATCTCTTGTAACTGTGCAGAATCCGGCAGTTATGTGCAGAAACATGACCTGAAACCGCGACTGTGTGCTGTATCTGCATGTGAGCAAAAGCCAAAATAGGCGCCGATCCTGCATATACACGTCAAATTTGCTGGAAAACTACGCCAAGAACAGGGTCGACGTCAAAAAACCCCGCAAGGAGGGCCGGACGTACATAATCGACAAGCTGCAGGGCCTCGACAGGGAGAACTTTGAGGCCATAGCCCCGTTCATAGACGTGGTCAAGGTCTACGGCGTGCTCCCACTCATGTTGTCCGACGACGTGCTGCAAAAAAAGATAAGGTTCTACCAGGACCTCGGCGTGAGGGTCTCGACCGGCAGCACAATTTCCGAGTACATGGTGGCTGAAAACGCGTTTGAAAAATTCGTCGACAGCGCCGCAAAAGTAGGGTTTGACATGATTGAAATCGGCGAGAACAGCCTCAACCTGACGTACGAGCAAAAGAAAAAGCTGACCGACGCAATCCTGGCAAAGCGCCTCGACTTTCAGTGGAAGGTAGGCAAGAAGGACCCCAGGCACCAGCTTTCAATCGACTCTACGCTTGCCAAGGTGGAGGAGGCAGTCAAGCTCGGCTCCGACAAGGTCGTGCTTGAGGCCAACGAGGGCGTCAACGTCGGCATCTATGACGAAAAGAGCTCGATAAAATGGAATTTTGTGGGCGCACTGACGGCCAAGTTCCCCCCAAGCACGTTCATCTTTGAGGCGCCCCTTGAGCACCAGCAGTCGTCCCTGATAGCAGAATTCGGGCAGCGGGTCAACCTCGCAGAGATCCACATCGACACGGTGTCGTCGATAGAGTCCCAGAGGAGAGGCTTTCCGACAAAATCGGCGTTCAGCGTCTCGTACCTGCGCAAAGACCCCGAAGGCGGCCCGGGCGCAAAATTCGTCTACTTCATCATCAAGACCAAGCACCCAATCGACCAGCAAGAGCTGATGGAACTGACCCGGATGCCGCGCAGGACCGTCCAGAGCGCAATAGAGGAGCTCAAGACCCAGGGCCTGATAATAGAGAGAAACAGCCTTGACGACGCAAGGAAGAGGATATACAGCCCTGTCCAGTCGTCGTGGTTATAAAACCCGGCAGAAACTGCGCATTTTGCGCGTTATGGGCGCATTCAAGGACGAATAAATCCGGCGCGCCATACAATATGCTCGTATGTCAACAGCCACAGTCGCATCGCAAAGAATAGCCCCTGTGAATTTCGTCATCTGCAACGAATGCTTTTGGTGCGCCTCGCTTCTTCTTGGCCTCGGGTCTGTCGAAAGGTGCCCGTCGTGCCATAAAAACGCTCTAGAGACGGTGCCGGTATCAAGCAACGAGAGGTACGCCTTTGACTACAGTCCAACAGGCGGGGCGGTGCTAGAGTTTTCCCCGGTACAAACCCGTGCGGTCCAATCGGCCTAAGAAATGAGAAACAAGACTTTCTTCAACAAGGTGAGCTGCAGGGCGTGCGGCTTCCCTCTCACCGTGACAAAGATCTGCAGCCATTGCCACGAGCCAGTCAACTGGCA
>NZ_CAMLDP010000043.1 GCF_946478925.1 uncultured Nitrososphaera sp. | reverse complement strand
AACAATGGTTGTGATATTGTAGATTATCCTGCCACAATAGCGCTTGAAGTCAGGGACTCTGAGGGCTTGACCAAGTATTTGGCACTCCAGCAAATCGCGCTGGAACCGGGCCATCAGCCAAGGGTTGGTTTCTCGTGGACGCCAGACAAACCCGGAGATTATGATGTAAGGGTATTTACCATAACTTCCATAAACTCCACAGGTACTTTGAATCCTGTCATGATGCACAAGATTTCAGTTTACTAACATCTACATCGATAATAGACACAAGATTTAAAAATTATCTGCGCGCTTTTGTAACTGTTGAAACAGGTCGACGACATGGTCTGCACGTTTTGCAACGCCAAGATAGACTATGGCAAGAGCGTATGCGATGCCTGTGCCAAGAAATTCAACATCGGCAAGTACGACATGAGCAAGGACGGCTGTGGCTGCGACGGTTAAATTTTTGGGGTCAGCAAGTGGTATATACAATCATCGGGATCTTTCAGCCACCACATCATCATACCCCGTTATTTTTCGACGCCAATCCTGTCCATTAAGTCTTTAGCCTGCCTTCTTTTTGCGACCGTAATCTTGACTGCGACCATACCTTCAAGGGGCTGACCGTACAGGACGACAGAGCCTTCTGACGCCATCACAAATATAGGAAGCGCAAGCATGTCCTCCTCGCCTTCCACGACTATAAGCGCCGGCTTTTTTTCAAGGAGCGCCTCTTTCAAGAGGTCGACGGCAGCCTGCGAAATCGTGCCGGCAGGATTGGTACAGTGCATTTCTTTTGCATCGTGCCTTGGATAGTCGCGTACGAGCCTCCGCTCTTTGCCGTCCACTATTGCCAAATCGGGAATTATGCCAAAGCCAAGCAGCCGCTCCGTCGTCGCGTCGCCGACTGCGATTATCTTCTTGGCACCTTTTACAATAGTCGAAATCCTTTCCTTTGTCACCTGCGCGTCAGGCACGAGCGTACCAAAAGGCTTTTTGAGCGCGTCGAGGTCTTGCTGTCGCAAGCAGATCTATTTCTGTTGTTGCAGCAGTCAGGCTATTAAGCTGACGGCTTTTCCTGGGCTTTTGCGCCTTCCTGTGAAGCCTTGGCCTCTGCCTCTTCCTGCGCGCGCATCTCTGCGGCAATGATGCTTATCCTTCCGGCAATAATCTTGGCCGCCTTTTCAAACGATTGCGCCTGAAAAGACTGCGGCTCGGAAAGCACGGTTGGTTTTCCAGTGTCGCTTCCCTGGCTGATGTGCTGGTGCAGCGGTATCTCGCCTATGAACGGGATGTTGAAATCATCGCTGATTTTCTTGCCGCCACCCTTGCCAAAGAGGTATATCTGCTCGTTGCAGTGCGGGCAGTTGAGGAAAGACATGTTCTCCACGACGCCGATTATCGGGACATTTAGCTTGTGGAACATCCCGACAGCCTTGACTGCCACGTTCATCGCCACGTCCTGTGGCGTCGTGACAATGAGTATGCCAGTGATAGGAATCGTCTGCGCTATGGTAAGCGGCGCGTCGCCTGTCCCCGGCGGCAAGTCGATTATTAGGTAGTCGAGCTCGCCCCAGTTGACGTCGGTAAGAAACTGCTTGACTATCCCAGAGACAATCGGGCCACGGTAGATTCCGGCCTGCTGCGACTGCTCGTAGAAAAAGCCCATCGAGATTACCTTGACGCCTGCGACCTCTGGCGGCTGTATCTTGTTGTTCTCGACCTCCGGCTGCGCCTTTAGCCCCAACATCAGAGGCACGCTTGGGCCGTAAATGTCGGCGTCAAGCAATCCGACCTTGGCTCCAGTCTTTGCCAACGACAACGCGAGGTTTACAGAGACGGTAGTCTTGCCGACTCCGCCCTTGCCGGACGCCACTGCCACGATATTCTTTACGCCGGGCAGCAGTTCGTCAAGGTTCAGCGCCCTTCCCTCCATCACGCGTGCAGTCACGCGCATCTGCAAATCCTGAACGCCAATGCCTGCTATGGCGGCGCGCACGTCGCGCTCGATGTCGCTGTTGAACGGGCAGGCCGGCGTCGTGAGTTCAAGAGTAAAGGCGACCTTGCCGTCGCTTATTGAAAGATCCTTTATCATACCCATGGAAACAATGTCCTTGTGGAGCTCCGGGTCAACCACCTTTTTCAGGGAACCTAGGACTTGATCTACCGTCACCATTTGAGAAAAATTTGCCTACACCGTATTTAAATCATCGTTTTGGAGTTCCTGCAGCTTAAAACCAAGCCAAAGGTACGGGGGATGATGTAGAAAATTTTAGACTTTATGCAATCCAAAAGTTCATAAAGTTGACGTCAACCACTTCTCGCGTACAATATTATGTTTGCCATAGTGCACATGAGCGACGTCGTCAGGATTCCTCCAAGCAGACTGACAAACTCTCTCAAAGATGCCGCTATACAGATCCTCAAGGAAAAGTACGAAAGTATGCTCTCGCCGGACGTCGGCTACGTGGTCATGATAACCGACGCTGAGGTGAGTTCGACTGGCAAGCTGGTGGCAGGGGACGGCGCAACCTACCACAAGGTCACTTTCAAGGCGCTCACGTTCTACCCCAAGCTGCAAGAAGTAGTCGAAGGCGAGGTCGTGGAAATCACCGACTTTGGCGCGTTCGTGAGAATAGGCCCGACCGATGCGCTACTACACCTTTCGCAGATAACCGACGACTATTTGAAAAGCGACGTCAAGCAGGGAGTCATCGTCGCAAACCAGTCTTCCCGTGCCCTAAAGATAGGCACAAAGATCCGCGCAAGGATAACCGCAGTCAGCCTCGGCAAGGGCGCAGGCATGGGCAAGATAGGCATCACGTGCAGGCAGCCGTTCCTCGGCGCCCTTGAATGGATACAGGAAGAGATCAAAAAGGGCAAGGGCAGCAGCGCAGGAGGAGAGGTCAAGCCTGGAGCCGCTCCGAAGGACAAGAAGGGAGGCAAGTAGTATAGATGGCCAAAGAAAAGGCGTGCAGAAAGTGCAAAGCCCTCACCAGTGGCAAGGTGTGCCCCGTGTGCAAGTCGACCGACCTTAGCCCAGACTGGTCTGGCATCATCTTGGTGTTTGACCCGGCAAAGTCGCTCGTGGCAAGCACACTTGAAATAACCGCCCCAAGCAGGTACGCGCTGAAGGTCCAGTAAGGTTGTCAAGCCTGGACACATTTCTAAACGTCAGGCAAGCGCTCGTTTCTTTCATCCAGGAAGACGTCGGCACAGGCGACATTACAAGCGATACTACAATCCCCGCAGACTTGAACGCAAGCGCAGAGATAATCTGCAAGACGGACAACGCGGTCGTCTGCGGCCTTGAAGAGGCAGGCATCGTTTTTGACATCTGCGGCTGCTCGGCAAGGGCGCTTGTCAAGGACGGGGCAAAGGTGAGCAAGGGCAGGCGCGTCATGATAATCAAAGGCAACGCAAGGGCGATACTAAAGGCCGAGCGCACCGCGCTGAATCTGGTGATGAGGATGAGTGGCATAGCCACAGAGACAAGGGCACTTGCGGACAAGGCCAGGCCGGTCAAGGTAGCAGCAACGCGCAAGACGGCCCCGGGCCTGCGCTATTTTGACAAAAAGGCAGTCGTCCTCGGCGGAGGGCTGGCGCACAGGATGCGCCTTGATGACATGGTCCTGATAAAGGATAACCACATTGCCCTTGCAGGCGGCGCGCCTGACAAATGCGTCAGGCTTGCAAAAGAGGGCGCCGGAGCCGCAATAAAGATAGAGTGCGAGGCCAAGAGCGAGAAGGAGGCAGTTGCAGCCATCAGGGCAGGCGCCGACATCGTCATGCTGGACAACTTTACTCCGGCGCAGGCTGCAAAGACAATCAAAAACATTGCAAAATTAGGATTGCGCAAAAAAGCCATCATCGAAATTTCCGGCGGCGTCAACCACAAAAACATCGAGCAGTACGCAAAAGCCAAGCCGGACTATGTCTCGATGGGCTACATCACGCATTCGCCAAAAGCAGCCGACTTTAGCCTAGAGATAATAAAAATAACAAAAAGTTAAGAGATGGCCAGCATCCTGTCGATGGCCAGCCTCGCCTTGTCTGCAACTTGCTTGGGCACCTTTACCTCGTAGACGTTGTGTGCCAGCGAATTGTAGACTTTTTCCAGCGTTATCTTTTTCATGTAGCGGCAGGTGGCGTCCTCCTTGACCGGTATGAACTCTTTGTCAGGGTTTTCTTTCTTCATCCTGTACAGTATGCCGGTTTCGGTGGCAACCACGAACTGCTTGGCATCTGATGTGCGGGCGTGCTTCATCATGCCCTCTGTCGACAGTACGTGCCCCTTTTGCGCAAGGTCGCCCTTGGCCATGTGATACATCGTCGACGACGTGCAGCTGCATTCCGGGTGCACGAGAAAGTCCGCGTTCTTTAGCGTCGCAAGCATCTTGTTGATGTCCTCCGCCTTTATGCCGGCGTGCACGTGGCACTCGCCGGGCCATATGTACATGTTCTTGCGTTTGGTCACTTCTGCGACGTACGAGCCAAGGAACATGTCTGGCAGGAACAGCACCTTTTTGTTGGCAGGTATGCTGTTAACAACCTTGACAGCGTTTGAGGACGTGCAGCAATAGTCTGACAGCGCCTTGACCTCTGCAGTCGTGTTAACATAGCTTACTACCGCTGCATCTGGGTGCTCAGCCTTCCATGCGGCAAGCTCCTCTGCGTTTATGGTAGACGCAAGCGAGCATCCGGCCTCAAGGTCTGGAATTAGCACCTTCTTTTCGGGGCACAGTATCGATGCAGTCTCGGCCATAAAGTGGACCCCGCAAAACACGATGACATTGGCGTCTGTCGCTGCCGCGTTCTTGGACAGGGCTAGCGAATCGCCGACAAAGTCGGCGACATCCTGCACTTCGGGAAGCTGGTAGTTGTGTGCCAAAATAACGGCGTTTCTTTCCTTCTTCAGCCGCAGGACCTGCTCCTTAAAGTCGATTGCAAGCATTGTCATGTCTGTCTATATACAGACAATGATTCATGTGGTCTACATTTAAACCAGCATAATCGAGGATATGTGTGCCCAGACCTGCAAGAATACAGGCAATACTTGCCACATTTGACGCACAATAGTGTGCAAAAGACCAATCCGGCTAGAAGAGCGTTGGATAAAACTTAAGAAATATTCTCAAAGTTTCACAAGCAAAAAATGTCCGGTACCGTTGACGATTTTTGTCAAAGGATACTCGAAATAGACAAGAACATACGGTTTGCAGGCGTTGCAAGCAATAATGGGAGGCTTATTGGCTTTGCGTACAGAAAGGACCTAAATCCTCTTTTGACAAAGGATGAAAGCGAGATCTTGGCCCTGCAATCATTTATGAGAATGAATATGCGCGCTACCTTTGAGCCAAAACTCGGCAGGACGCTGTACGCGTATGCTTGTACGGCAAGGTCAAGAGGGCGACGATACCAATAAGAAAGTCATCAAAAATCACGCACATCTTGATGGTGTCATTTAACTTGGAAGTCAGGCACGAGCCCATAATACTTGGCCAGATAATGCCCCGGCTTGACAGGCTTTTTTCATGACACATACGCAGAATGATGAATACAATTATAAATTTCGATTCCATAATGCTTCTGGAGATACATGCCAACACACGGATCGCTTACAAAGGCGGGCAAGGTCAGGGGACAGACGCCAAAAATCCAGGCCAAGCCGCGCTCAAGCAAGATAGCAAGGAGGCGCAACAAGGACAACTTTGTCAAGCGCTTTGAGAAAAAGAGGCTGCCAGGCCAGAAAAAGCCAGAACGCCGCGGTGGAAGAAGGTAAGCGGATAAGGGTAAAATCCCCCATCTGCCTACCAACTAACTGCTATAGCATATGCCTGCAAGAAAGGTCGGCATAATAGGCTGCGGTACCATCGGCAGCCAGCTTGCCCTCGCAGTCGACACCGGCGCGGTAAGAAACGCTTCTCTTGCCTCGCTTTTTGATGTCGTACAGAATAGCGCGCAGGCGCTAAGGCAAAAATTGAGTACAAGCCCCCCGGCATATTCCAATTTTGACGATTTCATAAAGACAGACTGCGACATTGTAGTCGAGGCCGCGTCGCAAGAGGCGGCGATAAAGTCTGCGGCAAAGGTGCTGCGCGCTGGAAAAGACCTCATGGTAATGAGCGTGGGCGCCCTTGCAGACAAGGCGCTCCTTGCAGATATTCTAAAAGAGGCAGAAAAGGCAGGCCGCAGGCTGTACGTGCCCACGGGCGCCATAGCAGGCATCGATGCAATCAGGGCAGTCAAGCACCTTCTGGATTCCGTGACGCTCACCACGACCAAGAGCCCAAAGGCGCTTGCAGGCGCGCCGTTCTTCGAAACTAGCAGGATCAGGCTGGACGAGATAAAAGAGAGGACAGTCATCTACGAAGGGACGGCTGCGGACGCTGTCAGGGCGTTTCCGGCAAACGTCAACGTCGCTGCTGTCCTGAGCCTTGCAGGCATCGGAGTCGACAGGACGAAGGTCCGCATCGTTGCAGACCCCGCGTTCACTACAAACCAGCACGAGATAGCCGCAAAGGGAAGCTTTGGCGAATTTCATTTCACAGTCAACAACATGCCCTCGCCGGGCAACCCGAAGACAAGCTACCTTGCGGTGCTTTCCGCGATAGAATGCCTGCGGTCTATATGCGACGACGGCATGAGAGTGGGCTCCTGACGCAAGCTTTTATAGTTTATATAGGGAACAGTGTTTGCGCACCCTACGTATGAGTTACGGAAGAAGAGATAACTTCGGTCCCAAGCCTGTAGAAGCGGGCAAGGAATACGATGTTCAAATCACGGAAATATCCCGCAAGGGAGACGGAATCGCAAGGATACAGGGTTTTGTCATCTTTGTGAAGGACGGTAAGGTGGGCCAGAACGCCAAGATCCGAGTCACGCAGATCGGACCGAGGTTCGCGACCGCCGAAGTCGTCAACGGCGCAGCTACAAGCGACAATCCGGCAAACTAGACTGCGTTCTACGAATGCAGATCGTTTCTTTTTTTGTTTTTCTACTATCTTGGTAAACAAAAACGAATTTAGGTCAATCATGTCAAGCAATCCCGGTGTCCCTGCGTAACAACGTCATTGCCGTCGTGGCGATCTCGTGCATCGCAGTTGGCAGCCTGTGGGCCATAGGCAACCTGACAAAAGAAACGCAGCAGGCAGACGTGTCGCACGTCGAGGGCATACTGCTCTTGGCAGAGCGGAGCACTTTTAACGATACGAATCCGAGCATCTCAGCACATGTTGGCGTGCCAGAAAAACTTGTCGTGGTCAACAAGGACATCGTCATACACGACTTCCAGATTAAAGACAAGACAGGAGGCATCCTGGACTTTGAGACTGCCCCGCTAAGGACGGAGCAGCATTTCAACGCGGCCATAGTCGCGTACAAGCCGGGCACGTACGAGTACTTTTGCTCTTACCACCCGACCATGCGGGGCAAGATTATAGCAACAGCGGCTAACTAGAGGGCGCCGGGGTTTTTCACTATAGTCAGCACGTCTTCGTCAGACATCACGTGGTCAAGTCCCACCTTTTGTCCCGCGAATTTTGCAGACTTGCCCCACACCATGCCGTACTTGAAGTTACGCGTCATGCTGCGGTGGATCTTGTTGCAGATGTCCTGGACAGTCGAGCCGTTCTGCATAATCATTGGCTCTTTGTAGTCAGTCTCGCCGCCCTTGGGGCGCATGTATATCCGTATAAAGTCGAGTTTGTTGTATATCGCCTCCTTGACTGCGTCGATGTTGACGCTTGCGTCGGCGGAAATCGGGATAAAGTTGTTTCCTATCTGCGACTGGACCTCCTTAATGAACCCCTGGTTGACGAGGTCTATTTTGTTGAGGAGCACGAGCGACTTTAGGTACACACGGTTTTCGGAAAACACATCGATGAGCTGGTCGTCGGTGAGGCCCGGCTCGCGGATAATTATCCTGCCGTTGTGGATGCCGTACACCCGGGCAATCTCCTTGACCATCCTCTCCTCCATTTTTATAGGCACTTGGCAGTTGACCGACAGGCCGCCCGTCGAGGTTTTTTCGATGACTACATCCGGAGGCCGCTCGTCCAGCTTTATCCCGGCCTCTGCAAGCTCCCTTTTCAGCAAGCCAATGTGCTGCGGCTGAAAGACATCTAGTATGAGAAGTACGAGGTCCGCGCCCCTTGCGACGGAGATGACGCGCCGGCCAAAGCCCTTGCCGGCGGCAGCGCCTTCGATTATACCGGGCAGGTCGAGCACCTGGATTTTCGCCCCACGATAGTCCATCATGCCCGGTATTGCGGTAAGCGTCGTGAACTGGTACGAGGCGACGCGGGACTTGGCATTTGTCAGCCTGTTCAGAAGAGTTGACTTGCCGACGCTTGGCAGACCTATCAGGACGACGGTGGCATCCCCTGCTTTTCGGACGTCAAAGCCGGCGTTCTCGCCTCCCGTATGCATGGTCCGGCCGTGGATGTTCGCCTCCTGCTCCCGCTTCAGCTTGGCTATCTTGGCTTTGAGCAGGCCGACGTGGAACTCGGTCGCCTTGTTTATCTGGGTCTTGTGGATCTCGTCCTGTATGGCCTTGATCTTTTCAGGGATGCCCATCGGCTACGATATATGGGTTGACAGAGAGGCGATAAAAATATTGTCAAACAAGCGGCGTGCCGCACTTGCTGCAAAAGTTAGAGCCGGGCAGGTTTTGGGCGTTGCATTTTGGGCAGGCACCGGCGGCCTGCGGCGCGGCAAGGCTCGGGCTGGCGGGCTGTTTCAACCTAAAGATGGTCTTTGAGTTTTTAACTGCCTCGCGCGCAAGAGCTGCAAGGCCGTCAGGGTCTTCCATCTCTACAAAGGTCATGCGCGGAGCGCCGTTGTACATGAAGGCCACGTCGCCTATCGTGACGGTGGTGGTTTCCCGGGAGCTTTGAAAATTTCCCGTTGCAAACGTCCGCCTTCCATAACTTGACGTCGTCCCAGAAGACCTTGACACGGACTCTTTTCTCTTGTTCATCACGATTACGTCTTGTACGGTTTCAAGGGCCATTGCGTCGACCGCATGTGTCTCGAAATTGTAAGACAGGACGCGGATGTTGGTCAACGCCTTTACCCACCGGTAGTATTTAGAGAACACGCCGGCGGTATCCTGAGTCAGCTGGATAAGTTTTTCAGACTTGGCAAGAAACAGCGTAGCAGGGTAGATTCTGTCAGGCACCCACTGCCCGTTTTCAAGATACTCGAAATCAAAAAAGACAGCCTGTTCCTTTTCGATTCTCTGGAACCTGTCCACCTTTTCGACTATTTCGCCTCCTTTTTCATCGTCAATGTCCACGCGGACGGTGCGCGCGCCGCTGCCGTCGTTGTAGAGGATGTCAAGCACCAGGTTTTTGTTGCTCCCTAGCAAACCCTTCTTTTCTTCCATGACGGGCGTCATTTTTTCAACGGAGCCGGCAGCGATGCTGAAGATAAGGGATGAACCCTTGTACAGATTCAAGACGTTGCCGCGTTCTGGAGGCAAAATGACAAGTTTGTCTGCGCCCTGCACCCTTGCGTCATCGCCTGTCGCACCGCGTAGATGGTATTCAAAAGTCTGGATCATGCGCGCGTCTGCCATCAACTGCCCCTTGTTGACTGTAGCCGCAGGTGCAGGTGCAGTAGGCGTTTGCATCTGAACTGCAGGCGCATTGATTGGCTGATCTACACAATCTAGGTTGTATTGAAACTTGCTTCCGGGAATCTTGGTTACTGTTTTTTTCAGCAGTTTGTCAATAAACCGCTTGTCAGGAGCAAAAGGAAAAAAGTCATAGATTTCCAGCCGCACGCCCTGGCCGTCATCGTCTGCAAGGCGTGCTTGGAAAGGGAATGAAAACCGGTTCTGCAGCCACATCGTGCCGGTCTTGCCGTCGATTCTGTACGCAGTCCGGTCTACACTCTTGACATCCGCGCCTATTTCCTTGCAAGACTGCAAGAGGGCGTCAAACACCACATCTTTTGTAGACTGAAAGATAGCAGAGCCACGGGTTATCAATCAGACATCCTCCACGAGCAATGCACATTCCGGATTGTGCATACAGTAGATTATTTCCTTTTCGGGCTTGATATATACAAAGTTACATTTTTATGAAGAGCGAAATGCAGTGGTGGCAAGCTCCGGTGGTGTAGTCCGGTTAAGCATTTCGCCCTCTCAAGGCGGAGATCCCGGGTTCAAATCCCGGCCGGAGCATTTCCTTCTCATATGCCAATTTGCCACAAAGCAACAAAGAACCTACTTTTCCAACCTTACCAAACATACAGTAAAGTACTGTCTGGCTTAATGACACGAATTGTTAATGGCCCTGCCCTCTGTCACGCATTACAACAAGAAATCCCTACCTCTACTGTTTTTCTTTCAATCCCGACTTTCTTACAAAAACAACTCCGAATACCAACAGTCCTGCAATTAGACCAAGCGTGGGAAAGGCAGCTGCTGCACCTACCAAAAGCTGGCCTATTACATTTCCCAAACCCGCCATATACGTATCATCTTTCTGCAAAAATTGTTTTAATCCTTCTTGACCATTGATCGGTAACAGTGTTCCTTGACTCGCAGCCGTCACGTCAGCTTCTCCCGCCATCCACCCATCAGGAGCTTGCTTGCCAAAGCACTTTGCGCTTGCATCGCTGCGTTTCTCTGCCGCAAATACACTCCTCTCCCTGAAAGATAATGACGAAAAAAATACCCGCGCTCAGTCGAGTGAGTGATGCCAAGTCCAGACACTGCAGGGTTAGGATGAGCGCGGATATTACGAAGTGGCTAACTGCAAGTTCGGATATGACGTCATTTGTTATTATTTACACCGCATCGGCGCTCCCGCTGATTGTTATATTGGATTTTTCCAATGGGATAAAGAAAGAGGAACTGCGCCCCCTTGCAAGATAGTAGTGTTGTGGAGGACAACCAGATACGCGGAAGCAGGGGGCGCAGGTGATGTCAACCTAACTGTACCACATCTAGCACATTTAGCTAGTTAAGACTCGTGCAACAAGACCCTAGAGTCTTGAGAGTATATCGAAAATACCATTCCTCAATCCCGAATAACCGTCAGGAATTGCCGCTATTGGGGAGAGGTAAAACCCTGGCCGGTGCATCTCCAGTTGCCTCTTGACTCCTCTTATCTCTTATAATGACCTCCTTATTGGTGGCTACTAGATGGGCAATGGAGTTTTTGTCCTGAATCAATCCAGCCGCTTCCTTTTGACCCAGCAGCTTTTAGTGTTAAATTGGCAGCGCCCGGCCCGTGCTCTGCAAAATGGTTATTGGCAGGCACAATTGCTAACGGTAGCTTGGTTTTTTATTTCATTCATCCAGTACTGCGCCTAGCCAGACCCTTCTTTAGGATTCTCCAAATGCTCTAGATCCTTCTTGTTGGATTTTGTGTTATCGTGAGGATTCTGTTTCAGCTCTGCTGGCGCGCTTTGTGGTTTCTTTGCTTCCTCGTCTTTTCTAACATCTTCGCTCATACTGGATATCTATAGAAATAACTTAAACGAGTTAACCTTTACCTGTAGTATCGTCGAATAGATTTTCATGTCGTGCGTTTGCATACCCTCAGCTCGCTATCAACGCTCTTCAGGGTTTGGGCCCGCTGCAGGTTCATCCACCGCTATTCGATGAACCTGATCCAAATGCCTAGTCCGCGCAGACTTGGATTCCATTGCCTTTCCGCAGACGCCGCATCTTACCGGTTTGCCTGTCATTGAAGATTATGATTTTTATATATGCGAATTTTATATTAATGAGTTATGTTGTGTTGAGCGGATGATGGCTGAGACGGTGTAGCTCTCCGACATGCCGAGGCTAACGTCATTACCTATGAGATTGATAATCGGAAAGCAGCAGAAAAATAACGCCTACTTGAACCCTACTCGGTGGGAGCAAAAGAGTCTGCCGATGCAAAGGCAAAAGGATCGCAAGACGAGCGGGAAATGTCGGTAGCTGATGCCTTCTTTCTTCAAGTAATCTATGAAAAGAGGAAAATCTCGAAAAATGAAGCAGGTTATTCAACAAATGAACCACGACAGCGGCAGTCTTGTGTCAAATGCAAATTTAACTTGGGTGATGAGGGCAAATGCCACGTAGTCAAAGGTAAAATTAATAACGAAAAGGGCGTATCAAAATTCTTTTCACCGAAAGGCGAAGGAATGCTGCCTGGCGATATTGTCTGGATGTATGTAAAGGAAGCTGGCAGGAAATTGAAGTACAAAGAAGGCCATATCATTAACAAAGGCGCAGCCGGCTTTCAATGCAAAGATTGCAAATATTATTTGTATTCTAGAAACTGCTTGTTAATTGAAGGCAAGTTCAAGCCAGAGATGAGTTGTGGTTTCATTGTGAAGGTAGGACACGGAACAGAAGTTTAGTTTCTTTGTACTCTACGCAAGCGAGAGGTATTCTGTTCAAATTTATCATGACATGGCGTAACGTTTGTGACCATATAGCATCGCACGGCGTTGTGAATCATCATAACCATTTGCGAGTTCTCCAAGGCAGGTACAAGTTATAATATTTCATTCTTAGAAAGAGCTTAATCACAATACTGTCGAATATGATCATGTATTCGATTAACTGGAAAACATTTGTTGCTCCAATGTGTCTGGCCCTTATCGCTAGTGTCTCAATTGGCCTAATATTTCTGAATAATGGAGAAGCAGATATTCGAGGAAGAGCAGAAGTGGCGGAAGGGACAGGCTCTAAAAAACGGTTTATTACTTTAGTCGCGCAGGATGCAGATATTGAAATTGCCCCGGGAAAGACAGTTAAAATGTGGACGTTTAATGGAACCGCGCCAGCACCACCTCTCAGGTTCACGGAAGGAGACAACATATCTGTCAAATTTATCAACAAGACTCCTATTCCGCATACCATTCATTTTCACGGAAATCATGATGACCTAAATGACGGCGTTGAGCCGCAGGTCATGCCCAATCAGACATACATCTACAATATCACAGCAGCACCTGCAGGACTCTTGATGTACCACTGCCACGCATATCCTACGTCACTTCACATAAGGATGGGAATGTATGGCGCGATGATAGTCGACCCAAAGGACAAGCCATTGCAACCTGCAAGGGAATTTGTAATGGTGATGGGCGAATATGACACCAAAAATATCATGAACTTTGAAGCAGAGTACTATCCCATTAATGGCTATGCAGACCAGTATGTATCCCACCCGATAAAAGCCAATTACGACGAGCTTGTGCGGCTATATGTCATAAACATTGGAACCACCATACCATATCAATTCCATCTTCATAGCGCTACATTCATGGCATACCCATCGGGCCTAGTTTCAAACAATCCAATACACGCACAGACATTTCCAGTTGGGCCTGGTGACGCCACGATAATCGAGGCAAAGTGGAAATATCCCGGTACGTACCTGTTCCACAGCCACGGCATTCAAGAGGAAAGAGGCAACATGGGAGAAATAATTCTGACCGATGGACGGGAGAAAAATGCTGTACTGCCAAAGGTAGAGAACCAAAGCATCTCCATGTTTGATTGGCAATACGAACTGCAAAAGCAGTTGCAAAAGCCAAAGATAACGCAGCATGACGACAAACAGTTGAACGCAATGGCCGAAGCGCTGCGGGAGGCAAATCCTTCTTCCGGCCACGGCGGCCATGGAGGGGCGGCAGAGATGGAACAGAATCAGCCGCCTGTAACCAACAATCCACCAGGGGTTCCTACTGCCGAGCGATCAACTGCCAACTCCACAGGCGCAGAGATTACAACAACTAGCAAAAGCAAGAATGGGACCGCCGCCATTGATCATAATAATAACAATACAATATCAATAGTGCTGGGAGCGGCAAATCCAAGCAACGAGGTTTATTTTGACCCTTCAAATAGCAAAGTCAAGGCAGGCAAAGTTACTTGGGTCAATGACGACTCTGTGCCACATACAGCCACAACAGGAACTCCAGAGTCAGGACCTTCAGGCCAATTCGATACAGGCATCATATCCCCAGGCAGCAAGGCAACAATATCCGTGGAATCGCTGGGTCACTACCCGTATTATTGCACTCTGCATCCTTATATGACAGGCGTGCTGGAGGTTCAATCTCCGCAGTAGAAAAAGATTTGCAGTCAGGCAAACGTGCTTTGCTTTAGCTATAAAGACAGAAAGTGACTGAAAGGGTATCTGGCTATTTTATTTTTATTTCGTCGGTTGCTTTCGTCTCTCCGCGGCAGGTGCTGTTGTTTGTTCCTTATTCTTCTGTTCCAGATATTCGCTTACTACAGGATCATTAGCCGTAGCAGGATATTGTTGGTCACTTTGAAATGCTGTTGCAGTATCTGTAGCAGGAGCATCGTTCTTTGATCCTAAAACGCTGTTTCTAGTTTCTCCTTGCGAATGTCCTGGCGGCATCTTGGCTTTCTTGTCACGGTCTTCGGCTTGATTGTGAACAGTATCAGTTCCCATGTGTGGTTACAACCCAGTAATACCTTTAAACAGTTGTCAACGTCCACATCTTTTCTCCCACCGGAGAAGCGCGGGGAGATACACCAACAGAAGAATGTGAAAAGGCGAATAAGAAAGAGTAATGTTCGACTCGTCACGGCCCGAGGAGCAAAAACTCCATCATCAAATCGTTCAAGAATAAAAAAGAAGATTGATTGCTCACTTTACTCCAGCAGGCTTGGAACTTTCCTTTTTGCTTGAAGAGGCTGCTGCTGTTCCCTGCTGTCCAGACTGAGCTTTCTCCTTCGCAGAGGTCGCTGCATCTTTTGCTACCTGAACAGTATCCTTGGCAGAAGCTACCGTTTCCTTTACAGAACTTGCTATTTCATCCGTTACACCACTTTCCTTCAATTCTGTTGCAGTTTCTCTGACTTCGGCTGCAATACTACGTACAACCGATGCAATTTCACGAACAGCTACTACGAGCTCTGGAATCGCACCACTTTCCCGGAGTGCCTTTGATGTTTCTCTTGCCATAATGGCATACTCTTTGATGGTAGAAGCGACTTCCTTTACCGTTTCGACCTGCTGTTGTGCAGCTGCAGACAATTCTGCAGTCTGACGACTTGTGCTGCTTGTATCGTATTCAAATTCGCGATTGCCGCTCCTACCGGATTCAATATTCTGACCCCTCTTTTCTTCACTAGAATAAGAAGACATGTCTAATCTACTTCGCTCAGATATTAATGAGATTACATAGCCCTCTTTTCCGAATCAATAATCGGCTCGCTAACGGCGGGGCCAATCATCGAGTTTTCAACAGAATGAATTCAGGGACTAGACTATGCCATATTTCTTTTCCAGTTTTCTTATCTTGTAAGTAGCAACGATACTTCCGGCAAGCACAAAGATTGCGCCTATTATCAAAATGTCCTGACTGTTCATTCTTTTTCTTGTACGGACGCAATTTCACAGCTCCTCAATATTAGATAATGAGGAAAAACATTAGTAGAGAATTTTACACGTAAAAATTGCATGATTCTAGGGCTAGCTCGAACTATTTTGGTTTCTTGATTCTTAGCCTCAACATTCCATCGAATACGTAAATATTCGAAATGCGTAGAGTAATCGGGTTACGGTCGAAAAAACAGTAACTACGTGCCTCAAAAACATGTGG
>NZ_CAMLDP010000042.1 GCF_946478925.1 uncultured Nitrososphaera sp. | reverse complement strand
GTCAGTGCATCTCTAGCCCGCACTTTTGGTAGTATTTCTGGTGGTATTCCTCTGCCTGCCAGAATGCCGACGCTGGCGAGACCTCTGTTACTATCTTTCTCTTGAACGCGCCAGAGTCCTGCAGCTTTTGCTTTATCGCTTCGGCAGCGGACTTTTGCTCGGGGCTGTGGTAAAACACGGCCGACCTGTACTGCGCGCCTACGTCCCAGCCCTGCCTGTTCGGGGTAGCCGGGTCGTGGTTTGCCCAGAACACACTCAAGAGTTCCTCGTACGAAACCTGCGCAGGGTCGTACTCGACTGCACCACCTCTGCATGGCCCGTCCTGTCGGTGCACACCTGCTCGTACGTCGGGCGCTCGACCTTGCCTCCCATGTAGCCCACAGCAGTCGATTTCACCTCCTTGACGCGGCCAAAGACGTCCTCGGAGCACCAAAAGCATCCCATGCCAAAAGTAGCCTTCACATCTTCGATTTAACAGGATGGAAAATTAAGCCTTTTTCCACATTGCGTCTAATTCAGGAAATCCTGCCCTCGTTTCTGAGCTCTGACAGGATGCGCATCAGCGTGTCATAGTCGACATCAATGCTGTTCAGTATCACAGAATGATCCGTAGATCCGCTCTTTTTTACAAACTTTTCAACAGCGGCCTTTTTCTTCTGGTACTTTCTGTCCTGCACTGCTATATCTGCAATTGTATGGGCAGTAATAAACTGCTTTCCAAAAAGGTTTAGAATGGTTTAGTACAACACAGAACGTGATGGCGCGACTTGCGGCTTTTGACATGGACGGCACGCTCCTTGACGGCCGGCTCGTCTTTGCGCTTGCAGAGGGCTTTGGGCTTGAAGGCCAGGTCCGGGCAGTCCAGGCAGACGGCGGGCTTGCAAACTATGAAAGGACAAAGGCGATAGCCGCTCTTTTTTCCGGCCTGACCCGGCGGGATGTTCTTGCAGCCATAGAATCGATTCCGCTTGCCGCAAACTGTGAGCGCGCAATCTCGCTTTTGAAGGAGCAGGGCTGGAAGGTGGGGATAATAACCGACAGCTATGCTACTGCCGCATCTGTGATTGCAGACAGGCTGTCGATGGACTTTGTTGCGGCAAACGAGCTGGAATTTGCAGGAGACAGGATAACCGGCAACGTACAGATGCCGCTTGGCTGGCAGGAAATTGGGTGCGCGTGCAAATTGTCGGTGTGCAAGCGCTTTCACCTTGAAAAATATGCAGCCAAGTTTGGCGTGTCTCTGGAAAACACGGCCGCAATAGGCGACACGCGAGCAGACATTTGCATGGTAAGGCGCGCCGGCACCGGGATTGCGTTCATGCCAAAAGACGACGACATTTCAAGTGCCACGAAAAACGTGGTGCGCAAGCAGGACATGATGCAAGTGGCGCGCCTACTTGGCACCGCACATTGAGATGGACCTTATGCTCCTTGCGAGCAGAAACGGCGCAAACGCAAGGGCGGGCAGGCTTGCGGCTATAAACAGCGTCTGGAACGACGCTAGCGCGCTCGTGCTTGCGCCGGCGCCAATAGCGCCGAGGCCGAGCACCGCAGAGATCATGCTCCCTGCGCAGGTAGGGCAGCCTACAAACAACCCCGTTGCGGCGCCGATGCCTCCTACTATGGAGGTCCTGCCCTGCACCGCCTGCCTGAGCCTGTACGCATAGACGCTGAGCGCCACGTTAAAGCCGACCATCACCGACACGACTGCAGCGAGGATGACGTTGACCGGGATGACTAGGAGCAAAAAGTGGTCTGTGAAATACGCGGTGAACATGGGCATATATCCGGGGGCGCTGCAGCACGGTATCAGGTCGGTCGACGGGACCTTTATCCCGCGCTCTGCAAACGAAACGTCGGGCCGGTAGACTAGTATCTGGGATAGAAACGCAAAGAATATGCCATAGACTATGGCGGAAACGGCCATGATGCGCCAGTATCTCCCATCCGAAAAGGCGCCCGTGACGAACGACACAAGGCTGCTTCCGCCTGCTGTACGCGCCTGCTCTGCGCGGAAAATCGTGTATGCGCCGTACATAGCCGCGGCAAGCGACGCGGCGGTGATGCCAAGGATGGCGTACGCAAGGCCGGTCAGCTGCGATGCCTGCACAGGAGAATCGTTGGACGTGCCTGTCAGCCGGGAATAGATGATAAACGCGATTGCAAGCGAAAACAGGCCTGTGAACATCATCCTGTAGCCACTTTCACGCATGGCCCGCCAGCTCATATACAGTGCTCAGGATAGCATGATTCAAATTAAATCCTATCGTCGTCGCCCGCAAATCCTTAATTCCCAGTTTTGTAAATACACTGTTGTCATGCTCGGCCATGAGGACGAATATGTTAGCGCAAGGATAAGTTACGTCGGGTTCGTCGACCAGGTGGGGCTTGAAGGAGTGGTCATACTAAAGGCAGAAGATGGCCGCGAGTTTCCAATGCGGGCGTTCTCCGGAGAGGTGGCAAGGCACATTTCGCGCTTTCAGGAAGGGGACAAGGGCGCAATTCCGACCATCTATAACCTCGTGGAAGAGATTGCCGCAATGGCCGACCTCATGCTGACGGAGGTCCGCGTCTACCAGAGCGGGACGGTCCTGCGGGCAAACCTGTACTTTCAGGGGAGAAAGGGCGAGATAGTGCTCCGCAACTACCGCGCATCTGATTCCATCGCGCTTGCCTCATACTATGATACGCCCATAAAGGTGCGAAAAGGCCTCTTTGAAGAGGCGCTTGAGCACTAGTCTGGTCAGTTAGCTAGGTGACAATATCGCGCAGCTTGCGCTGTGCTGCGGCATTCTTTATCTCCATGGCAATCCTGCGGCCGACACCCATAGTATGGCCGTAATAGTATTTCGTGTACGGGCTCGTAGTCGCCATTATTGGGTTCCCCGGCACCCTGAGAGAAACGTCGTAAACGACGAAATCAAGGTCGGTGGTGACTGCGCTCTGGAGCGAAATCGGGCCGATTATCCCCGGCGGGTATTCTTTTCTTGCCGCCACCGCAAACTTGTCGCCCATCTCGAACACCTTTTCCAGCAACGATTCTCGTATGCTCGCCGGCGTGTGGCCGACTTCGATGTTCTGCGTCTGTATGTCCATTTCCATCTGCTGCTTTGCCGGGATGGACACAAAGTCGTGGAGGTTGGTCTGCAGCCTGCGCTCGATGCCAAGAAACTCTGTCTCGCCTGTCAGGGGCGAGTGGAAAAAGTTGAGATTGAAATATGTTCCCAGAACGTACTCCTCTATCACCGCGTTTTCGAGGTCCTGCTTGCTCACCACCCCCTGCTCGATTTTCTGCTTGGCTTTTTTCTTGTAGTCCTCGTACGAGGTGACTATGAAAAACGCCCTTTCCAGCTTGCGCTTTGCCTCCTGTACCTTGACCATGGCCGGCCCGGCGATGTCAGACGGCTTGCGGTATATCTTTGGGTGGCGCAGGCCCGCCTTTTCTATGAGGTAATATTGGTTTCTCGGCGCAGTTCGCTCTTCTGCCCTCAGGAGCGACCTGTTGCCAAACACTGGCACCTTAAAGTTGTTCTCGATATTGTCGTAGCCTAGATAAGCGGTAAACGCTCGGTGCGCAACCATTATGCAGTTTCTTTCGCGCAGCTTTTCCTGGTTTTCGCGGTTCAGTATGTCGGAAAACTTGTCAAGGATTATTATCTCGTCGGCGAGGCGCTTGAACCTGCGGTACGGCAGGTCCCTGCCCTTCTGGCAGATGCAGATCGTCTTCATCCCCTCGTCCTTGGCGCCGTCCATCACCTCAAGGGCGGAATGGCTCCCAATGGTGCCGATGGTGACGTCCCTCGGGTCGTAGCGGTCTATAACCGATGCGATCTGCTGCGGGCCGATCAACGGCTATAAAACAAAAAGATTGTAATAAAAAGCCTTGCTTACTTTTTCGAGGTCTTGTTCAGCTCGATGTCGATCGCTGCTCTCAGCTCGTCGTCGTTCTTGTTGGTGTAGTTGATGCCCAGCGAGTCTGCGATCTCCTCCAGCTTTTCCCTGCCCACCCTGTTGCTTTCCTGGTTCTTGTATTGCTGGAGCTCGCGCTTGGCCTCTATCTTGGCCTTCTCGTATTCTGCTGACGCCTTGCCAAAGCTCCTTGCAATCTCGGGGATCTTTTTGACCCCAAAGAATACCACCACAATAGCTATTATGATGAATATCCATTCAGCGCCGCCCAGGCCACCGAACTGCATTATGAGGCTTGAAAGTCCTCCAGACATCAAAAGAGTATGTAAATATTAAGAATTTAAGTGTTATTAGGTGCCAATCTTGCCGCCTTCTCAAGCTTTTTAGCCCTGCTTTCGACTGCCACCATGCCCGCCAGGTACAGGGCTATCATGGGGCCGGCCACGAACCACATCGTGATGCCACTACCGTCGGGTGTTATCACCGCTCCAAATATCACGAGGACTATGATGGCATAGCGAAAGTTGTTGCGCCAAAAGTAGGGCGACATGGCGCCCGTGAGAGAGATGCCGTACATCAGGACTGGCAGCTCAAAGGCGATGCCAAAGCCGAGGAGAAACTGGAGCACGAACGAGATGAAATCCGAGATGTTGAACAGCGCCACCGCGCCTATCGCCTCGCCGTACTGGTAGAGGAACTGGAGCACGAACGGCACCGCCGCAAGGTATGCAAACACCACGCCGGCGGCAAAGAGGGCAATCGCCGGTATGACGACGTGGGATATCGACTTTCTTGTCTTTGGGCTTATCGCCGGCGAGATGAACCCTGCTATCTCTTTGACGATGACGGGCATGGCGCCAATGACCCCTGCAAGCATCGAGACGTACACCTGCGCAAAGAACGCCTGCCCCGGCGCAGTCTGGACCAGGGTGACTCCTGTAGGGATGAGGCTCTTTTGCATGTAGAGCATTATCTGGGACGAGACGTTGTGTATCGTGTCCGGAAAGGGGTATGCTAGCTGTATGCCCGCATACTCTATCGGCTTTAGGCCAAACGACATGCAGAAGATGCTTATGGCGATGACGGCGATGACCATGCGCACTATGCGAGCGCGAAGCTCGTTAAAGTGCTCAAACAGGGTCATCTCTGACGCCATTGCTTCACCTTAGAGTGATCGTCTGTGGAATATATTTTAGTCGGGACCCGGTATCGGAAGCGCCTTTCCAGCCGGAAGCTTCCACGCCTCACTGTCGACTTCTTCCTTGGTGGCTTTCTCAAACTCTAGGGTCAATTCCACGGGCGCGTTGAATTTCAGGGAAATCTCGTTTGCCAGGATGCCCACCGCCTTGCCTTCGGCAAACTCTTTTGACCCCTGCAAAAAGCCCCTCGCCTGCCTGTACAGCAGCTGCCCGCCAAACTTGCCCTGCAAGAATGCGGCCAGGTCGTCGACCGTCTTTTTGGGCACATCGTTAAAGTAAAAGCATACGCCGTGCACCGGCTCTTTGTCAAACGGCGTTCCGTAGCGGTACCAGAACACCCCAAAGTGCTCGTACTCGCCCTGCATACACTTGATGTCCCAGTGGTTCGCCTTCTCGGCAGGGTACGCCGAATCCAGAACGTCGGTGATGCCAAGACGCCAGTACCTTACGCGCATATAGATATACGGCGCATCTGTAACCTGCGGGATTATAATAACGTCTCGCGCCAGACAGACCTGACAAAAAATAAAAGGGTCCTGCCTGCACACATGGGGCATGGCGGCCAAAAAACAATCACCTGGCATTGAGAGGATAAAGCTATTCGAGGAGATGGAGGCGCAGTTTGACGAAAAGAACGTTATATATTTCAAGAAACTGTTGACGCACCAGGACAGCGTGGTCCGTACAAGGGCCGTGTGCATACTGGCAGAGATAGCCGGCGAGTCGGCGGTGACTCCGATAAGCAAGGTGTTGAAGGACGACGACAACGACCTGGTGCGCCACGAGGCCGCGTTCTCGCTTGGCCAGCTAGGCTTTTCAAGCGGGATAAAGCCGCTTGCCGACGCCGTGAAAAAGGACAAGAGCTTTTTCGTGCGCCACGAGGCCGCGGTGGCCCTTGGAGTAATCGGCTCGGAGGACGCAAGAAAGACGCTGGACGACGCCCTGGAGAATGACGAAAGCGAGGAGGTGCGCGACTCGGCAGTGGTCGCCCTGGCGAACCTCGACTATATCAAGGCGGTCAACAGGAAGAACGACTTTACCCGCATGACTGGCGGCTAACAATATAAAACGGCGCCTGCCTGTATACAAGGAATACATGGCTGCGCAAGAGGGGGAGGAAGGGAGCCAGTGGCTCAACAACATTGGCGGCAGCTGGCGCGACACCCAGTGCCCGTGCGGGAGCACCTTCCACTTTCGAGGCAAGGTGGACGAGCTGTTTGCTTGGGAGCGCATACACCTGCGCCACATGGCCTCTGACAGCGAAAACCACGAGATGCTGTCGTTTTACCCAAAGGACATGGTCATCATTTATCATTCCGCGTCGGGATACGTGGTCGAGAGGCGCCGGCACCGCCGGGAGGAGATAAGCGAGGTCCACCAGGCGCGTCTGTACGGAAACGCCAAGCTCGCCGGCGTCTAGTCTTATTTAGCGTCTCTCAATGGTGCTGTGCCTGCGGGTTTGCCTCCCATAAGGCAAAGGTGTTGTTCTCTGTGTCTGTGCATACGGCAAACCATCCAAACCCCGGGACCTCTGTCTTTTGGACCTTGACCTTGCCTCCAAGTTCTTGCACCTTTTTTGAATACTTGTCGACCGAGTCCACGCCTATGTAGTTTATTATTCCCTGATCAGGCATCTGCCTTTTCATGATGCCGCCACCGATGATCTGCTCTCCCTTGTCGTTGGTGGTGCGAAATGTCCAGTATTCCATCGGGCCGGCCATCTTTTCCATCTTCCATCCAAACAGATTTCCATAGAACTTGTTTGTGCGTTCGATATTGTCTGCGGGTATCTCAAAGTGGACTATTGTAGCCATGTTACTTCTGGATAGCAGATATAATAAAGTAATATTTTAATTGGCAGGTGTCGATGAGGTAAGTAGGTGAAGGCGGGGTAAGTTGTCCACGGTCGATTATGCTGCGGTAATGCAGAATTTGAAGCAGTGCCCGATAAACTACACGTTCCAGATAATCGGCAAGAAATTCACGGTGCTCCTCATGCGTAATATGATGCACCTTGGCCACCGACACTTTAACGAATTTCTGACAATCGAGGGCATCAACCCAAAGACGCTCTCGCAGCGCCTGAAAGAGATGCAGAAAAACGGGCTGGTGGAGCGCAGGGTGCACCCCGGAACGCCCGTCCAGATAGAGTATTTCCTGACTGAAAGGGGCCTTGCTCTCAAGCCGGTGCTTGACCAGCTGATGCTGTTTTCGATGCAGCATTACCCGCAGGAAGTGTGCAAGGACGGAACGCCCAAGACGCTTGAAGATTTGTACAAACAACAAGCGGGCCCGGTGGGATTCGAACCCACGACCTAACGCTTAGGAGGCGTTCGCTCTGTCCATGCTGAGCTACGAGCCCCCGCTTGAATGTTCAACCACGGTCGCGTTAATTTTAAGCCTTCGTCGCTTCGGCCGCCGGCTTTGGCGCAAGCGTGATTATGCGGGGGTCTTTTGCAAAATCGGGGTCGGCCCAGCCCGGCGGGAAATACTGCTTGCCCGCGTCAGAGGGAGCAAGGCCCGCCCTGTCTGCCGCCGACATTAACTCCAAAAACTGTGAGTCGTTTCCGTTGATGTCGGTCAACACCTTGACTGCGCCAGCCTGGGCGAGCTTTTTGACAAGGATGGAGAACATCGCCTCTACCTTGGCCTTTTCTTCCTCAGTGTCAAGCGGCTCGACGCGGCTTGGCATGACCATCAAAAAGTTGTCGATGGCGCCGTCGGGAATTGAAGGCAGCAGCTTTTGCACGTCGCCCCAGAACGCCGACGCGTTCTGCGGGTCAAGCTCGGCAAGCCTCGACTTGGCCTTGAGGACCTCGCCCTGGTCCTTTCCTATGCCGATGAAATACTCTGACCAGTTGTTCGATGCTATCTCTTGCAGCATCTCACCCTGCCTCATGTCGAGTTCCATGTTCACCTTGAAGTAAATCTTGCGCGCCATCTCTATGGTGCGGTTGAGAGGTGTCGACGGATTGCCCTCGTGGAAGAACTGGTATATCAGGTTCCACCGCCGCCGGAAAACATCGGGAAAGCCGCGCTGGGCGAGAAGCTCCCTGTACAGAGGCAGGTCCGCAAAGTCTGCAAAGAACGCGTCAGTCCTCGACACGGCTTCCAGCTTTGGCAGGAACAGCTCGTCATAGAGGTTGTTCACCCTGTCCCATGCCCTGACGGGGTCTGAGACCATGTACGTCACGGAAAGGTCCGCAAGCCAGAGCACCTCTGCAAGCAGGTTCACCTTGCCATTGTCTTTTAGCTGCGAAAGCAGTGCGGAATACTTTTCCTGCGCAAGCCTTTGCTTGAAGAACGGAAAGTCTGTCCTCCAGATGAGCGTCTCGATTACGAGGCTCTCCGTCGGCGTCCAGTCGGACTTGACCCTCTCCGGGTGCGTGGTGGCGTAATCCTCCGGCGGCTGGAGCGACGACGACCCGTACTGCCGGAAATAGTCAATAAACTCGGCGTTTGTCATGGTAAAGTACGCGTCGTGTATCCTGGTCCTTTGCACTTCCTCGATGGTCCTCGCCGCGCTCGGGCCCTTGGGCTTGCCGGAATTTGCGCCGAGCTCCTGCGCGGGGTCGTAGTCATGCAAGAGTCCGGCCACCAGCAAAAGCTCATAGTCCTTTGGGCCAAACTCGTGTCCCCTGAAATAGTCGGGGAGCAGCTGCATCGCTACGTACGCCACTTCAAGCGAGTGGTGGAAATTGTGGTACTCGCTTGCGCCCTCGCCCAGGCCCTGCCGGGTGTACGCGTTTTTCAAAAAGCGCATGAGCGTCTGCACCTGCGCCATCCTTGCCGGCGGGATCTTTTTCTTTTGCGCTAGCTCCATTATCGACGCAGCCAGCTCGTCGTCGCCCACGTTTGCAAGGTTGGCGTTTGTCTCGTAGACCTTGCGCTCCTTTGCGCCGGGAAAGTTGCGTATGACCTGCCTGTAGACGATGCGCAGTGGCAGGCTCTTGTTCAGGTATATTACAAACGTCATGAAGCGCCACGGGTAGCGCACGCGCAGGCGCTCCCACCCGGCGACCTCGTTTGTGGCAGCTACTATCTTTCTGTTCACGTCGGAAATGAGCGCGCTCAGTTCAGAGCCCTCGGCCTCGTGCCCTGAGAAGCGCCGGCGCTCCGTGTTCATGACGAGCCACTGCGGCACCTTGACTATGTAGCGGTTCATTATCCTTCCCTCGTCGCTCTGGTCCTTTGACGTGACTGCCACGTTTCGCATCCCGCTTCCAAACGGCAAGTCTCTATCCCGGACAACCTGCAGCCGTATTTCCCGGCCGGGGTTCTGAAGCGACAGCAGTATGTGCCAGTACTTGCCCTTGTCCATCCATGCCGGGACCGTCGTCTCCTTGTCCCAGAAATCCACCGGGCCGGACGGCACAAAGCCGTCCTCGTACTCCCTCGTCAGGGGGTTGTACGACTTGTACTCATAGTCGCCTATGGAAGGGTCGAGCCTGCGCGCGGCAAGCCTTGCCTCGATGACAGCGCTTGCCGACTTTGTGAATTCTCTGTACGCCATGATGCCCCAGATGGTGCCAAGCGCGCTGAACAGGGCGAAAATGCCCGAAACAATGTCGACGGTTCCGATAAAGTACTTGGGGGTGAGCGGTATGCCGAACCAGCCGGTCGAAAGCAGGCCGGAAAAGAGAAGCAGGATGAACAGCCAGCGCGCAATGTCGTGGTAGTAGAGGCTGAACGGCAGGCCACTGTTACGCCGACCGTACGCATGGCTGCAAGATGCGCCAGAGAAGCTACCTCCCGGTGTTGAGCCCAATATGTCTGTGCCTGCCTGCCGGTATATTTTCAATGGCGGTCTGTCCATCTATATATTATTTCGAGCAAGTCTGCCAACCGCGTCGCACAGGCCCGACCATTTTTCCGACTCGTGCCTGTTCCACCGTTCATAGCACACCACTTTTGAAAGGTCTATCCAGGGGAGCCAGCCTGCGCGCTCTAGGTCCGGCTTTTGCGCAAACTCGGCCACGTAGCCGAGGCACAGGTATGCGACCGGCTTGACGTGCGCCGGTATCGCAAGTATGCGCTCAAGGTCCTCGTTTGAGAGTATGCTGACCCAGCCGACCCCGACGCCCTCGGCCCTCGCTGCAAGCCACAGGTTCTGAATCGCGCAGCAGACGCTGTAGACGCCCGTGTCTTCGATTGAAGTCCTGCCGAGCACGAACGGCCCAAAGCGCGTCGGGTCATAAGTGACGCAGACGTTGAGCGCCGACTCCATTATGCCCTCAAGCTTTAGCCTGGCGTACCTTTCCTGCCTCTCCTTGTCGCCTTCGAGCATCTTTATCGAGCGCTCCCGCTCCCGCTCAAACGACTCTTTTACCTCCTTGCGCGTCTCTTTATCCTTTATCAGTATAAAGTTCCACGGCTGCGAAAAGCCGACAGACGGCGCGTGGTGCGCGGCGTTCAGTATGCGCAAGAGCACATCGTCGGGGACATCCTTCTCTTGCACAAAGTGCGACCTCACGTCCCTCCTTGAAAATATCGCCTTGTACAGGCCCTCCTTCTCAGGGCCGGAAAGCGCATAATCACCTTCTGCCAAGTGTGTCAGTGCTTCACGGCACCGGTTATTAGATTTGCTGCTGCGCCTGCAAAATGTTCTTTGCAGCCCTGTCGACGTTTTCACTGTAAAGGTCGATGCCTGTAAACGTGCGCCCAAGCGACACCGCGGCGATTCCTGTGGTTCCTCTTCCGCAGAACGGATCGAGCACAGAGTCGCCCTTTTTGGTGGCAAAGAGGATTATCTTTTCCACGAGCTCTTCTGGAAATATGGCAAAGTGCTCGTTTCCATAATGCGCCCTCGTAGCTATCTCCCAGACGTTTGAGGGATTCTTGCCATTTGGGTTGCACACCGCAAATATGGGGTAGTGCCTGTGGTCGCCTATCCTGCGCCGGGTCGCGTGCCTCTTGAACTTGCGGTAACACGTCGGGCAGAATTTTTCCGGGTCATAGCCGTGGGCACGCGCAATTTCTGCGGTGCTTGGCAGTTCTGAAATCGGCGTCTTTGCCGTCGCGCCATGGATTATCCTTGCGATGCGCTCTATCTCCCTTCTGTCGGGATTTTCAGGCGCAAACTGCACCATCTCTCTTGGCGGGACCCTGTTCCTGCCCTCTACTGCCTCGTTGCCCTGCACCCTCACCGCGTCGAGGTCCGCGTACGAGCGCGCACCCTTTGAAAAGAACAACACGTACTCGTACGCCTGCGAAAAGTTGTCCTTCGAGCTGGAGCTTATGTTGTTCTTTTTGTACCAGATAATGTCCTCGCGGAACCTGTAGCCCGCCCTTGCCAGCCTTTCTGCGAGCCTATGGGGCACCCGGAGCTTTTCCTTGCGCCGGCGCGTGTCGCCTATCACTATCCAGAGGCTCCCATCCTCTGCAAGCAGCCTCTTGCACGCCACAAAGACGCCCTCTAGCGCGTCAAGGTATTTTTCAACGTCGCGCTCCTGCCCTATCTCGCCCCCGTCGAGACCATAGTGCCTGTGGCCAAAGTACGGCGGGGACGTTATTATCGCCCGGAACGTCCCGGGCTCAAGGCCCCTTGCAACATCTCGGGCGTCGCCCTGCAGCACCCTGAAAGGATCGCCGGCCAAATTTCGTTTTAACAGCGCGTGCCGTGATTCTTAACCTTTCCTGCAAAATGTGTAACAATATATTTGGGCGGAAAAGGTAGTTGGCGTACGGGCGGGTGGTCTAGCTCGGTATGATACCTCGTTGACATCGAGGTGGTCGCGTGTTCAAATCACGCCTCGCCCACTTTTCTCATCTTAAAAGTGTCTGCGCAGCTATATCTCTCTCCTCGTGTCGTCAGCTAGAATGACCTTGAAGGTTCTTAAGCGGGGCTGGCACAACACATGCGTGAGAAATTCTTTCATCTTTGGGGATGCCTGATGCCGATGCTCATGCTAAAGTGCAAGACCTGCGGCGAAGTATTCCCGGGCCTGTACGTCCCTGAAGGGAGCACGGCCGATTTCAAATCAACTGCCACAAAAAACGACTCTTCCCACACGTGTTCTAGGGGGCACGCGAACGAATACGCCCTGCAAGACTATATGGACTGGTCATGAATAGTTGGCAAACCCAAGAAAGGTGGTGCTCGTGGCGTATCCCGACAGCTTTGCCCTTGAGGAGGCAAAAAGCCTGGTGGATTCTGCCGACCGCCGGAGCATCGCAGTCTTTACCCAAAAGTACCTCAACCACTCGCAGTATGGCGTGGGCTCGGGCAAGGCCGAAGAGATAAAAGAGTTCGTGAAAGAGTCAGGCGCGGAACAGGTAATAGTCGACGAGCGCCTCACCTCGCGCCAGATATACAACCTTGAAAAACTGACTGGCGTGCAGGTAATCGACCGCGAGCGGCTCATACTTGACATCTTTTATTCCCGGGCAACCACGACTGAGGCCAAACTGCAGATCGAGCTTGCAGAGATAAAATACGAAATGCCACGCGTGCGGGAAAACGCAAAACTGACCTCTGGAAGCGAGCGGGCCGGAAAGGGCGGCATGGGCGAATACACGGTCGATGTCAAGTTCCGAGACCTGAAAAGGCGCATGTCGTTTGTCAAGGACAAGCTGGACGAGGCAAGGAAAAAGCGCGAGCTTTACCACCAGCAGAGGGTAAAGACTGGGATGCATGTAATCTCGCTGGTAGGATATACGAGCTCTGGCAAGACCACGCTTTTCAACCTGCTTGCCAACGAGAACAAGCAGACTGCAAGCAGCCTGTTTACGACGCTTTCTACCACGACGCGGGTGCTTGAGATCGGGGGCAGGGAGGCTCTTCTCACCGACACTGTCGGCTTTATCAGCAGGCTTCCGACCTATATGATAGACGCGTTCAAGTCGACGCTTGAAGAGTCGCTTGCAGCCGACTTGATATTGCTCTTGGTAGACGCTTCAGAGGATCTGCGCGACATACGGATAAAGTACCGGGCCTGCTGGCAGGTGCTTGACGAGCTAAAGGTGGACAGGTCGCGCGTCGCGGTAGTTTTCACGAAATACGACAAGCTGGGCTCGGAAGAGCTAATCGCGCAGCTTGCCACAAGCCTCGAAGTGCCAAACCCTGTCGCCATATCGTCGGCAAGCGGCTATGGCGTGCACAAGCTAAAGACAATGGCGGGCTTTCGGCTGCAGCGTGCTTGACGCATGCCATGCAATCTGCCTTATTAGGGAGCCTTGCACATCATAGGGCAGTCTTGGTAGCATCTGACGAACACATTATAAAATGCAGCATCTGCGGCCGCGCGCTCATAGTCAAGGACACAGTGAACAACGGCGTGGCATTTCTCAGCCACCTAAAGATAGACCATGGGATCACGTATTTCCCGCAGCAAATGACAGAGCAAAAGGCCGCACAAAAAGGCCGCAACCAAGAGCTTGCGCCGCTGGAGTGAGAAGGCCGCAGTGGTAAGCTGGAGCTATATCGTAGTCTGTAAAAAATGCGGCTACATCTCGACTGAAAAGCTCCCGGAACAGCAGGCAAAAGATCTTAGACATTCGCACCTGGAGGGGAGCGACGGCTGCACAATCGGCCATGTCACATTGATGAAAGTCAGAACCTAGGCCATGCCTGCCTTTTTGTACAGCATCTTGACGCACTCGCCGTACGTCCTGTACTTGAACTTGATCTCTTCTACCATGCTGTCAACCTGCAGGCAGTCGCGTTTCGTGTCAATCTTGTATTTCCTGCCAATGTCCTCAAGTATGGTGTTCACGGTCGAGTTCCGGTACGATTCGACAATAAGCTCGGCCACGATATTCGTTGTAGCAGAACCTGCTTATCAAACTATCTCATGCAAATAGAAAGGCTAATCAGTCCTTGGCTCTAACCGTAGCGGTGGGTAGTAGCAGAGTATGGCAACAATAGACACCGATGCGGAGCAGGTATTCCGGGAAAACTATGCCCAGGAGCTGCGGAAGAAAAGACAGGACGAGCTGGAAGACGAAAGGAAGAAGGTGAACCAGCAGGGGATGAAGACGCCTGGCAGAAGGGGAGAAGAGATAAAGCACGAAGAGATAGACAAGGAAATAGTCCGGCGGTACAAGCTAGGTCAAAAACTGTCTTGACCTGTTTTTGGCCGCAACGCGGTTTCCGGCGACCCTGCCGCTGCCGCGGATCTTGGCCTGCCTGCGCTGCGGCAGCTCTTGCCTGACAGTTTCATGGAAGTACTTCTCTACCTCTACGAGCCTGTCCATCGAGCCGTCGTTTTTCCTGACCTTGGAATATGACGCGTTGTGGCGTACCTTGCCCAGAAAAGACACCACCTGTTCGCTTGTGACGCCGTGCTTGATGTCATAGTCTATCTGCCTGCAAGTGTTTGAAAAGTTGACGTACTTCATGTGGTTTTTCCACTCCCATGCAGAGGCGTCTGGGGCAAGCCCGCTCACGTACTTGACTATTGTTTTTTCCATGTGCTTGACGTGCCAGTCTTTCATGGGAAAGCTGTTCTGAGTCAAGACGATAGTATATTGTAGCGCACGCCATATAACCTGAATGGATGGGCGCTCTTGCTTGAGACAAAGCTTTATCACGCCACGCTGCCGGCTCTCGCTATTGCAATAGCGTAATATTTATGTGGTAACGCCGTTACTTGCTCCAAGGACGTGATACTGCTGGTATGACTAGGGTGCTGAACGCGGAGCTCCACTGCCACAACACCTTCTCGAACCATCAAAACGGGTCTGCACGCATCCCGTTTGACTGCGGAGTCGAGATGGCGGCACAATTAGAGGCCGCACTTGCAAGGCAGATAGATGTGTTGTTTGTGACAAACCACAACACGCTTGACGGCTACCGCCAGATACTGGAGTACCAGGCAAACCACTCAAAATTTCAGAAAATCGCCATCTTCCCTGCCGAGGAGGTGACGATAGACACCGGGGGCCACGTGCTTGCCTACGGCATACACCGGACCATCCGGCCCGGCATGACGCTTGGCGAGACGCTTGACGAGATAAGGAGGCAGGGCGCGGTGTCGTGCGCCGCCCACCCATTTGCGGTGTCCAACGGCATCCGCGAAAAGGCGCTTTTGTGCGACATGATAGAGTCGTTCAACAGCAATAATGTAGACCGCTTTTCCAACATTGTCGCAAGCAAGTTTGCGCACGATAACTCGATGCCCGAAGTGGCCGGAAGCGATTCGCATGTCCTGACCACCCTTGGCAAGTGCGTCAACACTGTGGAGGCAGAAGAAAACAACCTTGACTCTATGCTTGATGCCATGCTTCACAGAAAGGTAAAGGTGGCGTGCAGGGAATACGCCTCCCATGACGAGCTGTACGAGCACGCCTACTACATCATGCAGAGCTCACGTGAGCTCTTGCTCCAGCACGCCCTTGAGAGCCACCCGCGCCTGCACTGGATAGTAAAGTGGGCGCTTGACTCGTACCTCGGGAACTACAAGAGCCCTCTCTGGCGGTCGGTGGCCGCGTTCTCACTCTACCTGACAAGGCGTGTCTCTGAAAAGGTGAACATGAAGGGCCACAGCCCGCACGTGTTCTCCAACAGGCAGTGGGCAAAACTCATAAAGATGAGTCTTCTGCCATAGCCACCTTTATATTACAATCGTGCCCACTTTACGCCAACGAATGTCATACCAGAGACGTGGGAGTGGCGGCTTCGGCGGCAGCTACGGTCCAAAGCCTGTGGAAACAGGTAAAGAATACGAAGTGCAGATAACTGAAACGAGCAGAAAGGGCGACGGCAT
>NZ_CAMLDP010000041.1 GCF_946478925.1 uncultured Nitrososphaera sp. | reverse complement strand
AGGCCATTGCTTATACAGTCTGTCGAGACTGCTTTGTCAAGTATTCTCCCATCGCATTGAACTCTTTCATGAACGTATTCATGTCGTAGTTTAAGGTGTGAAGGATCGAACTCCAGAATGTTACCTGTCCGACCAACACGCCTACTTCTGCCAACTCTTCTTCTGTCGCACCGCTCATTTTCGCTGAAGCTCTGTGGAAGGTTTCACAGTAAGGACACTTCAATGTGGCCCCAACTGCCAAGCTAATCATTTCTCTGTATTTTGGAGGAATCTTTGATTCGCCCATCATGTAGTGTTTCATGATTGGCCACATCTGTACAAGAACGTCTTGCGGCACTGCAGCCATGAACCCCGGAATGCTTCCAAATGTTTTTTGTATCTCGGTTCGTGTCTGTTCGTAAGAAGAAGTAACCATTTCAGTCATTGTAGCATTAGATAAAATTGGGATTCATTTAGCGATTTATCACGGTAGTTCTATAAGGTGCATAGATAACGATATTTCTGGCGCCTTTCTCTTACTTGTCCTCTTCCAGCATGAATAAGAGCGCATAGAGAAGTCCTTGTCGTTTGCTGCTGCCGCCACTAGCATCTTGTAATCTTTGAAAGCTGTTCTCTTGCCATCTCCTTGTCATAGTAGAGATGGCACTGTTAATTTTTATCGAGTCACAAAAATTGTCTCATCATTATTGTACTGACTGAAGAGTTAAAGGAGCTATTCGGAAAACGAATATGTGCTGACGTTAGTCACATGGCACTCAAGACGCTAATTTTGTTAATAGTGACAACGGATGATTGATGACGGTCAGCCAGAATTTGGTGTTTTTCTCTTCTTATCACCTGGCCCGTAAATTGGTCCTGCTCAATTAACTCACAATCCGTTGTAATCACATTGTTCATCTGATTCACCGTCCGCGCACGCACATTCCTACGCATTGCCATGTTCCACGAATGTCGATTTGCAAATTAAATCGCGTGCTTAATTTCTTTTTATGAACAAGAATCAGGTTTCACAATCACCCTTCATTATAGTAGTTTCTCCTGAAAAATAGATTCAAGGATCTCTTCTAATGCTCAATTCATACCTATAGCCTTCTTGCCCTGCGATCAAGTCGTAGGTTTCAGATATGACAATTGACTGTAGCAAACCAATTCCTAGACTTCTTTGCGACGGTCAAGAGACACCTATCCCTGCTGCGGCAAACCCGTTCATTTTCAAACGAGGTTTGGAAAATCCTGATGAGCCTCCAGAAGCAGCACATATTCTGCCTGTGCGTATTGACTCGGACTGATTCTTCCTTTAACAGTGTCAGCGGCTTGTCTATACTCTTTTTATCATTGCAAAGAATTCCTCATCTGACATGCGCCTCTTTGCAGCAACCCATTGCTCCACATCACTTCCTGCCAAATAACGGAGTTTTGGATTGTCTGTGGTAGCTGCTTCCAAGACCTTCTCGGCCACAAGCGTTGCAGGTGCAGCATGGCTTGCAAGCTCGGTAAACGTAGACTGCCTTTCTTGCATCATTTTGGCATAGGGAGAGCGAGGGTCGGATGCTTGCTTGGCCATTGCAGCGTTGTTGCCAAAATTAGTTTTGATGAAGCCTGGTTCCACCAATATTACTTTGATTCCAAATTGATCTAGCTCATGGGATAAGCACTCGCTCAATCCTTCAAGTGCAAATTTTGAGCTGACGTACGCAGCCCCGCTAGGATATCCAAATCTCCCAGCGCCGGAGCTCATGTTAATTATTCTGCCTGACATCTGCTTTCTCATCTGTGGCAGCGCAGCCTGTGTAACCCTTATGACTCCATAAAAATTGGTCTCAAATTGCGTCTTTATTTCCTCGATGGCTAGGTCCTCAAAAGGCCCGACCAGCCCATAACCCGCATTATTTACTAGAACGTCAATCCTGCCGGCACCGGAGACTATGGAACTTGTTGCATTCTTGACAGAGGAATCCTCTGTCACGTCAAGCTGCATTGTACGGATGTCAAGGTGTTCCTTCCCTGCAATTGTTTGAAGGTTGCTGGCCTTGGCGAGATCACGCATCGTCGCGTAAACAACAAAGCCGTTTCTGGCCAGCATCAATGCTGTTTCAAGGCCGATACCGCTTGAACTGCCCGTGATGACAGCTACCCTTTGTCTTTTATCATCTGATGGTGAAGGCATCGAAGACTATAACGAGGAAATGATACTTAAGCATCCTGCATATCCAAAGTTGCATCATCATTTTGGCATTGTCAAGTTATCGGATTACAAAAACTATCTCATTGTTATTGTCTATGACCCAAAGAGCTGGCAGAGCCCAAGATGAAATTGAGAAAATACTCCAGGGGCATATTTTGGTCATGATGGCGCATTGCTGCTGATACAGACCATAAGAAGAATGACGGCAAAGTGAAATTCGACCTATGCAGTTGTGGGATCGCTTGCTGGAACAATTGTCCAGAAGATGTGAGAGTCAGTTGCCGGATGATAAGAAGCCACAAGAACATAGTACTGGACCACAAGGGTGTGAGGGCATACAACTAGGTGTCGAACTCTAAATTAGAAATTGTTTTAGAAGATTCTCCAGAAAATACTCCCAGCATGAATAATTCAGAGAATTCTAGAGCGATAACAGGAACTCAGGCGAGAAAGTCCGCCATAAAGTGGACATTGGTTCTTGGAATTATTCTTGCTGCGGTTCTTATGCTTACTACATATATCCTGCAACCTTTGGTTCCGAAAGACTACCTGATTTATCTACAAGTTGCAGAAGTCATTGTCGTCGGCTACTTTATCATCCTAGTTTTCAGCACAATTTCTTACAGGCTAGTTCTTACCCATTGTGCGCCTACTGCCAACTCGATCAAGAGTTTGGTCCGAACAGTCGGTGCCATAATAGTGATTGCATTCGTAATTTCATATCTGTCGCAGAATCCCATAATAGCTGCATCCATTAGCACTATCTCAGGGCTTGTTATTGGTTTTGCTTCTTCAAATTTAATTGGGAACGTCATCGCAAGACTGTATCTGGCTATTACAAGGCCGTTTAGGATAGGGAATAGCATAACGGTATTTGGGCAAAAGGGAACAGTTACAGATATCAGCCTTTTATACACCCGTGTAATTCTAGATGCCAATCAGGATGAAATGTTGGCACCCAACTCTAGCATGGTAGGTACATGGTTAGTGTTGGTGAAGGGGCGCACGAATGGAGCACCTGTCAAAACCATTTGATGAGGAGCATTGTTAATTTATTGGGTCACAAAAATTGTCAGCGGTTGAGGGACCGAGTAAAAGTCGCGCCCTTGCTTGACTTGTCCGTTCCGAGTCCAAAGTCGCTCAACATGGGAATGATAGCAACACCTAGAGTTTTTCTTGCCAGAAAATCCCTTTTTGCAAAACCAGTAAATAAGATGATTTACCAAGTGTCAAATTGACCCCGACCTGCGGGCCCCGCCGGGTTTTCTGTGGCTTTTCCCGGCTGGGCATGTTGGCACACTATAAGGGATTAGTAATAGTTTCAAGTGAATAACTTTAACGAGTTATGGAAACCCCGATCCCGTAAAATAGCCTGATGTTTAGGCCGAGGCAACTGCAGTGTTGCTCTCGAAAGCAGTTTTTATTCTCAATCACGGCGATTTTGGATTGGGCAGACAGTGCTCGCAATAAGTCCGAAATATGGTACTGCCCCACACCTCATAAAATGCAACGTGAGTTGCCACTGAAGGACAACTAGAGCAATACTGCGATGTAGATGTTGTCTCTATTTCATTGACATCCTCTATCGGCGTTGTTTCATATGGAGTTAGCATGGATCCAAGTGCCGCACAATAAAATAAAAGCAACAGGAGTACAAGCGAGTAATTTGCCATAGAGAAATCAAAATCATTGCAATGTACCCTTAACTCATTTATTCTATTATTTTGATCTTTTTCTGAAGTAGTTCCTATCGCCGCCCTGCGTAATCATGGAGCAAACTGACAAGGTGTTCTATCCACGTCTGCAAGAGCTTATCGAGACACACGAATGCTACGTTTGCTTTGATGAGCATGGATTTTTCATATTAGAACGCCCTCTACAGCTATATGCGGGCAACGAAGTTAATCAGAGTAGAGACGTAGAGGACCATGAAACGTTGCCATAAGCATGGCAGGAAAGGCATAAAATACTCCCACAGGTACGACGCCAGCTATTGTACTCAGTGTGATAGGTGGCTTGAACCCAAATGCAAACCGATAGGCAGGGAACCCTGCGCCGTTTGTTTCTCCAGACCAAGAAGACCTAGTATGGCAGAAATCCCCTAGATCTCATTCCTAATCCCTTTTAGCTTGCATATTCCGAATGTAACAGAGGCGTCCATCACAAAACCTATGCAACTCTGCCATGTCGATATCTCCTCATGGATCAGCACTTCTACAGCGGCGTCTTTTTCGCATGTTTCACAATGCGCCGACTGGCAGTGATGCCTTTTCAGGTCTTTTGCCTTTCAGCACGCTACTTCTTCTTGGAAATAATCGCTATTCTTTAGATGCGTATCAAATTCCGCCTTTGGTACACATTCGTCACAGTATCTCTGCATAATTGTGAATTCCGGTGTTTCAAACAGTACCTCCTTGGTTGCTGGCTTTGAGCACAGATGACAGTAAGAAGGTATCGCATTTTTACGGTACAAGTGCTGTCTAATTTCGTACGTATGTGACATTAAATATATACAGTAAAACTATTATTTAGTTTTTTTAGCATTTAAAATGCAGTTTCAGGCAATGTATCCTCAACTCTTTTAATGTAAAGTGATGCAAGAGTTTCTGCAGAAGGTGTCCACTTCCTTCTTGCCTCAGCGAGTATCTGGTTTTATTTCGTTCACAAGTTTTTCTACCGATAACCACAGGGGACAATCTTCGACACCATCTATTAATGAGTCACGAGACCCAATTTGTCTCCCTATAGACGAGATACACTGACCACCATTCGCAGCAAGATCTCGGCAACCAAATAGCAAGGGCCGAAATTTGATTGCGCAAAGTGTAGATTTGAACCTGCAATCCCGAGCTTGGCAAGTCCTTTGCTCATAATAATCAAAGATTTTAATATCGAAGCTAACGCGGTTGTTTACAACGGAGCGGTCATGGTCTAGTGGTTATGACTCGGGCTTCCCAAGCCCGATACCCGGGTTCGAATCCCGGTGACCGCATTTTTCATGCCTTGACCGGCGGGAGGGCGATCTAGCAGTGTCACACCTATGATTCAGAAATGGATGTCCTTTTTTGTTTTCATTTTTTGGCAAGCAGTTTGCGGGCGGATTGCAATTCAGCAAGATGTTTGGAATCTAGTTTCGGGTAGCTCATGTCAAGTCCCTTCAGGGTATCCAGAACTATCTGGGAAATGATAAGCCGGGCGTTTTCCTTGTCATCGGCAGGAACAACATACCAGGGGGCGTGGGCGGTGCTTGTTGCATGGAGACAGTCCTCATAAGCCTTCATGTAGCCACGCCAAAACTTTCTCTCCTCAACATCTGCCTGGCTGAATTTCCAGTTCTTCTTTGGATCGTCAATACGCTGGAGGAAACGCTTTCGCTGTTCCTCCTTTGAAAGGTGGAGAAAGAATTTGATTATTCTTGTCCCATTATAATGCAAATGCTTCTCCAGATTCACAATAGAATTGTACCTTTGTTTCCAGAACTTTTTTCCATCAGCTAACTCTTCTTTCTCCAGCCCTTCGCTGCGAAGGATTTCCGGGTGGATACGAGCGGCAAGCACCTCTTCATAATAAGAACGGTTAAAGATGCCAATCCGTCCCCGTTCAGGCAGGGAGAGGCAGCTTCTCCACAGAAAGTCATGTTTGAGTTCTGTTGACGTAGGATGCTTGAAGCTAAACACCTGGCAGCCTAGAGGATTAACGCCGGACATCACGTGCTTGATGGCACTGTCTTTGCCTGCCGCATCCATTCCCTGAAAGATCATTAACAAAGAGTTACGGTTCGACGCAAAAAGCAGATTTTGTTGCGAACTCAGTTTTTCGATGTGATCATCAAGTATCTTTTTGTACTCCGCGGTTGATCCGTATAGGGGCTTTACATTAGTCGGCCAGTTCTTCAGTTTTACTTTTTTCCCAGCTGCTACAACAAAATCCTCAGAATTAATCTTCATCGTTTTCGATTGGCACTGATGAATATATTATAATTTAGCTGGCTTTTTGCGTCAAAAGCGGCGGCCTTGTTCATCTAATTTGTCGTGTCAAAGTGCCAAGTTCGTTCAAGGAGCTCCTTTGTTCACAACATCGATACTTCTTGGTACGTCATTATGCCGTTGTCGTCTACCATGCGCTTGATGTCTGGAAGCAGCGGGAGCAGCTTGTCTGGCTCCTCCACGACTTCTATCACAAGCGGGTAGTTGATGGAGATGCCTTCGATGCGCAGGGTGGACTTGCCCCTCCTTCCAAAGCCATCGACGGCATTGACAACGGTGGCTCCCGAAATGCCTGCCTCCATCATGTAATCCAAAATTGCGTTGTAGAGCCTTTTGCCTTTCAGCTCGTCGTTCTTTTTTATCCTGATCGTCAGGCACCACATCCTTTTTGCCACCATGGGAAACTACTCTACCTTCCAGATCATGACGGACCTGCCAAAATCTGACATATTTGGATTGGTTGCCGTCTGCCATATATTTATCTCCAAGTGTTCTTTCAGATGCGCTTTTTCCTACTCCCGAGCAGGCGTAGAGAGAAAATATTGTGCAAATTGGTGTAAATCCGTAATCTACACTTGATATTTCTGGATTACATTTTTCTTGTTTAGTAATTTACTGAAAAAGAAGCCCTGTTTATATAGATCTTGCAGACATGACAAGACACATGGCAGCTAAAGCCAAGGAAAGACAACAAGCTCCCCAGCCCGGCGCGGAGCAGGGGCTTCCGGCAGTTTCCTCGTTCACGGACCCGCGGCTGCCGCACAACATGGAAAACGTCGTCAGCACGCTTTTGCAGGTAATGATAGCAAAAGAGATGATTTCGCTTGCAGAGGCAAGGCAGATAATGAAAAGCGGTGAGTCCTATCTCCACTGAAAAAAAATGTTTGCATAAATTTTTTTGCCATCCACGTACCGAGGTCCGTCGCGCCAAACGTTTATCATCGATAAAGTAGTCTTGGAAACAGGTGTAGAATGAACGCGTTTGACAAGCACGCAAAGAGACTTGCTGCCTGGTGCGAGGATTGCGACGGCGTCTTTGACACAAAGCTGGAGGCGGACATGCACAGGGACCAGCAAGGGCACGCCGTCAGAACAACAGAATTCTGGGTAACAGGTAGATGGTAGCAGAGAAGCGACATCAAAAGATTAGGGCAGCGGTAGCAACATAATCACCCTTTTCTGATGCCGGAAAAAGGAGCATGTAGCACGATGCTCCGGACGGTTCGCACGACCTCAAAAATCGCCACCTTGACTTCGCCAAACGTGTTTCCAAGCAGCCTCACCATGACGCCGCTGTTGTTTGAGAGAATCGTGGCCCCTCCAAGGACTCCAGGTACGCCCTTCAGGCTGTCATTGATTTTTTCGCAGAGCTCGGCGACGTGTTTCTTCTCCGTCAGGATGTAGACGGTCCCAAAGGTGTCATAGTTTTCCAACATGCCAAACGGCTTCATGCTCCGCTTCTTTGGCTCCAAGATGGCCACATCGAAAAAGCGCAGTTTGTCCGTGGTCTGGTCGCGCCCGACTGCCTTTAAGTAGCAGATGTCATAGTCGAACTTTTCTCCCCGCGCGACCCTGCCGGGGGTGACTGCTTCCGAATACACCAGAGTTCCAGTCTCGTGGACGCGCAGGTTTGCCATCTGGTAAAAGCGCGAATCCTTGTACGGGATTATCTGGTCCGGGACGTATTCGAGGTAGCAGCCCTCACCGACATTGATGTTCACGACCTGCGTCGCAAAATTTTTCTCCATCCTGTACAGCCGGGTTGCGCCCTGGGTTGTCAGGTGCGCAAGCGCCTTGTTTTCAAGCGTAATGTCCATCCTGTACCTGTCTCCCTGCAGTATTCCTCCGGAAGGCGAGATGATGTACATGTACGCCATGCCGGGAAGGGCTTCTTCCAGGTACAGCGCCCGCTGCGTGTACAAGGGAACCTTGGAGTACTGCGTTTTTACCGAAGTCCTGCCAGTGTGCCTGTCTGCCTCAAGGCCTAGGACAAGGGCTCCAAGTTTGCCGGCCTTGCCGACTCCAAGCTGTTCGATTTTGGATTCGTACGCTGCTACTTCCGGCGGGATGCTTGGCGGAAGGTAGTATTCCAGCTTGTTGACGTCTTGTTTGTCTTCTTTTACCGGCGGTTGCTTCTTTTCAACGTCTAGCGATGGCTTTTGGTGCGGATTCAAACAAAACATCTCTGATGATGTGCTCTGCGACCTTGGCTACCCCTTCGTTCGTCTTGCAGTTGACAAAGGCGTGGGGCTTGTCACCGCGGACCAGCTTTGCGTCTCTGTCCATTATCGACAGGTCTGCGCCGACGAGCGGAGCCAAGTCTATCTTGTTTATCACTAGCAGGTCGCAGGTCTCTATCCCAAGGCCGCGCTTTCTGGGATACTTATCTCCTCCCGACACGTCTATGATGTAGATGAAATAATCTGCAAGGGCGGGGCTGAAAGTCGTGGTGATGTTGTCGCCCCCGCTTTCTATCATGATGAGATCCAGGTAGCTGCTGTGTTTTGATTCCATCTCTTCGACGACAGAGAGGTTCATCGACGGGTCCTCCCTCACCGCGGTGTGCGGGCACCCTCCCGTTGCAAGACCTATCACCAAGTCCTCTGCCATCAGCTGCTGGTCCCGGGCCAGGTTCCTGCGCATCCTGTCCGCGTCCTCTTTGGAAACGACGTCATTTGAGATTATCCCAACCTTGTAGCCCCGGGCCGCCAAAATGGGCACGACCTTCTCTATCAGCATGGTCTTGCCAGAGCCTACGGGCCCCCCTACTCCGATTCGAGGGATCCTTGATCTGCTCAATTTGCCTTCGCTCATGTAAATAATTTGCACTCAAGTAATAAACATTTTACTGCTCATCCTTTCGTGCTCGATCTGGATGATGTCTATCTGCGGAGCAAACTGCCATATGCCGTCCAGCGGCCTGTCGATGAACGACTCTACAGTTTTAGAAATGGTCGGCTTTAATTCGTCCAATATCCTCTGGCCGTCGAGGTGCTGCAGCATGCCAAGCCTGAGCGCGGCTGCAATTATGCTGACAGAGAATGAGTAGAGCATCATCATCCCTGCTTTGCGCTTTGGGATAGAAAGCGCGCTTGCGGCAACTCCAAGGGCCACGGGATAGGGCCCTGACGCGCGGCCGTCCTTTATCGCATCTGCATAGTCTGCCAGCATTTTATTGTCCTGTATAAACGAATGGACGCATTTTACCAGCTGCGTGCCGGACCTTATCGAGGCACTGCGGATCTCCTGCACGAGCCGCATCGCGACTATTGTGTTGTCTACCTCAAGCAGAAGGGAAAGGTTGGACGCAGACGCGTGTTCGTAGGCATTGCCGAGCGCGGTGCAGTCGGCGGGACCTATCTGCTGCTCGAGGAAAACCTTTATCAGGTCTCGAAGTTCCGCCGCGTTCATCTTGTTGTTTTTTCTGCCGCCGTAAAAAATCGCTTCCAGCCCGCTGGACATCGTGTACATGCCGGTGGGAAAGAAAGAGTCCGCAAGCTGCAGCATACTCAGATCAGTTATCATGTCTGAAGAAGTATTGTCAGTGCTCATGCACGTCCAGCCCCTCGTTTGGCTCAAAGACCATCTTCATGCTCTTTATCTCCAAGTGATCCCGGAGTGGAGAAAACATTTTCGTAAACATTTCGATCTCGGATTCCGACTGTATCGGAAAATAGATCTTGCGGTCTTCCAGCTTCAGCGGCCTGTGCAGGTTCCCTATGGCGTGCCCGACCCGGGCAGGGATTTCCACGACATCGTCCTTGTGGAGGTTATCCCTTACCTCCAGAGAGATGACGTTCTCCGGCTCTAGTTCAAGGACGACCATCTTTTCGTCGGTGAGCAAAAGGACGTCGCCGTGCCGAAGCTTTGTGCCGGAGGGAAGCGTCAGGGCAATGTCTGTGCCCTTGTCCGTCGCCTTTCTCATCCTCACGCGCTGAGACTCCATCCTGTGTATCTTTATGGATTCGCACAGCGACCGCGACGACATTTCTTCGTGTCTTTTTCTCAATTCCTTGTCACGGTAGATGTTCCCCACGACCGAATCTATTGTGAGCAATGTCATTGCGCCCTGTCCTTCTTTTGCCCGCCTGTCTCTTGGTTATGCTTTACCGCCTTTATCAAGTCTGTGAGCCTCTGGGTATAGTCGACATGGCCCAGGTGCGCAAAGGCGGATCTTGGGACGAATGCGAACAAGAGCCCGTCGTCGTCCATCCGGACTTTCGCGCCATTTTCAAATTTCTCGGCTATGATGCAGGTGGTGGCCCTGTGGTCGGGATAGTCGAGGTTCAGGTGGGAGGCAGGGTCTACCAAACCTGACATCGACTCTATCCTGCCTGCTTTCAAAGTCACGTGCCTTATCCTGGAGCAGTCCACCACGTGCATCTCTTCATCGACATTGCTTTCTTCGACGCAGTGCCTTATCATTGAACCGGCTACTACCTCTTTGATTCAGAGAACGCCTGCTGGCTCAGGTCTTCGGCTGCCAGGTTCCTGTCAATCCTGAGGACGGATTTGGCGATCTCGCCTGCCGACTGGAGCGCCGTCGTCTTTACCATCAGCGGGTCCACCACGCCCATCTTCCACATGTCGGCCGGCTCCCCGGAATTGATGTCGATTCCGTACCCCGGGGGCGACGCCTTTGCGGCCATCACCTTTTCAAGCCCATTAAAGCCGGCGTTGGTGAGTATCTGGCGCATTATACTTTCAAGGGCAGTTGTCACCACTTCAAGGCCCACCTGCTCCAGACCCTTGAGCCGGAGCGCCTTTACCTTCTCCATCACGTGCAGTTCGGCCGCGCCTCCCCCTGGCACGATCCCGGTGTTAAGCGCCGCCTCTGCCGCGTTGACGCCGTCTATTGCGGCCCTCCAGCGCTCAAGGGACGTCTCTTTTGTCGTGCCTGACACTATCATCGTGACGATGTTGCGCCCCGACCCGCCTTCAAGGCGGATCAAATTATTTTCTTCGTCTTCACTGACGCGCTCGGCGCTGCCGAGTATGTCCGGCCTGCCAAGGTCTTCCATGACGCGGACCGGCTTTGCCCCGATGTACCGGCACAGATGCTCGATTTCCTCGCTAGAAATTCTAGCAGCAAAGACCCTCTTTGCGACCAGCATGTCTTCGACGGCAGGGTCAACCTCCGGCGACGCTATCAGTATCACGTTTGCGCCTGTGGACAGCATGGCGTCTACCGCCTCCTTTGATTTTTTGATTCTGTCGTTTTCCATCAGGAGGATTTCCTGGTACTTGTTGTTCTCCTTCATCCACGCCTCCTTTACGGGCTTCAAGTCGAGCCGGGTTATCATTATCTTTGCCTTGCTTACCTCCAGGGGAAGCTCCGGGTCCATCCTCCCTCTTTCAAGAACGACTCCGTTTATGACTTGGTCTTCCATGCTGGTCTTGCGGATGACCATTATCGACTTGTTGAAATCGTACTTGCCGCCGTTGAACCTTGCGTTCTCCCCGACCGCCCTCAGGGCGGATAGCACAAGGCCGGCGAGCCTTTCGCCGTCGAGCTTTGACGCAAGGGAGGTCCTCACCACCTGTTCGAGGACAGAGTCGTCAATTGCAATCTGCCTTGCCTCCTGTTCCAGCAGGCTGCACGCGTGCCTTACTCCGCTGTCTATCCCCTCGACGACCTTGGTTGGGTGGACGGCCAGCTCCTTTATCAGCCTCTTGCCCTCCTTTATCATCTCTGCAGACATTACCACCGCAGTCGTCGTCCCGTCGCCCACTAGCTGCTCCTGCCTCTCGGCTATTTCCACTATCATCCTTGCCACCGGATGGATGGCCTTTAGCGAGAGAAGTATCGTTACCCCGTCGTTAGAGACGTGCCTGTTCATAGTCTGGTCCACCAGCAGCTTGTCAAGCCCCTTGGGCCCAAGCGTTGTCCGGACCGTGTCGGCGACAGCCATCACGGCGTTAGAATTTGATTCGAGGGCGTTGAATTCGACGTTCTCTGCCATCGGCCGCCAAACTCCGCCAAAAGATGGGTTCGACATATTGTGTACTACTAATTGCATCATGCCGGCGAAGATAAAGATATTTCAACCAGAGACAGGAATATAAAAAAAGAATATTGTTCTGTGGCAGGCCATAGCAGTATTGGCCTGCGCCACAGGTTTTGTCAGGCCATAAAGTACCTCTGCGCCAAGCTCAGCTCCGCCGCTGGGTCCACCGTCGCTATCTTGCCGTCCAGCTTTACCTCGTACGTTTCCGGGTCTATGTCGATTTTTGGCGTGGCGTCGTTCCACATCATGTCCTTCTTGCTGATATGCCTGCAGTTCTTTACCGGCAGGCAGGTTTTTTCAAGCCCCAGCTTTTGCGGGACTCCTAGCTCAATCGCGCGCTTTGAAGTGAATGTGTAGCTGGTCTTGTGGACGGCTTTTCCCATGGCGCCAAACATCGGCCGATAGTACACTGGCTCTGGCGTCGGAAGCGATGCGTTCGTGTCGCCCATTATCGACCACGCGATGAACCCTCCCTTCAAGACCATCTTTGGCTTTGCGGGAAAGAATGCCATCGGGTACATTACAATGTCGGCATACTTGCCCACTTCGATGGAGCCCAGGTACTCTGATATGCCGTGCGTGATCGCCGGGTTGATGGTCGTCTTGGCGATGTAGCGCTTGGCCCTAAAGTTGTCGTTGTCGCCTGTCTCCTGCGGAAGCCTGCCCTTCATCTTCTTCATCTTGTCCGCAGTCTGCCACGCGCGTATGACCACCTCGCCTATCCTTCCCATCGCCTGGCTGTCCGAAGAATACATGCTGAGCACGCCTTCGTCGTGCAGGACGTCCTCGGCCGCGATGGTCTCTGCGCGTATCCTGGATTCTGCAAACGCGACGTCCTCTGCGACTGCAGGGTTCAGGTGGTGGCAGAACATGAGCATGTCAAGGTGCTCGTCGACGGTGTTCTTGGTGTACGGCCTTGTCGGGTTGGTAGACGACGGCAGTGCAAAATGCTCTCCGGCTATCTTCATGATGTCCGGCGCGTGACCGCCTCCGGCGCCTTCCGTGTGGTAGGTGTGGAGCGTCCGGCCGTCTATGGCGTTAATCGTGTCCTCGACATAAGCGCACTCGTTGATAGAGTCGGTGTGTATGGCAAGCTGCGTGTCCGTGGCGTCGCACGCCTTGAGGGACGCGTCCAGCACTGCGGCAGTAGTTCCCCAATCCTCGTGATCCTTCAGGCCACAGGCTCCCGCATCTATCTGTTCCAGCTGCGTTGCAAGCGACGGGTGCGAGTCGTTTCCCTTGCCCAGGAACCCCCAGTTCATCGGGGTGTCCTCTATCGCCTCCAGCATCCTGCTCATGTTGAACACGCCGGGAGTGCAGGTAGTGGCGTTGGTCCCGTCCGCGGGGCCCGTCCCTCCTCCAATCATGTTGCAGACGCCGCCGCTTATGGCGTCGATGTACTGCTGCGGCGCAATGTTGTGCACATGGGTGTCAAAATGGCCAGCGGTGCATATGGTGTGCTCGCCTGCGGTGGCTTCGGTGCACGCCGAGACTACCATGTTCGGGCTGATTTTGTCCATCGTGTAGGGATTTCCCGCGCTTCCTATACCGGCAATCTTGCCGTCCTTGATGCCAATGTCCGCTTTTACTATTCCAAGCACAGGGTCCAGAATGACGGCGTTTGTAATGACAAGGTCAAGCGCGCCGTTTGCGCTCGTGACTCCGGGCGTCTGCGCAAGGCCGTCCCTTATGGTCTTGCCGCCACCAAAGACTACCTCGTCTCCGTGCGAGATGAGGTCCTTTTCAACCTCTATCATCAAGTCGGTGTCGCCTAGCCGGACCTTGTCGCCCGTCGTGGGACCATAGAGGTCGGTGTATTGCTTGCGGGTTAGTTTGAGAACCATATTTTTTTATCACCTACGCTCCACCAAAGCCAAGCTGCCTGGCTTTCTCTATCGCGTTGCGCATTACCACGCTTGAATTCATGCTGCCCATGGTCAGACCGTTGAACCCGTAGCAGATCCTCGCCCCGGCTAGCTCGCACAGTTCCACGTCCTTGCTGTCTCCGGGCTCAAACCTCACAGAGGTCCCGGCGGGTATGTTCAGCCTGTACCCAAACGCCTTTTCCCTTGGAAAGTCAAGCGCCCTGTTAACTTCGAAAAAGTGCGTGTGCGAGCCTATCTGGCACGGCCTGTCCCCCTTGTTCTTTACGGTCAATTTGACGGTCCTTCTGTCGGTGTTGCAGACCACGGGCTCTGACGACAATATGTATTCCCCGGGAATCATGGCCTTGTTTCCGGCCTCCTTCCTTCTTTCAGCGCCCCTTGCGGGCTGTTGTTGTTGTTTTTTTTTAAAACCTTTTCTTTTTTCTTGGCCATTTTTCTAATCTCACCTATTACTATTGGACTGGATCGTGCACGGTGACCAGCTTGGTCCCGTCTGGAAACGTTGCCTCCACTTGGACAGTGTGTATGAGCTCCGGGACGCCGGACATGACGTCGTCTTTTTTCAGCACGGTTCTTGCCGACTGCATGAGGTCGGCCACGCTTTTTCCTTCTCTAGCGCCCTCCACCACATAGTTTGCGATAAAGGCGACCGTCTCGGGATAGTTCAGCTTTATCCCCCTCTCCTTGCGGCCCATGGCTATCTGCGCTGCCGTCCAGATCCACATCTTTTCCATTTCTCTCGGTGCAAGCATCATTTCTGCAGGATATACCTCCGTGACTTGAATGCTGATCTGACTATTTTAAATTTAGAAAAATAAACTACTACAATAACAATTCTTGTCGATTTCCTTGTCACGCGCGATCATTTTCAGTTAATGTTAGTCTACGTAGACTGATTTCTGTCGCTGCAAGCTAGTGAAAAGAGAGAGAAGGATCAGGCAGGCTGGCAGTTTGGAGGAACTGCCACGCTCAGCCAGAAATGGATCTGCTGGTAGATGCCGTTCTTGCTTACGGGCAGGGTAAAGTCAAGCCTGTTTCCATCCTTGGTCCATATCGAAAGGAAATTGGAAACTATGGCCTGGCCGAACATGTTTGTCACTGTTGTTTCCAACCCCTTTCGGAAACCGAGTCTGTCGATGTCAGAATACCAGATGAAATATGCATTTTCATCGTTTGCCATCTCGGCAGGTGTTCTAGAAGCCTGCTTCTTGATTTTTGTCGTTGGGTCCTTGCCTGCAATCAGGAGAGAGGGATAAGGCGCGAGGCCGGCTACGAATCCTAGGTCCACAAAATTTGTGGCCAAGCTCTTTTTTGTCACGATGACCCGGCTCGTGGTAAAGTCGAGAGAATAGTTCCTTGACCACCCGCCCTTTTTTTCAGAGCTTAATCTCAGGATAGTTGCTTCGACATTGTTTTCGTGGCACCAGTCGATGTACAGCCTGACCTTCTCTGAATCGGACTTGTCCCGAATCCTTGCGGCATAATCCTGAAGGAATTTTTGAAACATGGCAGGGGTCAATTCTGCTGCTCATCCTCCGGACATGCGACCTGACGCGACAAGATAGGTGAAATGGCCATCATGCTGCTACGGCCTTGACCACCCTATGCCTGCCGGAATGTGCTGGAAGCCGGACGTGGCAAGCAGAAACACCCACGCGGTAAACACGAACGGGCCGGTCAGGGCAGGCAGCCCCCACACCCCAAAGAACTTCTGCAGTGCAGGCATCAGAAACGAGCAGCCTATCGTTGCAAAGACCGCCATTGCAAAGGACGCCGGCGTGAGAGGCACAAAGCTTGTCAGGGCTATCATCACAAGGACTTGGTTGAACCCGTGCAGCCCCAGCCGGATCTCTGCA
>NZ_CAMLDP010000040.1 GCF_946478925.1 uncultured Nitrososphaera sp. | reverse complement strand
TTCTTCTTTCCGATCCTGCGCGCTGGGTCGTAAATCCTTGACCACTCGTTTTTCCTGCCAAGGATCAGGTCTGTCAGCAGGATTCCCGCTATGGTCCCGTATGTGATCCCGTTTCCAGAAGCCCCGGTGGCGATAAAGATGTTCTTCCTCTTGTCTTTTGGATTGCGGCCAATGAAGGCCATGCCATCAGCGGGTTCCAAGACCTGACCTGACCACTTGTATCTGATTTCTCTAACTGGAAACCTCGCTTTCGCCCACGATTCAAGATTCGAATATCTCTTCTCGGCATCGTCGCCGGCGCTTCCTGTCTGGTGGTCCTCGCCCCCGATTATCAGCAAGTCGTCACCATGATCATCATCTTCTTCCTCCTCCAGTTTCTGGACCCTGACATAGTGGTATGCGGCCGCATCTTTTGCGCGTCTGTCGCCCGTGTCCCAGTACAGCGCCCTTGGGACGGCGCCCTTCTTTATTTGCGCGGCTATGACATAAGTCCTGTATGCCACCTGCCTGTCGTAAATCTTGCTTATCTTGTCTATTATGGGGGCGTTGGTGGCAACCACCACTTTTTTTGCGGCAATCTTGAAGCCGTCTTCCGTGGTTACGCCTGCGGACCTGACATCCTTGACGTGGGTCTGTGTGAAAATCTTGCCCCCCCTCTGTGATATCGCCCTGCCAAGTCCTGCCAGGTATGTCAGCGGCTGAAATTGCGCCTGGTCTGGAAAGCGGATGCAGGGGCCCGTGTCAAACGAGTCCAGAGGCGCCCTTTCCAAAAGCTCGGTCGCAATGCCTGCCCTTTGCGTCGCTTTCAGCTCTTTTTGCAGCGACTCTTGCTGTGTGTCGCCCGGACCGCGGAACAAAAAACCGTCAACCCGCTCAAAATCGCACTCTATGCCTTCCTCCCTTGCTATCGACTCGATTGTGTCTATCGCCGTACCGTGACTCTTGGCGGCAAGGCGCGCCTTCTCCTCTCCGTGCTTTTCCTCGATGCTGTAATATCTATAGTCAAGGGCGCAGGTGATGTGCGCCGTCGTTCTGCCCGTCTCGCCACTGCCGAGGTTGCCGTCGTCTACCACTGCGACTTTTTTGCCCGCTCTGGAAAGGAGGTATGCGGTAGTAAGCCCTGCAATCCCTCCTCCAACCACAACTACGTCTACCGCCTCCGTTTCGCCGGCAAGTCTTTGAAATTCCATCGGTGGGGCGCCGGAAAACCATGACGGCTCGGACCTGCCTGCGGTCTTTACCTCCCATCCCCCGTCGCCGCTGTCTGTTTTCATGGCGCCGACCTGCACCTCTGCCTTACAGCGGCCCTGTCACGGTGGGAAGCAACAGTCCCACTATTGCGGCAATTATCCAGATTATCACGGCGACTGCCAGCGACTTGAGCCATCCCATGCTGTACAGCCCCTTTAGCGCAAGGAGCCACACAAACCCGCCTATTATTGCGGCCAGCCAGCCCGTGCCGAACAGGAAATAGCTTACAGAATACACGATTGCGCCTATTACCGCGGCCAAAAAAGCCCGGCCTATTCCCTCTTTTTCTCCAAATAGCTTTGTAACGACGTATATTATGACGGTAGAAACGACCAAACTTATGACAAAAGTGATGGCATAGACGATTTCGTTGGCCAAGGGAGAGTATTATATTGTCACTAATAATAAAAAAGAGTTTGATTCAATGCCGCTTGATCTGTCTGTGCTGGAAACCGCAAAAGGATGGCTCAAACCGCTTTATTATCTTCTAAACGGCACATCTAAACTCCTTAATAATTTAGAAACGATGTTTTACCATGGAGACTACAAAAGGAACAACGCCAACCACGCTTGCCGGGAAGAGCCCGGAAGAAATTGCTGAAGCGATAAAAACTATAGCCAAGAACATTCGCGACTCGTCAATGCAGATAAGGGAAACCGTAAAGACGCTCAGGGAGAGCGGTGGGCTGCACGAGATAAGCGAGGCGGTGAGCATTGCGGCAATGGCCGCACGGGACACTGCCAAGGATATTAACGAGACTGCCAAGGAGCTGCAGGAAAAAGGCGTAATTGATGACACTGTGAACGCCATAAGCGAGACTGCCAGCACCACAAAGGATACAGTAAAACAGTTCAAAGGCCAGGCCAGCAGAGCGGCCGAAAACCTGAAAGGGGCAAGACAAGACCTTCAAGAAACAGGTAAGGACCTCAAAGAGATGGGTCAGGGCCTGAAAGAGGCCGTGACCGACGCGCCAAGCCAGAAGCGCACGTCCGGCGGCGGGATGAAGGGTGAAAGGGAGTCCGTACAGAAAGACAAGGAAAAGAAAGGTGGTGAAAGATATTGAGCAAGGAGACCAAAAATCCTACAAAGCGCGACCAGGCGCTTAACGATGCGACCGAGGGGCAGTTCGGCAAAGAGCCACGGCCAGAAGTTGTTGATCCAAACGTGGAAAAGAAAAGTCAAAGCAAAAACGCAAAAGACGCGCGTGAAACGGCTAACCGTGAAAAATATTACGCCAAGTAACTCGTGGCCGTGTCTTACTGCCCGACACTGGGCATCTGTTTGTGAAAAAGCTAGGCTCTGCCTTGGCCGGCGCAGCAGCCTGGCAGGAGGATTTTTTGTTTGTTTTTAGCGCATTAGGGCCGCGCTGCATTTCTGCGCAAGCCCGTGATCTTTCTTATGATGTGCATGTTCTGCCTTATGATTAGGTCGAGATCTTTGAATTCGGAATCTCCTCCACGCGCTTTTATTATGAGTTCCAATTTTTCCATGTCGCCTGCAAGCACTTTCTCGTAGCTGTTCATTTCGTATGGAGGAGTGCTTGCGTCTTTAATTTCTGCAGCAGCTGCTGATGATGATTTCTTTTCGCGCATATCCAGCATCCTGTTAAAGATCTTGCGGCGCAGCTTGCCGTACTTGTTGCTGTTCGAATACATCTTTACCTTTTCTTTGCAATGCACGCAAATGTTCTTCCTCCTTGCAACTACGAGGTGGGTAAGTGGGTATATCCTGTTGCACGACGAACACCAATAATATATCAGACCTCTTGTCTGGCGCGCGTCAAGTGAATTGAAATCTATCTCTTCCTCTGCACATACGTTTGTTGCTGCCTCGATCAGTTCCTGATCAGATTTGGTCAAGATTTGATCCATTAGTTAAATATGTGATATCGGTTAGATAACTCTAATGGAGTTTCGCTCTATTGTAATTTCCTGTTTGATTTACCTGTATAGTCACAGAGACGCCGCAAGATCCGGCTTTTCTTTCAGCAGTGCCTTTATCGCCTTCATGTAAATTTCGTATATGATGCCCTCGTCGCCGTAATCAATTTCCCTGTCGACGTAAGGTCCTGCGGCCTCGATGAGGTAGGTCGACAGGTTTTCTGTGATAAAATCTACCAACTTGTGGTCATGCATGAACGACTGGTCTCTCAGCGACAACATGGAAATTATCCCCCTTGCCCTCTCTATGCGGGTGGGATAGAAATAACTGACAATGTCTTTTGGAAGGGAGTTAACGTCATAAAGCAGAAAGTACGAGTTTGCCGCAAAGAATTTCTGGACTATGCCGTGCGATTCTTCCTCATTTTTCACTATGCTGACCAGCTTGTACTGCTTTAGTATCTTCAGGTGGTGGTTGAGCGCAGCCTTGGAGAGTCCGAGTTGTTCTGCGAGCTGCGTCTGTGTCATGGGCCCATCGCGCAACACCATAAGGATTGTCCTGCGTATCGTATCTGTCATGGCCCTTGCCACTGCCTGATCGCCTATTATCTGGACAGCCTTCATCACATCCTCCTGTTGCAATGATTATTAGAGAATTCCCAGTCTTGCTGTCTCAATCTGCCTGTGTCACGACATCCTTCAAAGAAGATATCTCTCTAGCAGTTTCATTCACGTTCTTTATGACCCCTGAGTTTCGTGAATCCGCGATTGCCAGCTTTAATTCCTGCACGAGCTCCTTTACGGCCTGCACCGTCTCCTTTGATACCTGCATAATCTCGCCGCCCCCAGCGCCTTCCGAGTTTTTGAAAGAATCCATGACGTTTCTTGCGGACTCGGATGTTTTCTTGACCTCTTCGAGGACGCCTGAGGCCTTTAATTCCTTGAAAGTGTTCTCCATTCTGGACGCAGCATCCTGCATCGACTCTGCGGTCAGACGTATGTTTTCCATGTTCTTGACCATCTCGGGTGTGGTAAGAGCCTGTATTATCTCTCTGACTTCTTTCGTGGTGTCCTTGATCTTGTCAAGGGAGCTTCGCACTTCGGGGGTACCTATTTCATGAACAATCTCTATGGCGTTTGACGCTGTTTCCTTTATGTCCCTTAGCTTTCCGCTCATACAAGTTGTTATTGCGTGATCTAATAATAATGACTTTGGGGCTGGTGCTCCGGCTTTCTGGGTGAGTCTTTAATATCATCAAGAGGGTATCTTCTCATGAAGATCAAAAAGGAGGCAAAATACGGGGTGGAGCCCGAGGGCGGGGCTGAAAGAGATCTGAAAGACGCGGCCGACAAGACAAAAGCCGGCGCAAAGACGGCTGCAAACAAGATCAGCAACGCAACAGAAGATACCAAGGACGAGATCAAAAATGCCACCAATGAAATAGAGTTTGAATACAAAAAGGAAAGGGCAAAACCGAAACTGGACATCTAGTTGCTGCTATATGCAAGAAAATAATTTTTCATGAACTTTGCAGAATTTTTTGCATTTGTTTTTGCAGCAAAACGAACTATATCTAAAACTCTTTTATATTTTTCAAGCTTCTATTACACATGACCAAACAAACTCTGGAAGTTTCGAGACTCACAAACGCGGACAAGGAGCCAAAGATTGGCATCCCCGAAAAAGACCGCGAAGGCGTCATCAAGATTCTAACCGAGTTGCTATGTGATGAATACGTGCTGTCTGCAAAGACCAAGAAGTATCACTGGAACGTGATCGGGCCGGATTTCAGCGAATTGCACAAGTTCCTCGAAGAGCAGTACGAAGAGGTTGACGAGATTGTGGACTCGGTGGCAGAGAGAATACGCTCGCTTGGAGGCCAGACCATCGGGACGCTGACAGAGTTCGTCCAGTACACGCATCTAAAAGAGGATCCGGGTGTCTATCCTGACGCACATACGATGCTTGCAAATCTTCTTGACGCACACGAAGCGACCATACGCACCCTCCGGGAAAACGCTGACGAGACTGACGAAAAATACCACGACATGGGGACCAACGACTTTGTCATAGGACTGATGGAAAAGCACGAAAAGATGGCTTGGATGCTAAGGTCGTATGTGGCAGAAAAATCGCGTTAGCTCCCAATAACGCACTATACACCCTATCTTTTTGTGAAAGCAGATTCAGATACCTAGCATCTAAAGTAGAACTTGCAAGATAGAAAGAATCGTGTACTTTAGCTTGCTTGAAATCTAATTTTATGAAGCTATGATAGACAATCGTCATCTTGCCCCTCGAAGTAGTGGCATAATGTTTATGGTCAGTGCAAGCCGGAAAAACGTACAGCTTTTCGAGCAGTTCCGCAACGAGAATCAATAGCAGCTAGAAACGGCAGACTTTTGCTGCATAATTTTATCGCAGGATGAAGGCTGGCCATTCAGGCACTACGCCCACATCCGCGGAGGGGAGATAACCTCTACCAGTACTAGAAGCGGAGAAAATAAAAGGGTTTAACCGGCGCAGGGCAAGCGCAAAAAAAGCGCCGCTACCCTAAGAAAATTCCACTAGTTTCCTATAGGTTCGCCCTTCATTTGATTAAACAATGATTGCTGCATAGACTTTCAAAAAGAGGGGGCGCGGGATTTGCTTGATAGTTTGAAGACGAATAACAACAGGAACATGCTGGCCTTTCTGATGGCTGTCCTGTTTTTTGCATCCCTGAGCACGGTGCTATTCGAGCTTGCGCTGACCCGCGTGTTTTCCATAATCCTGTGGTATGACTATGCGTTCATGGCCATTTCAGTCGCGTTCTTTGGGCTCGGGATAGGCTCTCTTCTCGTGCACATGCAAAAGGACTATGGCAATGCGCGGCGCAAGGGCAGGTTGTGGCGCTGGCTGTCGATGCCGCAGCAGATGACTCCTGCGGCGCTTGCGAAAAAGATAACCGAGCATTCTATCGCGTACGCGGTAACGGTACCCCTGTTCATACTGGCGGTGGCGTTGATTCCACCAAACACGTCGTACATCTATGTATTCTATCTAATCTCGTCTGTCCCGTTCTTTTTTGCAGGGTCCATAATGGCGCTCGTGTTCTTTGCCATGCCGCGGCAGATAAACAAGCTGTACTTTGCAGACCTTGTGGGTGCCTCCTCCGCGGCGCTGATGCTTGACCCGCTGATGCTCGGCCTCGGCGCCGAGTCGGTGCTCCTGTTGACGTCGCTTCTGGTCGCCGGCTCTGCAATCATCGGTGCGCTGCTGCTCCTGAGAAACAGGAAAAAGGCAGAGGGACCGGCGGTAGAGCCGGCAGCGGTCATGACCAAAAGATCGAAAATATCTGCCGCCGGAATCCTTGCGGCGCTTGCAATCTTGCTAATAGTCAGCAGCCCTGCCGCAATGGCCGCGATGCAGCCGCAGGTGGCAAAGGGGATAGACTATTTTGCCAAGGTGCATCCCGGGCCCAACAAGGGGCTGTACTGGCAGCTGAAAAACCCCGACTTTGAGCATTTGTCTGCCCAATGGAACTCGTTTTCGAGGGTCGACGTCACAAGGCAGCATTCCCTTGACGGCGTCGATATAGGTGCCGGCACGCCGGTCAGAAGCTCGCAGGAGCTCGCCCATATCATAATAGACGCAGACGCCGGCACGCCGATATACAGGTGGCCTTCCGGTGACAGAGCAGAGCTTGCGTGGATGCGTGACTACATGGACTATGTCCCGTACGACCTGAAAAATCCTGGCCACGTCCTTGTAATCGGCGGTGGCGGTGGCGAGGACATCATGATGGCCCTTGCCGGGGGCGCGGACAAGGTGACTGCCGTCGAGATAAACCCGATGATAGTATCTGCTGTGAAGCGCTTTGGAGGTCCAAACAACGTGTACGACAACCCGAACGTCAACCTGTTCATAGACGACGGCAGGCGCTTCATCAGCTCCTCAAGCGACAAGTACGACGTGATAACTATAAAGCTGGTTGACTCGTGGGCGGCGCAGCTCGCAGGGGGCTACGCCCTGTCGGAGAACTACCTCTACACCACCGAGGCGTTCCAGCAGTATTATCGACACTTGAGCAGCGACGGGATTCTTGTCATGATCCGCTGGAACTTTGAGCTTCCCCGGCTCATGCCCATAGTGGCCGAGTCGGTGGCAAGGGAGACAGGCCAGAGTATGGAGGACGCAAGCAAGCAGATAATGGTGGTAGAGGACCGCCCTGGCCTTTACTTTGGCCGCACGCAGGACTCGCAGCAGTATTACCCCGTGCTTGTCATGGTCAAAGCGGCGCCCTTTACTGGCGATCAGGTGGATCTGGTGAAGCAAAAGGCAGAGGCCGGCCGGGCGGACGTGACTATGCTTGCCGACTCTATGATAAAGCCGCCGTACGACAAATTGTTCTCAAGCGCCAGCACATACAGCGACTATGTCTCTGCGTCCGGCCTGTCAAACCCCAAGATCCCGACCGACGACTCGCCCTTCTACTTTGCAAAAGAGCCGGTGCCGCAGCAAATGGTGGTGCTGCTTGAAACCGTGCTTGCCATCTCTGCAGGATTGTCGGTGATTCTGGTATACCACGCAAGAAAGACCGGGACGAAATTCAGGCAGGGCGAGCCGGGGATGGCTGCGCGCATGGCCGGCTTTGTGCTGTTTGCAGTCTTTATCGGCCTTGGCTTTATGATACTGGAAATAACGTTCATCCAAAAGTTCCTGCTGCTCCTTGGCACTCCGATAATGGCCCTGACCGTGATACTGTTCTCCATACTGCTGTCAAGCGGCATCGGCGCATACTTTAGCGGCAGAGTGTTTGGCGACAGGCCGCACAGGGCAGTGTTTCTGTCCGTGCCGGTGCTTGCAGGCATTATACTTGCCTACTTTTTCTTCCTGCAGGAAATAATCGATTCGAGCATCACGATGGAGCTGTCTTCAAGGGCCGCGCTCACCTTTGGCCTCTTGTTCCCCTCCGGACTCTTGATGGGGTTCCAGTTCCCCTCGCTCATCAAGATGGCGTCCATGCGTCTTGGAAATGGCACGCAAAACAACAACAATAATACTACTCTCCTGTGGGGGATAAACGTGGTAGCGTCCATACTGGGCACTGTTCTTGCCGCGACGCTGGCCATGGTGATAGGGTTCAACGGGAACCTGCTTGTCGGCCTTGCGATGTACGCCGGCGCCGGCGCGTCGGCGCTGTTGTCGTTTGTGGCAGGAAAAAGGTACTATGCAAACCAGGCGCTCCCGCTGACAGAGCGCGAGTAAAATCCGCTTTGTTGATTGTCATCATTCCTTGTCTGCACCCATCTTCCAGTCGCGGCGATAGATCTCGTCGCGCAGTTTTTGTCCCTTGAACATGTGGAAATATGCCTGCCTCACCCTGCTCTGCCTTTCGAGCTCTGCCTGTATCCACAGGCTCTCAAACATCGAGTAATAAGTAAAGACCGTCGACTCGCTGTTGGAGTACGTTGCAAGGCCCGTGGCGTCAGAAAACGCGCTTTTAGAGTCGTCGCCTACCTCAATCGCAAGCGAGTAGGTCTGGTCTACCACCAGAGTCGTTATCTTGCTTTTTACGGATTTTTCGATAAACGCCACGTCGATGCGGTCGTGCTTTTGCTTTATCTTTTGCTTGGATGCATCCTTCATCGTCTCGTCGTCGACCTTGACCAGCACCTTTACGGCCACTCCGCGGCTGCTGGCCTCTCCAAGCAGGTCCAAAATGCCGTCTTTTTCCGCCCTGTAAAAAGAATTGATGGTTGAAAAGAGGATGAGGATGTCAAACATGGCCGAGTCTGCCAGCGCCTTTGCAAGATGCAGAATCTTGGAAGGTTCCCTTATTGTCTCGATGAATTCCCGCTGGACTCCGCGCTCAATTTCCCGGAGCTTGTCCTTTGCTGGAGCCGTCCTGCCAAGCAGGCTGTCAAACAGGTATTGCTGCATCCTGACAAACTGCGGTTGCCTGGTCAAAAGCGCCTGACATGAGAAACGCCCTTCGTTTATGTTGTCTGCACAGCAGATGTACGTCGAGCCGTCGACGATGCAAAAGCTGCCGCCGGCTACTCCCTCTGCGTGATGTACGTCGGCGTATTTCATCAGTTGGCTGGAGGCTGCGGCATTGTCCTTGGTGACGCTGGTGATGATGCGCAAGTACAGGTTCTTCTTCTTTTTCTTGAGCTCTGCAAGAAACGCCGCCAGCTGCTTTGCGTTTGCAGCCTGCCCGAATCCTGCAAGCGGATCGAGGCAGAAATCAACCTTGTCCGCCGCGCCTGACAGGAGGCTGAAAATGTCCGGCTCGTCAATCAATACCACAAATCCGCTGATATTGCTTTCAACAGCGAAATTGTTGTACGAGGATGACTCTCGACTCAATACGCCTGTTCATTGCAATGCTAAAGATATAAAGTAACAAAACACATATTATGCGAGATTTTTATAGAAATTCCGACTGTCGAATTAATTAAATACACGGTCACAAGTCTTATATTCTAAATTTCCTATTATGCTACTTGTGCCGATTTTCCTCGACGTCCACAAGGTGCCGTTCAGCGAATCGAACCTGAAGGAGTTGTGCATGTCGCCGACCGACGAGTTTGGCGTCAGGCACGTCAACCTTTTCTACAACAAGGATTCTGGCATGTGCTTTTGCCTGCTGGAAGGGCCTGACATGGAAGCAATCGAAAAGCACCATTCCAAGGTCAACATAAAATGCGAATGGATAACAGAGGTCACGCTGGCCAGACAGTTTAGTCCAGCCGACAGCAGCAAGACCGCCTAATTCCCTTCAAACCGTTTGTGCTGCACAAGGTCATGCTGGTTCTGAAATTCCTTGCCACACTTGTCGCATATGTAATTTGACTGCGCCGTGGGAGGAATTTCCGTATAGTCCTTTCTTTCCTCGTCCTTGTTTGCAACTTCTCTTTCCTTTATGCTCCCGCCGTGTATTTCCTCCCTTGCAAAGTTGGGATGCTTCCTAGTCTCGTCGGTTATCTGGTTTTGCTGCTTGTATTTTGTGCCGTTTTCTTGCACTGCCTTGCGTACATGGTACGCATCTTTGAACGCAAAATAGCCGTTGAGGCTTTCAAACAAGCCGATGATGTCTTGATCCTGTGTCCTTTTGCTGACGTGCTCAAGGATCTTGTGCTTGAACGCCGGAAACTGCAGGTCTTGCAATTGATCAATGGCGCGGTCTATGAAATCGTCGTCTCCTCTTGCAACCCGCTCGATGGCGCGGTTGATTTTTTCAGTGTCAAACGTTGGCTGGTGGGCTGCAGCGCCAATGGTGTCCTTGCTGCTGTCCGCGGCGCGCCCTGCCATACGTTTTATTCGCATTAATTTTTAAAACAGTTTCCAAATGCCATGCTTTTGCAGCTCTGTTACGCAAATTGCGAATCTCTACATTGCCTTGCCAAAATCCCACGCAGAATAGAATTTCGGCGTGATCTCGATGACAAGTTCCGTCTCATCCTCAGCTCTCTCCATCAGCATCTTTGCCAGCGGGTGTTCGAGGGTGCCAAGATATTTCAGGTTTATCCTTTCCATGAGTTTCATGTTCTTCTGTTTATCCTCTGACATGCTTGCCTCTCCCCTTCCCTTCACCCCCTTGTACGGGAAGTTTTCGTCGTCGATGGAAAAGTAGATTTTGCCCTTGTTTTTCTGTATGTTCTGAATCTTTTTTGACGCCTTGTGCGTTGCGATGTATATCTTGCCAGACTCTTTGTCGTGGTAGAACCACAGAGGTTGGATGTTCGGGTAGCCCTGCTCATCGATGGTGGCAAGCTGGATGTTGAGCTTGCTTTCAAGGAATCTTTCCACTTCCGCCTCGGTGACGGGATTGGGCATCCCTGGCATTGCCTGCACGAGTTTCATGCATGTTTTAGGGATAAATTTTGATATAAACATTGAGAAGCACGATGTCGTCTGACGCGACGGTCTGGGCAACCAGCCAGAAATCCTATCCTGTGCAGGTTGACCAGTCGACAGGCAATATTCTGGTAAACATCAACAGTGGCGCGACAACAAGTACCGTACGACAGCAGCAGAATCGTCATAAAGAGTCAGGCAAAATACGCCAATCATTGATGGCAAAATGAAATGATTATTTAGGTAGGCGGAAAACAGTATGAAAATGTGCCCCAAGCCGACGCGAGACGGCGGTCATCATACCTTGGCTGCAGCATTGCGTCTATTCTTGTCTTTGCAATCTCGCTATCGGGGCATAATTCCCAATATCCTAATAGTAATAATCACGTCCCTTCGCAGCAGCAACAGCAACACCGACATCATTATCATCATCCGCGTCACGATATTCTAGTCATCAAGCCGACGTTTACCAGCGCGGCCTACAAGCCCGGCGGATTCTATGACTATTACCGGGGCAAATGCAGCACTAGATGCTTGACAGTCAAGCTGGACGCACGGTATACGATAGACTCGATGGGCTATGCAGGGAGCAGAAATGCCCTGAAAATGATAAAGGACATGGGCGTCGCCGACTTTGTGTCCGACCAGAGGGTCACGAAAAACCCCTCGATTCTGGCAAACTATCGCAAGGTCATAGTCCTTCACAACGAATACGTCACTCAGGTAGAGTTTGATGCGATAACACGCCATCCAAATGTTATGTACCTGTATCCAAACGCGCTTTACGCGCTCGTATCGTACAACCCCAAGGACGCCACGATTACTCTGGAAAGAGGCCATGGCTTTGGCGGAGTGAACAATGCGTTTGGCTGGGGGCCTTCAAAGAGCACAAAAAATGAATACGACACGTCTTGTGAAAACTGGCGGCTCCTTAGAGTTGCAAACGGCGTCATTCTGAATTGCTATCCCGAGTATCACATGCTTCATGATGAAAAATTGCAGGCCGCAATCAAGAGCTGAAGCATAGAGCGCATATACGGCCTTTTTTGTTGTTTTTTACAATAAAGCGATCCTGTCTTTGTAACGAAAAGATGAGGTCAGGGGAGCGCAATGGTCCGTGGCTCGGCCGCATTGTGTAGGCCGGACTCTTTTCCTGGGATATGAACAAGCCGCTCAGCCTGACCCCGTCTTGCCTTCGTAAAGGCGCCTGAGTATTTTATTACTTGTGCAGAGAACGTATAGAGGCTTTTCCCGCAACGGCGGTTATCGCCTTGCTATTAATCTCATTCTTTCATGGGTTTCTCACCACAAAGCCTAAGATTGACGTCGGCCAGTTGAGCTGTGGATGACCGAGGTGGCAGGCGCCACATGTTGAAATTTGACAAGTGGGCTATTGTTGTCGTCTGCGCGGTTATGCTCTCAACAGGATTGGGGTTGCTGGTGTTTGCAATACCGCTGCAGAATCCCTCAAGGCATGTCGCCCCAAACGGGCAACCGTCTCCACAGCCGCCTATGCGGTGCAATTGTGTGATCTTTAGGGCAGACGACATACAGGACTACTGGAAGCAGGGGCCGCAGGTAGCGCTACTCGACGTCTTTATCAGCAAATCCGCGCCCCTGTCTGTAGGAATAGTCATGAACCACTACGGAAGCGACCCTGTCATAGTAGGCAAGGTAAAGGAGGGCGGCACGCTTTTTGAATACGACATACACGGCTGGAATCACGTAGATTATGCTACCCTGAGCGCACACGAACAGGAAGAATCGTTAAGCCAAGCGCAGGCAAAGATGGAGTCAGTCATGGGCAAGGAGGCCAAAGTCTTCCTTGCGCCCTACAACAACTTTGACAATGGCACCCTTGCCGCAATGCGGCTCAGCGGCCTTGAAATAATCAGTGCAAGCAAGGACGACCGGTATCCTTACGCGCCTGCCAAAGACACCGTGGGAATATTCCACATGCCGCAAAGCATCAACTATGGCTACACTGGAAGCTCTGGCAGCGCAAGCCGCCACCAGTGGCGTACTGTTGCAGAAATGAAGAGTGCCGTTGACGCAGACATTGGTGCCAGGGGCTGGGCCGTCGTAACGATACACCCGCAGGACTTGGCCAAGTATGACGAGAATGGCAACATGCTAAACGTCGCAGACGGCCAGAGGGCCGATGCACTCAAGACCCTTATCGACCAGCTGCGCACAGATGGCAAGACCCTTGCGACTTTCGAGGGCGCGATGCAGATAATGAATGTTAATCCTTCTGCTCTAGGCTAATCCAAGAGTAAAGAAAAACATCGGCCGGCAACGGTGCGCTTTGCCGGCGGCCTCTGTCTGTTCTCTATGGTGTTTCCCGTCCTATAGCTTGTTGCCCGCGTCCTGGACCATCGCCTTCATTTCGGCATCCGTGTGGTCGGTGGTTGCTGCCGGGGACGGCTTGCCGTTGTTGTACGCCTGTATGAACCACTGCTTTATGGAGTGGTGCTGTCCCATCTCGTCCTGAAGCTGGACGACCCTGTCGAACAGCAGCTTGTCCCTGCTCTTTTCCACAAACTGCATGAACGCCTTTACGTCGCCGGCGGGCATGTCCTTGCACTTGTCGCTTCCAACTGGCTTGCCAGAGTCATCTGTGCACCACCATGCCTGGAACGCGTTGAGGTTGTCTGCCTCCGACTTGGTCGAGTTGTAGTGCCAGGTGTGCTTCTCTAAAAACCTGTAGCCGCCGTGCAAGTGGTTGATGTATTCGCTGTACTTGTTCTTGACCGTGCTTTTCTGGGCAGCCTGAGCACTTGCTGCCGGTGCGACAGAAGAAACCAACAGTATGCCTGCCAAAAATGCAATGCTTGCGGCCGACAGGATAACCAAGGTTGTTGCTCTCTTTTTTGCAGTACCGTCTCTTTGAAAATTCATTCCGTTTTCTCCTCGTTGTACTCTGCGAGCAGGTATCAAAGACTAGTGCCCACCGAAACGGAACTTGAAGATCATTTTGCCCTCTAGAGCATTGTCCAATGTACAATTGCGTACTTGAAATATCCAGACACATGTGCACTAGGATTTTTGCACACGCGCCCATTTCTCAGAGTCTGAAATGACGCCGTCAAGCGACGCGTTCAGGTGCAGGATTATCTTTCCCATCTATCATCTTTTCTTCTTCTATCTTCTATTGCCCCGCGTACGCCTTCTTCAAGCCCTCGATGTCAATCTTTTTCATCTGGAGCATCGCCTGCATGACCCTTTCCGATTTCTTTGGGTCCTTGTCCAGCAGCATCTCGCCTAAAACAGTGGGAACGACCTGCCAAGACACACCAAACTTGTCTTTGAGCCAGCCGCACTGCTCTGTTTCTCCGCCCTTTGAGAGCTTTTCCCACAACTCGTCTACTTCCTTCTGTGTTTCGCAGTTCACGACAAATGATATTGCCGGCGAGAATTTGAAAACCGGGCCGCCGTTCAACGCTATGAATTGTTGTCTTTCAAGTTCAAACACCACGGTCATTACCGTCTCCTTTTGCCTTCCGGAAGCCCCAGCTCCCGCTTCTCCATAGCGCGTGGTGTCTATGATTTTAGAGTTTTTGAAGATGGAGGTGTAAAACCGGGCTGCTTCTTCGGCGTTGCTGTCGAACCACAAAAACGGAGTGATCTTTTGTATGACGACTTTGCTCATGGGTGTCCTATGGCAAATGGCATAAAAGGCGTTGCTCCCCTTGGGGAGTAGCCGAATTTCAGGTCACAATCGAAAAACAGTCACGCTTTTCTTGCTTCAATCACTCCGATGATCCTAGAGGGCGGATAGTGTGTCCGGACATGACTGAATCCTGCCTGTTCGAGTAAGGACTGGTATTCTTTTTCAGTCCTTTCTTTTCCTGTAAGCGCGCAGAGCATGTGTATGTCAAACAGCTTGGAAAAATGCGGGTTTTCCGGCTCTGGAACTACATGTTCCACGATGAATAGCCGAGCTCCGCGAGCGGCCGCGCTTTGAATGTTGGACAAAATCTTTATGCACTCTTGGTCATCCCAGTCATGAAGAATCATTTTCATGATATAGGAATCAGCGCTTGGGATTTTTTGGAACATGTTTCCCGGCACATATCTGCACCTGTCTTCAGAAATGCCCATCTTGCTTGCCCAAAGCAACTCCTTATCACCGATTACCTGCTCTAGCTCTAGAACCGTGCCTTTGATGTGCGGGTGCCTTAAAAGTAGGTTGCAGATGAGGTGGCCGTGACCACCGCCAACGTCACACAGGTGTTGGACTTTTGAAAAATCACATCTATCTAATGCTTCAAGGACCAACTTGGTGTGAGTTGTAGAGTAGCTGCTCATGGCCTCGTTAAAGACTTGTGCGTAGGACGGATGATGGGCTGCGTAATCAAATATCCTTTCGCCAAACTCACGGACAAACCCATCTTGCTTGCCGTCCTTTATCATTGCCGGGAGGTGCTTCCAGACGGCATAGTGTTCGGGACCTTCCTCCAATAGCGCAGCGCCCCTCAAAGTCTGCGGGTTGTCACTGCGCAGAAGCTGGCCCATTGGAGTAATGGAGAAGCGCCGGTCGTTTTGCTCTTCTTTTAGCAGGCCGATAGAGCCAAGCGCTCTTAATAATCGGTACGACAAGGCGGGATCAAGACCTAATTCATGTGCCACTTCTGCCGCATTTTTCGGGTTAGAATCTATCAGTTCAAAGATGCCTAGTTTGACTCCAGCATAGAGAATCTGGCTCTTCCACCTTCCAAATATTATATCTGCCACTTTTTCGTAATCTGACAACGTATAGTATCGAAAAGGTCCGAGCTTCTTAATTGTATTGTGGTGTGATCTCTGTATTTCAGGCTTCTAGTTGACAATAGAACCTGTGAGAGCGGGCCCGCCGGGGTTGCCAACGACATAAGATGCGAATACTACCACAATAAAGGCAAGGCCATCGGGGCGGCTAAAAAGCGCCTACAACTTTTCTTCGAGATTTCCAAGAATGAGCTTAAAGGAGCTTACTCCAATATAAGGTCCGGACTCTACCAATTATTTTTTGTTTTGTTTGAATCCTGCCGAAGATGATAATCAAACTCGCCATTCCGGCTGTCAAGGCCAACATCGCGAATGGAAATTCCGGAACGACATTAGTCCCGGTGATAGTTATTTCATGAGCACCTGTATTCGGAGCCTGCAGCTGGATGGTTCCGTTATCCCCGTCATCTATTACGATACCGTCCGTTAATTCCTGACCATCGAGAGTTACTACGTATGGCCCTTTTAGCAGCTTATCAACGGAAACGCTAGTCATGCTACTAGTTTCATTTCCACCTCCTTCCATCCTAAAGGATAGTCTCTTCTGTTCCTCGTCAAAGTTCACGTTGGAGATTTTTGCGTTGCTTGATAGATTCAAGTCAACTATAGTCCCATTCGCCTGAACTTCATGCAGATTATCAACGAGGTGGTACAGCACAGCAAAGGTTTCCTTAAGACTCGCGGGTTTATCCACCTTCAAACTATGAAGCGACTCCATGAATTCGCCTACATTCTTATCAAATACGCTAGAG
>NZ_CAMLDP010000039.1 GCF_946478925.1 uncultured Nitrososphaera sp. | reverse complement strand
ATGTCTTTTGCCTTTCAAGAGTGCAAGCACATGGCGCTCTTTTACGATGACGAGCGGCAGCGCGATGACGAAATAATACGCTTCATCAACGACGGCCTGAAAGGCGGCCAGCTGTGCATTTATGGCACGGTGCACGCAGCAGACAGGGAATACTTTAAGGCGATGTCTTCTCGCATCACAGATTACGAACAAAATGTCAAGGCAGGAAATCTGATGGTTATAGACTTTGCCCCATTCTACGACGCCGCGCTAAGGCACGACTTGACTCCGTACAAAAAGGTGGGGCAAGAACTTGAAAGGATGCGTGGCAAGAAGAAAGACATGGAAGTGAGGTACGTGGGCGACGCGACGGGACGCCTGTTTGGTAACAAGCACTTTGACGAATGCTTCATGATAGAATCCTGGTGGCAGGACATCAGGATGCAGACCGTAACGACGCTCTGCCTGTTTCCAAAATCGCTCATGGGAACCTTCCCGTTTGACCGCGAGAAAGGCAGGATTGTCCAGACCCACGATGTCATCCTGGATTCGCATGTGCTTGCGTACAACACAGGCCAAGAGCCGATAACCGCCAGAAAGCTGAAAGAGGCTTTGGCAAAGCTGGAAAGCCTAGTCGGCAGGGCAGTGACAGATGTGCTGGTCGATGAGATGAAGCGGCGCGGAATAGACCTGTCCAGCAACAAGTCTTATTTTCTAAAAGAAATTCACGGGGTGATCGATGTACTGTTTGGGCAAGACGCCGCAAAACTGATCATGGAGCGGCTGGAAAAAGGTTTTTCAGATAAAGATCTATAACACAGATACATCATCCACGTTGTGTACCGGCACCGCGAGATGATACCGACTTGATCAAGGAGGGTTTGGAGCAAAGATCGCTCCAGAGGCGCACGCCGTGCAAAGCAAAACCTAAAATATCCATATCTAAACAGTTGGTGAGGGTCAAAAAATTCCGACACTTCAACAGACCTACACAGGCTATGCGGCCAAACTGATGCTTGAAGACGGCACTGTTTTTGCCGGGACAGGTTTTGGCTATCCGTCAGAGATTACGGGCGAAGTCGTTTTCAATACGGGCATGGTGGGCTACACCGAGACCCTGACCGACCCGTCGTACCGGGGGCAGATACTCTGCATGACGTACCCCCTCGTCGGCAACTATGGTGTGCCGAGCTTTGACGTCAAGGATGAATATGGACTGCCCAAGTTCTTTGAGTCAGACAGCATACAGGCCAAGGCCCTTTTGATTCACGATTTGTCAGATGTCGCAAGCCACTGGAGCTGCGTCAAGACCCTCGACCAGTGGCTGTACGAGCAAAAGATACCCGGCATCTATGGCATCGATACGCGCGAGCTGACGAAAAAGCTGCGCGTGCACGGCGTCATGACGGGCGCAATAGCGGTATCAGACAAGGAACCCGTAGACGACGCAAGGATGAGAAAGCTGGTGACAGGTGCGAAATACGAGGGCCTCAATTTCATGCCTGAGGTGTCGACGCCCAAGATACAAGAGTACGGCGACAAGGACAAGCCCTGCGTCGTGCTCCTTGACACCGGCACGAAATACAGCATCATCCGCAACATTATCCGCACGGGCTACCGCGTGGTACGTATGCCGTGGGACGCGCCGTACGAGCAGATAATGTCATACAAGCCAAAAGGCGTGGTCATAAGCAACGGGCCGGGCGACCCCAAGGTCTGCACGAGCACGATAAAGACGGCGACGAAACTGATAAAGACGTCGACTCCGACGCTTGGGATATGTCTTGGCAACCAGATCCTCGCGCTTGCGGGAGGCGCTGACACTTACAAGCTGAAATTCGGCCACAGGGGGCAGAACAAGCCCTGCGTGGACTTGCGCAACATGCAGTCGTACGTCACCAGCCAGAACCACGGCTATGGCGTCGACCCAAAGAGCCTTGACGGCACGGGATTCAAGGTGTGGTTTGCAAACGCCGACGACGACACGGTGGAGGGAATCGAGCACGCCAGCAAGCCGGTGATAGCAGTTCAGTTCCATCCTGAGGCGTCACCGGGACCTTACGACTGCATGTTTGTGTTCGACAGGTTCAAGCAGATAATCGACGCCGGCGGCAAAATCACTGACGGCGTCAAGGCAAGGAAGGAGGAAGAAAAGCCAAAGATGAAAAAGAAGAAGTCAGCAACAACAACGACAACAAGAAAAAGAAAGGAGGGGAGAAAAGTCGCCAAGAGATGAGTCGATAAAGAAGGTCCTCGTGCTAGGAAGTGGGGCAATAAAAATCGGAGAAGCAGGCGAAAGCCAGTAAAACTGGCCGCAAATTCGACTACTCCGGTTCGCAATGCCTCAAAGCCCTAGAAGAGGAAGGGGTGAAGAGCGTACTCATAAACCCTAACATCGCCACGATACAGACCGACACGCGCTTTGCAGACAAGGTGTACCCAGTCCCGATAAACACGCAGTACGTCGAACAGGTGATAAAAGAGGAAAAGCCCGACTCGATAATGCTCGGGTTCGGCGGCCAGACCGCGCTCAACTGCGGAGTCGCGCTGCACGAGCAGGGGATACTTGAAAAGTACGGAATACGCGTGCTTGGGACCCAGATAAAGGGCATCGAGGTAACAGAGGACAGGCAGCAGTTCAAGGACGCGATGGCAAAAAGCGACGTGCCGGTGCTCAAGAGCTACGCCGTCAATTCAATCCCGGACGCGTTAAAGGCGGCAAAAGATCTTGAATACCCCGTGATAATCAGAGTCGCATACACGCTCGGTGGGCGCGGGGGCGGAGTCGCGTACAACGAGATAGAGCTGCAAGAGATTGCGCAGCGCGGCCTGAACCTCAGCATGGTGCACCAGGTGCTAATCGAGAAATACGTTGGCCACTGGAAGCAGGTGGAATATGAGGTGATGCGCGACTACCACGGAAACAGCGTGATTGTCTGCAACATGGAAAACGTGCTTGCGATGCGCGTGCACACTGGCGACAACATCGTGATTGCGCCGTCGCAGACTCTCAACAACCATGAATACCACATGCTGCGCTCGGCGGCCATCAGGGGGACGAGCTACTGCGGCATCGTCGGCGAGTGCAACATCCAGTTCGCGCTTGACCCCGAGTCAGAGCAGTACACTGCAATCGAGATAAACGCCCGGCTTTCAAGGTCATCGGCGCTCGCAAGCAAGGCCACTGGATACCCGCTTGCATACATGGCGGCAAAAATCGGTCTTGGATATTCATTGCCAGAGCTATTAAACAGGATAACCAAAGTAACAACAGCATGTTTCGAGCCGTCGCTTGACTATTGCGTGCTAAAGATGCCCCGGTGGGACTTCAGCAAGTTCGAGCTTGCCAAGCGCAAGCTTGGTAGTGCCATGAAGTCGGTCGGCGAGGTCATGGCGATTGGCCGCAACTTTGAGGAAGTCTTGCAAAAGGCGATAAGGATGTCTGCCACGGGCAAGGACGGCCTCGTCGCAAACGGAAACGACGTGCAAGAGGACGACATCGAGCGCATAGAGCAGTCTCTTTTGCAGCCAAACGATGAGATAATCTACAGCGTCGTCCGGGCCATGAAGGTAGGTATGAGCATCGAGCGCATCTACCAGCTGTCGGCAATCGATCCGTGGTTCCTGACAAAGATAAAGAACATCGTCGACACTGAGGAGAAGCTGAAAAAGGCAGGCAGCTTTGACGGCGAAATGGTCAGGGACGCAAAGAAGATAGGCTTTTCCGACAGGCAGATAGGCAGGTGCCTTGGCACCGATGAGATGCAGGTGCGCGCAATGCGTGAAAAACTCGGGATAAAGCCGGCAGTCACGCAGATAGACACGCTTGCGGCAGAGTGGCCGGCCAAAACCAACTACCTATACCTCACCTACGGCGGCAATGAAAAGGATGTAGTGGTAAAGGATACCAAGAACGGCAGCAGGATGGTGGTTCTGGGCGCCGGCCCGTACAGGATAGGAAGCAGCGTCGAGTTTGACTGGGGCACTGTCAACATGGTGTGGGGCCTGAAGGAAAACGGCGTGAAGGAGATATCGGTCATCAACTGCAACCCGGAAACGGTATCGACGGACTATGACATCTGCGATAGGCTGTACTTTGAAGAGCTGACGCTGGAGAGAGTGCTTGACATCTGCGACAAGGAGCACCCTACTGGCATCGTGACCTGCGTCGGCGGCCAGACAGCAAACAACCTGACTCCGAAACTGGCCAAGAACGGCATAAAGATAATCGGCACGAGCAGCGAGGACGTTGACAGGGCGGAGGACCGCGCCAAGTTCGGCCAGCTCCTCGACACGCTTGGAATAAAGCAGCCGGCGTGGAGGCAGTTCACGCACCTTGCAGAGGCCAAAGAGTTTGCCGAGACCGTCGGCTATCCCGTCCTTGTCAGGCCGTCGTATGTGCTCTCCGGCGCGGCCATGAAGGTGGTATGGGCAGAGCAGCAGCTGGAAAGGTTCCTGACCGACGCCACGAACGTCAACCCAGAGCACCCTGTCGTCATTAGCAAGTTCCTGCAAGACGCGGCGGAAGTCGAAGTCGACGCAGTAGCAGACGGCAAGGACGTTCTCATCGGCGCGATAATCGAGCACATCGACAACGCAGGCGTACACTCTGGCGACGCCATGATGAGCATACCGCCGTGGAGGCTTGACAGGCACATCATGGAGACGATTACCGATTATTCTGTCAAGATAGGCAGGGCGCTAAGCGTCAAGGGGCCGTTGAATATCCAGTACCTAGTCAAGGACGAGCAGGTGCTAGTCATTGAGGCAAACGTAAGGGCGTCACGCTCGATGCCCTTTGTGTCCAAGTTTGCCGGCGTCAACCTCATCAACCTCGCCGCAAAGGCGATGCTCGGCAAGCCGCTGCCGGCAAAGGCTAAGGACATGTGGCTCAAGGCTCCAGGCTTTGGGGTCAAGGTCCCGCAGTTCTCTTTCATGCAGCTAGAAGGCTCGGACATTGTCCTTGGGGTAGAGATGCAGTCGACTGGCGAAGTCGCGTGCTTTGGCAACACGTTCTATGACGCGCTGTCAAAGGCGTACATGGCGGCTGGGTACTCGCTTCCGCTTTCAGGCTCTGTCCTGATAACAATCGGCGGGCAAAAGAACAAAGAGAAACTGCTACCACTGATCTCGATGCTCGCATCGATGAACTACAAGATCCTTGCGACTGAGCACACGGCCGAGTTCATGGAGAACAACAACGTCAAGGACGTGGAACTGGTGCACAAGATAAGCGAGCCGGGACGCAAGCCCAACATCGCAGACATGCTCTACGAGCGCAAGCTGGATTTCATCATCAACATACCGGCGACTTCGACTCTTGAAAAATACGTCGGCATGCTGCAGGACGAGTACCTGATACGCAGAAAGGCAGTCGAGATGGGAGTTCCGGTGCTCACGACAGTCGAGTCTGCCAGCTCGTTCATCAAGACCCTAGAGTGGCTGCGCACAAACACGCCGACTCTTGGACCTCTCGGTAACTACGCAAAACTTTAGGCTTTTGTTCTTGAACAAAAAATCTGATCTCTTTTGTTTTCAGAAAGAGTCGATTTTTTTCTTATATCCGGAGGTAATTTAATTGCTTATAAATTATATATAATTTTCGCTAGTAACCTTATACTTTTCTCTTAATCGCGAGATAAAGTTTACAAATGTTAAATATTTGGCTACCGTTTTTCTCTTTTAGGAACCTTGAATTAATTAATATGCCACTTGAAGCAGGCAGGGCGCTCAAGATCATTGCCAACTGGTCGCTCAACAGGGCGCAGAGACGAAAGCTCCCTTTGGCGGCCGTTTTTTCCATGACGCATTACTGCAACTTTTACTGCCCTATGTGCCCATTTGGAGATCCGGACAAAGCCAAGCAACTAAAGTTTGCGACAGCGCACAACATGAACACAGAACAGTGGAAGACAGCAATGACCAAGGCGGCCAAGTACTGCATATGGTCGTTCATGGAAGGAGGAGAGCCGACTTCGCGGCAGGATTTCATAGAACTTGTCCAGCACCTGAAAAACATACATCTGCCGGTCACTGTAGTAACAAACGGCTCGCTCCTCCATAATTTTGACATCGATGTCCTTCGGCACGATGTTGACAAATTCTGCCTGAGTATCGACTCTATCCACAAGGACTCTTTTTGCAAGATCAGAGGAGTAACGGCCGAAGTTTACGACAGAGTGATGAGAAATTTGCAGATGCTTGACGAACACAACGTCAACAAGTACACAAACGCGGTCATTACAAAATGGAATGCAGAGGAGTTCATAACCGGAGAGTATTTTGATCGCATCCATAAAGAATTTGGAGTTAGCCTTGTGACGCCTACACTGGTAGAAGACAGAGTAGGCGTCGCGTACGAAACTCTGTCGCCGGACGCCAAAACCATCCGCCAGATTGCGCAGGGCATCCTGAAGTACATGAATACACACGATGCGCCACGCATAGGCGTGCCTTCGCTGTACTGGAGGCAAATAGTCGATTTTGGAAGGCCAGTATTCAAAGAGTGTGGGGTGTGGAAGGGCCTTACGGTGCTGGCGGATGGCTCTGTGCGCGTCCCGTGCTGGAAACTGGCTGTCCCGACTCAGTCGTACAATATTTTAGAGCACGACATAGAAGAGATATGGAACATGCCGGAATGGGAAAATTTGAAGGGGTGCCATGAATGCGAACACCTTACCTGCATATGGTTATCCTCCCAGAATATCATAACCGGCCTTGACTGCATTCGAAACATCAGCTGACACAGCACATATGCTCATGTGTATATATGTGTGCGCGTGCCTGCATTCCTATTACTACTCATAGCACGCTTGCAAGCGCGGACTCGTCGTCACCCACGATAGAGCCGTCCAAGGTTATCACCATGCATCTCTCGACTGCCCCGGCGTCCATTATCCGCGACGTAATCGGCGATGTGGACCTGCGGGGATAGCTTCGCTCGCCTGACGAGTAGAGGTACTTGTTGAAACTTGGGACGATGACAATGTCGACGCTGCCCCGCTCTGAAGAAAAGAGCGCCTCCTTTTTAGCCTGTATAGATATCCACACTCGCTCGCCGTTTATTACGCTCCCTTTTTTCATAAAGACTGGGTGCACGTGGCCCATGACAATCCTGCGCACGTGCGAGCGCGCGTCAGAGGGCATACTGTGGCCGTGCAGAAAAAGCGTGTCGCCTATCATCATGCCCTTGCTTGCCGCGATGTTGACGCTGTCAGGAACGAGGTGCCTGATGTTGCTGTCGTGGTTCCCCGGCACCAGATAGACGTCCGCGGCAGAAGACAATCCTTTGAAAAAGGCGGGTATATCGTCCCATTCCTGCTTGCTAATTGCACCCACGGTGTTTTTGATGTCACCAAGGAGCACCAGGCCGACGGCCTTTTCCTTTGTCAAGAGCGACAGCAGCTCGTTCTGCATCTCGCGCACCAGACTCGACCGCACCGTTATCCCTTTTGCGCCTAGCTCTGCCTCCAGCCCTATGTGCAGGTCAGACACCACCACGTAGCGCTTGTCATCCTCTGCCAAGAGCGCTGCATGGGGGTGGAGCGGGCGGACCTTCACGCCAGTTTTATATCCCGACTCGCAGATAAACCACACGAGAAAGCACGTGTCGAGAATAGACAGCGCGGTAGAGTCCGGGAGCGTCAAGATGCTCAGGTTTGCTCCTAGCGGCCGCAGACTGTGGATAGTGGTGGGCAGGGACAGCGAGTACTGGACTGATCCGGAGCTGGGTTTTTGCTCCTGCAAGGACTTCTACTTTTCTACACTCTCAAAGGGCGAGCCGTGCTACCACCTAAAGAGCGTGCACAAGGCGATGCTGGACGAAAAGTTCATGGCATTCGAGTTTTCTGATGACGAGTACACTGCCTTTCTGCAGGCACTTGCTCAGGACAGCGCCAGCCAGCTTTTGCGCTAATCACACATTTATTATCCAATCCTGCTACCCGTGTGCTGTGCCTGCAGCAGCAACAGCTACCGTCATCGTGATAGGCTCCGGCGGAAGAGAGCACGCGCTTGGGTGGAAGCTTGCCCAGAGCCCCCGGGTAAAAAAAGTGTATTTTGCACCGGGAAACGGCGGTACGGCTGAAAACGTCGACATCAAGCCTAATGAGATTGAAAAGCTAGTGGCGTTTGCAAAAAAGCAGGGCAAAGACTGCCTTGCTATGGTGGGCCCGGAAGAGTCGCTTTCCCTTGGAATCGCCGACGCCTTTGAAAAAGAGGGCCTGCGGCTTTTCGGCCCAAAAAAGCAGGCTGCTATGCTAGAGACGAGCAAGGTGTTTGCCAAAGAGTTCATGCAAAAGGCAGGAATCCCCACCGCTGCGTTTGCTACGTTTTCCGACGCGCAGCAAGCCAAGGACTACATCTCTAAACAAAACAGGCCGCTGGTAGTCAAGGCTGATGGCCTTGCGGCCGGCAAGGGAGTAATAGTGTGCGACAGCGCTCAGCAGGCAGCAGAGGCGGTCGACAAGATAATGGTTGCAAAAGAATTTGGAGCTGCAGGCGGCAAGGTGGTGATAGAGGAAAGGCTATCCGGCGAGGAAGCGTCGTTCATAGCGCTGTGTGACGGCAAGACAATAGTCCCGCTTGCGTCAAGCCAGGACCACAAGCGGGTCTTTGACGGCGACAAGGGCCCAAACACGGGAGGCATGGGCGCGTACTCGCCTGCGCCGGTGGTCGACAGCGCGTTGCACGAAAAGATAGTAAAGAGGGTGATGGAGCCGGCGCTCAAAGAGATGAACGCAAGGGGCACGCCGTTTACCGGCTTTTTGTATGCGGGCATCATGGTCGATGAAAAGACAGGCGAGCCGTACGTGCTTGAATTTAACACGAGGATGGGCGACCCAGAGTGCCAGCCTATAATGATGCGCATGAAGTCTGACCTCTACGAGTACATCGACGCGGCAGTAGCAGGCAGGCTCGCCTCGATGCCTGCAATAGAGTGGCGCGACGGGACGACCGTGTGCGTGGTCATGGCTTCCCGGGGCTATCCCGGCGCGTACAAGAAAGGAGAGGTCATCGAGGGTCTCGGCGACTTTGGCCCGGACACGATGGTCTTCCACGCCGGAACCGCAAAGGACTTGCAGGGCAGGACAGTGACAAACGGCGGCAGGGTGCTTGGCGTCACGGCGGCAGGCAAGGACGCAAGGCACGCGATAGAAAACGCGTATTCGGCGGTCAGGAAGATACACTGGGGCGAAAACGGCCACTATTACAGGACCGACATTGCAAGGCGTGCCCTCTAGTAGTACAATATCCCGTTTTCGGTGGCAAGGGCGCCCAGCTTTCTGTCAAATCTCCCGCTTGGAAGCACGTCTGCTATCTGTATAGAATAGGCAAGGCCCATTGAAAACGACGCTCCGCCCTTTGCGATGAACCTGTCGTAATAGCCCTTGCCGTAGCCTACCCTGCACCCCTTGCGGTCAAACGCCACGCCGGGTACAAGCAGCAGGTCTACATGCTCGACTGGCCTCTTTGGCGCCGGCTCCATTACGCCGAACCTGCCCTCGACGAGTTTGTCTGCCGGCTCGTACTCGTACAACCTCATGTCGTTTCCCTCTGTTCGTGGGAGAGCCACCTTTTTGCCCTGTTCCTTTGCGATTCCTATCAAAAGCACGGTGCGGACCTCGGAGCCCTTGGGATAGTACGCTCCGACGACCTGCGCCTTTTCAAACTCGTTGCTCTTGGCAACATTTTCCTGCACTAATACGCTTTGCCGGTCTATGTCCAGAGGCGAAAGAGCGTCGCGCTTTGCAAGCGCCCCGCGGCGTATCCTTTGCTTTTCCTTGCGCGTGTCGTTCAGCTGGATATCCCTCGCGAGACCGACGCCGCAGAGACGGTGTTTTTCATCAGCATCGCTATCGTCATCGGGCCCACGCCCCCGGGGACGGGCGTTATCCACGACGCTTTTTGCTTCACCGCCTCAAAGTCAGAGTCGCCGGCGAGTTTCCCGTTTACCCTGTTTGTCGCAACGTCGATGACTACTGCGCCCTGCTTTACCATGTCCGCAGTCAGGGTAAAGCGCTGGCGGTTTCCTACCGCGGTTATGACGACGTCGGCCTGCTTTAGCCGCGCTGCAAGGTCTCTGCTTTTAGAGTGACAGACAGTCACGGTGGCGTTGCGCTCTAGGAGCATGAACACCAGCGGCTTGCCTACAAGGTTGCTCCTGTTTATTATCACTACATCTTTGCCCTCAAGGGCTATCTTGTAATAGTCGAATATCTCCATCACGCCGGAAGGCGTGCAGGGCTTTAGCAGCGCCATGCCGTTCTGCAGCATCCCGGCGCTGTACGGAGTCAGCCCGTCCACGTCCTTTAGCGGGCTAATGGTGTTTATTATCGCAAACTCGTCAATGTGTTTTGGCAGGGGCAATTGCACCAGTATGCCGTGTACCTCAGGGTCGCTGTTCAAGAGCTGTACGAGCTCCAAGAGTTCGTGCTGCTTGAAGGTCGCGGCAAGCCTGTGGTCGCGGGTAGCGATTCCAAGCTCTTTTGCGGTCTTTTGCTTGCTGTTGACGTACGTCGCTGACGCCGGGTCGTCGCCAACGAGCACAGTCGCAAGGCACGGGGTTATCCCCGATGCCTTCAGCTCCTCGACTGCCTTTTTCACGCGCTCTTTGACGTCCTGGGCGACTGCAAGCCCGCTTAATATCTGCGCCACCAAACAAAGACAGGAAAAGGCCGGGCGCTATTTTGCTTTTCCGATTCTTTGCAAAAATGACAAACTAAATTAATAAGAATTGCCAAGTTAAGGAGAGTCAATAATAATGAACGCCAAATTTTTCCAGAGGCGCTGGCTGGATTTCAGAAACGGCCACAGCATTTATCTCGTCTTTACGATGGCGTTTTTGCAGTTTGTAATCACCACCTACACCCTTGGAATAGAGCGTTTTGAGGTGCTAAAGGGATTGTTCCCGAGCATGGGCGTATGGGCCGTCATATTTGTCGCGATTTACGTACCAGCTGCCGTTGCAATAGGCTACTGGCACAAGAGGAACCAGTACTCGGTAGAGAATGAAGCATTGCTCAAAGAGAACTGGGTGTGGGCGTGGATAATGATGTACGAGATCCGCCTGATAGAAGGCAAGGCGACACCGGAAGAGACGCGCCTAGTCAAGGAATTCTTGGAGGGTGTGCTAAAGAGGCAAAAGAAGGACGCGCTCATGAGTCACTACGTCGATGACATCCTGAAGCGCGAGACACCGCCTTCCAAGGCTTTGGACTAGCGGCTGTGCTAGGGGAGCACAGGCGCGGCCCTTGTGAAATGCTGCTGCATGTTTTCACTGTGACTTTTGCGCAGAGCCATCCTCTCTAGAATCGCTCATACTAACTCTTGCGATTTATATCGCCAGAATAAAGAACTCATTATTGCTCTGATTACAGCAGTCTAAAAATGCAGCGGGCATTTCAGACCGGACGTTTCTGACATATAGTCATCGGCGCAATGTGTTACGACTTGAATTTTCTTTCTGCCAGTACAAAGCTGCTTCTTTCTGCAGCGATGGCAGCTATGCTGCTAATGACTACCATAAACGCGCCTACAAAGGCGCACGCGCAGAGTTCAGGCGCGTGTAACTGCGTGATATTCCGGCTCGACGACGTACAGGACTCTTGGATAGTTCCCGTCCAGTCTGCCATCATCAACAAGTTCATCGAAAGAAACGAGACGCTCGACATTGCTCTGATAATGAACTCTATCGGAAACGACCCTGCCATAGTCAACGAGGTGAGGCAGGCGTTGGCAACTGGCCTCATCGAGACATCGCTTCACGGGTGGAACCACGTGGACTATAGCAAGCTCTCCTTACAGCAGCAGCACGACACGCTGCAGATAGCCAACGCCAAGATGCAGGAACTGTTTGGCAGAGAGAGCGCCATCTTTGTGACCCCGTATAACGCGTACAATGACGACACGCTCAGGGCGATGAACCAGCTGGGCCTGAAGATCATAAGCTCCGAATTTGACGGAGAGATTGAAAGCATCTACGACCCTGACAACCCGGATAGCCCCGGCAACAAGGTGTACAAGGCGACCGCTGGCTCTGACATCAAAGACTCGCAAGGAATCTACCATATGCCGCAGGTAGTCGGCTTTTACACATACGATTCCGACCCACCGACAAAGACCCCATTATCCTTGATTGAAGAAAAGATAGACAGCACCATTGCAAGCTACGGCTATGCAGTGGTGACTTTGCATCCGCAGGATTTCACGGTAAAGGACGCAGGCAACAAACCCACCGAAACCCTCTCGCAGAAGGAGATAAAGGATCTCGACACTCTGATAACGTGGATAAAGGACCAGAAATATTCCACAAAGTCGTTTTCAGAAGCGACCCACGTTTCGCTTCCGCCCATAATCGACAAGGCATCTCCGGAAATTACGCCGCCTCCCGACAAGGCGGTCGTTTCCTCGTCCAACCTGACCCGTGTGGACCTCGGAAGGCCGTTCGTGTCGGACAACGTAGACTCTAGCCCGGCAGTGGCCAACGACGCCCCGGCGGCAGGCTTTGCGCAAGGGATGACCAGGGTAACTTGGACTGCCACCGACAAGGCAGGCAACGTTGCCACTGCAATCCAGTACGTGTTGGTGGCCCAGGTTGCAGACAAGACCAGGCCCACGATCACAATCGCCGCGCCAGCAAGCGGAGCCACAATCAGTGCAAATGCTTCCACCACGATCATCCAGGTAAAAGGGACCGCCTCTGACGGCGAATCAGGAGTCAAGACAGTAGAGGTGCGCACAAACAACACAGGCTACAAGGCCGCCAAGCAAGAAATATCAGGCAGCTGGTCCAACTGGACTGCCACCGTAAAGGTAAAGCAGTCAGGAAATACGGTGATTATCGCAAGGGCAACGGACTTTTTCGGCAACCAACAGTGGGCCAACATCCCAGTGACGGTCTTGCTGAACACAACTGCGCAAGCCGCGCCTGCCGCAAACGTGCCGGCAAACCGTGCCGGCGCGTCTGAGGGTCTCAGGGCGCCTCAGGTTCCCGGCAACGACGGCTCTGCACCACCGGCGGTCAGGGATAACTTGCCGGGCGCAAACGAGTTGATGACAGCGAGCTTCAGGCGACCAATTCAACCGGCCGGCTGAAGGGCAGTGTACAGATAGCAGAAAAATACCTAGACGCCAAGCTTTTTCTTTATGCGCGCAAACTGATAGTCGCGTATGTACTGCCTCATCTCGCCGTCGTGCATACTGTCATAGCCGGCGTCCTTTGGCTTGTACGACAGGTAGTAGTAGAGCATGTACACCGCGCCAAGCCTTCCTGTCGGTTTTCCGCTTGCAAAGTACAGAAAGAATCTGCCCAGTGCAAAGAGCGGGTGGTAGCCGAGCGTCCTCATGCTTGCGCCAAACTCGTAAAAGTGGTGGTTCTTGCCGAGTGGACGCGTGTGCTCAAACCTTGCGTCGTTGAACACCTTAAAGGCATAGCCATGCCGCACCGCAGAGTAGAGCACGAGCGATTCGTAGCCCATCTTTTCTGGGTACAGCCCGTGGTGCCTGTCGAAAAATTCCATCCTGACAAACCTGCCGCCGCCATGTGGGGCGATAGCGTCCTTGTCTTCATAGTTGCCAGACGCGATGGCCATCTTTTTGTCCGCGTCCAAGTGGCGCAGCATCTTTTCGGCATAGTCTCGCTCGTAGACCGTGTCGTCCGTGCCTATCATGTGATAATCCACAGTAGGCAGGTTGTGATCTCTTGCGTACTGGATGGCCTTGTTCCAGTTGCTCACCACCCTTGCAATATTGTAGCCGAGATCAGGGTTCGTGATCACGTGCAGAGAAGGCCAGCCCGACTGCAGCTGCCGCAGTATGTCAGCCGTCCGGTCCTTGGAACCGTCGTCTATAACTATGACATAGGAGGGTGGGATAGTCTGGGCCTTTAGCGAATGCAGCGCCTCCTCGATGTTGTTCTCAGAGTTTCTGCACGTCACTATCACAAAATAAGAACCCAAGGCGTGTATACGAGATTATGTAGGGTTGCAATAAATAAATTCCTGTCGGCTAGAGCTTCTCGCTTCCCTTCATGGTCTTGCTGACAAAGAGCCGCCACCACACTTCAAGCGCAAGCAGGAGCAACATCTTGTTGATATAGCGTACGTCCGGTTCTTCTTGCACCTGCAGCTTTTCAGTCGTTTTTTGCACCCAGTCGCCGCTTATTGCGCCGGCCTGGACAATCTGAGAGTCTCCGCTGTTGTTGACGTACTGTTTTGTGATCTCTTGCCCCGCCTTTTTCCACAGCGAGACAGAGTTTGCAGAAAAGCCTTTCTTGACAGGTTCTATCTGTAGGCGCTCGGCCTTTAGTATGGCGCGCAGCGGAAGCTTGCCCGTAGCTGACTGGCTGTCATATTTTGCCTGCCAAGGCAGGTGTGTGGCGAATTTTATCATAGAGCTTGAAAGAAAGAGCGACTGAATCTTTATTCCATAGGCTTTGGAAAACGCCATGTTGGCAGGCAGCCAGTCAAACAGCAACTTGCCGTTCCAGTCTGCAAGGAACACCTGATCGAGCGGATCGAGCCTGTTTGTGAAATGGTGTTTCAAAAGCCCGTAGATCCTGTTCCACGAGAACTTGACCTTTGGCCCAAAGATCTTTTCCTGGTCCGGCACCCAGTCCCGCTCGTGGCATGACATGTAGAGCCTTGCCTTTTCCTTCCAGCTCGCTTTTTTCGTCAATAGAGAAAGGTACTTTTGGTACCGAAAAGTATAGCCGGCAAACAGCTCGTCGCCCCCATCGCCGGAAAATATCGTCTTTTCTCTGCACGCCTCAAACGCGTACGCCTGGTAGAGGTTCCACCTAGGCTCTCTTGCGATTTTTACCAGCCTCGGTAGGCCGCTCAAGACATTATCCAGAACAAGCCCGTCAAAGTCGCAGCCATAGATTCCAGCGATTTTTCGCGCTGCTGACACCTCATCATCTCCTTCTCCAAACCCCATGCTGACGCACGAGACGTCGATGTCGGGTCTGAATTTCCTTAGCAGGGCAAGCGTGAGGACGGAATCCACGCCGCCGCTCAAAAGCACAGAGATTCTCTTTTCCTTGACGCGCGCAAGGTCACCCTCAATGATTTTCAATACCTGCGCTTGCGCGTTGCCGTCGGCCTTGACAGGTTTAAAATCAGATGCTGCAAGCGGCTTTTTAGGCGGCTGCCTGCGTGGGTTGTAGCGCAGCGTGAGAATGTTTGCTATTGCGTCATGGTCGACTGCTGCAGGCACTATAACATGAAAATAAAGGCATCCTTATTTATTTTAGCAGTCAGTCCTTGTCAAGCTCGACCTGTTCGAGGCGCGTCAGGGCCTGCACAATCTCCTTCTGCAGCTGCTCGATGCTCTTTTCCTCCGCCTTGAACTGCTTCTTTTCAGAATCATCGCGGATCTTTTCCGGTATGGGCATCACCTGCACGCGCTCTATAACCACTGGCGCCGCGCCGGCCTTTGACATCTCGGCAAGTTTCTGGTCAAGGGCGGAAATCTTGTTTTCAAGGAGCGACGCGAGGTTGTTGCGCATGTCTGCAAGCTCTGAATATTCCGCCACGGGTTTTGTGGTTGCTATACTTTCGTTGATGGCGTCGAGTTCGTGCTTGTATTTTACGAGCAAGCGGTCGCGCTCTAGCCGGTCAATCCTGCCGTCCTGTGCGGCCTCGTAGACGCGGGTTATCGCCTCTGCGGCCAGAGTTTTTTCAAACACGAGCGAGGCAAGTTCTGCCTTGGCATCGCTTGCGGTTCTTTGCTGTTGCTGCTCTTGTTGTTTTTGCTCTTTTGGTTTTTTCGCCCTTGCTGTTGCCCTGTCTATCAGTGCAGCAGAAATAGCGCCTGCCACAGAAGAGCCTGCAATGACGGCTAGCTCGCCCGACATCCCCACAAAACTTGGCAGAGCTTACAGAAAAGGTTTGCTAGAGCACCTGGCGCTTTATCCAGGTGTATTTGCGCATCGTCGCTTCAGGGTAGCCGCACTTGGAGCACTGCTTGTGGCGCTTGTGGTAAGAGTTGTGGCCGCACCTTCTGCAGCGAATGTGGGTCTTTTTGCGGGTAAAATTACCCATCGAGGTTGTGCCTTTCGTCATCTTTGCTCACCCTCAACCTACTTTGGAGGCGGAGAGATAATGACCACGTTGTCGCCCCTTACGACAATCGTCCCGAGGTCATTTGACTTGCCTTCCTCAAGGATTTCCACAGAGTCTTCGAGCAACAGGTTCATGTGCTGGTCAAAGCCGTGAAGGTTTCCCCTGATGACCTTGCCACCTTTCAACTTGATAAGCACGACTTTTCCAAGGCTCTCGTCGAGAACCTTAACTGCCATATCAACGGACATGCGATATTTACCTAGGGTAAGGCGCCTAAATGCCATATATTAAAATTCGCACGCGTTTAATCGGCAAGTTCGGAAATCGTCTTGGCAAGGCCAGTAACTATTTCCTTTAGCAAATGCTGTCCCGTTTCCGCAGACGCCTTTTTTGGATCTCCCCAGACGCCGTTGCCAGTCATCTTCACAAACGAGCCGGGCGAGTTTGCGATGCTTGCGTAGGCGGCCTTTGATTTTGTCGTCGGCTTTATCTTGCCTGCCTTTGCCTT
>NZ_CAMLDP010000038.1 GCF_946478925.1 uncultured Nitrososphaera sp. | reverse complement strand
CAACTTTGTCGCAGTCATGCTCGACAAAGATGCTGCAGACCCGTTTGATGGCGCGAACACGTACAGGCAGCAGTACACTACATCATGGACAAGCAATACCGCAGACGACATGTACATGACACTAAAGCAGACGCACGGGTAAATAATGAGGAAAAAGAGTGAGGAGGGAGAGAGAAAAAAATCATCTATTAGCTGCCATCCTGCTTGTTGTCTTCTTGATACTTGCCATCCAGATAATATCTGGTGCTATGCATGTCGGTGCATAGGTAACTAGGCAAGAAGAGTCTCTCCTCACGCATCGGCGAACCTGCTTCGCAAAGTGGTGGCATTATCACCAGATCGCGCTTCTTTATGGATTTTTCTGGTAGCCTCGCACAAGAGAGAATTTTCGAACCTGATTTTGTTTCTCTTATGCTCCTTTGATTTTCTCGCTTTTGGTATTGTGTTATGTCATCAACACATTTATCCATATCAAGACGGGCTCTGGGTGTTATTATTCAGAGCCAAGCTATGTTCTGTGTTGGGCGCTGTTAAGTTATCTGGCGATGTGAGCTTTCTTAACATGCTTCACCACCCGAAGATTGAACAGAACTCAACAGCCCATGTCACAACGGTGGTGCGGAGCAGAAAGTCGGTCGACTCGGTTGTGCTGGGCAAGTTATTTGTCACCCAAGACGCCGGGTCAGAATTGTCAAGCACCATAGGCGGCGTGAGGTTCACGGCCATAATTTCGCTCACCGCATTTGATATTATGCCCACAGGAGGCGTCAGCTGCTAGGGTGTGATGTCGAGCCCACCTGGCGAAACTGCAACTAGAATGTGGCTCACTGCATGTTACCGAAAAAAAAGTCTGTCGACCTTGCAACGACCTCCCTTGCCAATCCGCTGGATGGCTAATTACCTTAAAAAATTATGTATGTTTTGAATGCGGTCATGTTCCGCTAACAAGATTCTAGGGCAAGCGCTATTTCCAGCCTATCTGTAGCATCGGGCAGGAAAAAAGCAGGGTCAGCCGGCGGAGACAGAGTCCCTGTTGTCCCGCACGGCATTGTCGATAGCGTTGGTGTCGATTCTGAACTCTTCAAGCACGTTGTCTGCCACGATGTTGTTTGCGACGGTGTTGCGTGACGAGCCGTCAAGGATCCCGACGCCGTACTTGTTTCCGATTATGGTGTTGTTTTCGACAATGTTGTCGTAGCTCTGCTTCTGGATGAACACCCCATACTTTTCGTTGTAGCGCACGACGTTATCCTTTATCATGCTAGAGTTGGTGAGCCAGTGGAGCCCTATGCCCTCGACGTTGTACTCGACTGTGTTGTTGGTTATCGTGACGTTGTCGCACCACAGCGAGCAGATTATCCCCTGGTTGCCGTTGTCGTGCACATTGTTAGAGTCGACCACAAAGTTGGATGACCGGGTGTGCGGGTCAAGCCCGTAGCGGGTCTGCCCGTAAATCTCGTTGTTCAGTATCTTGAAGTTGCTGGAATCCTCCGAGTAGAACCCGTAGTAGTTGAAGGCGATGGTAGAGTTGGCCACCACAAAGTCCTTGGAATTATAGTATTCCAGCGCGGCGTGCGCGTACCGGGTATCCTTCAGGCCGCCAAGCGAGTATCCCAGGTGCGTTATGCTAGAGTTTAGGACGTCCATGTGGCCTCCTCTCACCACGATGTACGGGCGGGGGATGTACGGGTCTATCTCTGGCTTGGCGCGCACAGGGTCCCATGAAGTCACGGTCGAGTTTACAATTGCGCCCTGACCGCGGATCTCAAGGTAACTGGGGTTTGGGTTGCGCTCTGACGAGGAGAGCATCAGCACCTTTACTCCGTTTATTTCAAGCGAAGTCTTGTTTCCCATTATGATTGGCTTTGTCACGAGGTAGGCAGATTCCTGCTTGATGTAGCTTACTGCTGAAGGGTACTGCTGTGCCAGGAGCGCCATCGTCCATTTCCCCTCATTTACCCGCGTCACGGAATTGTTGCCGTCAGATATGAGCATGATGGGCGGAGCCTGCGAGTCGGCAGTTTGCGGCGGCGCTGCCGGCTGTTCAGAGAACACTATGCCTTTTCCGGCCTGCTTTAGCACGTCTTCGAGCACTATCTTGTGCGCCATTATTTTTGGTGAAAACGCCATGACAGAGGAGTCAGAATGGTGCAGCGCTACTCTGATGAACTCCATCGCGTCGCGGTCCCTGCCGGTCTGGCCGAGGATCTCGTTTTCGACAAGCGGCACGCCTCTGTACACGGTCGGCAGGTATCCCGGCGCCTTGTAGCCGCTCAGGTCATCCCACGTCTTTATCAGGTATCCCTGGTCCTCAATCCTCTTGGCGACAAAGTCGTGTTCCTTCAGGTACCTGTCTTCCATGAAAAACACTGCCTTTGTGACATTGTAGTTGTGCAGCAGGTCAAGCAACGGGAGCAGGTTTTCTTGGTTTCCGTACTGTACGTAAAAGGTCAGTGTCACCGTGCTTGGCATAGAGGGATCGTACAGTATCCGCGGGCCCGCGTTTAGCGGAGGGGCAGGAGGACCGAACCCCAGCTGATCTGCAATGGGAGCGATGCTGTTTTGCAAAAATTCATTGTTGTTGTATGCCTCTTTGGCAGAATAGCCAAGGTAGTCGATGAACTCGGCGTTTCTGCTGCTTGACACCGGCAGGTACATGTTCCATATCACGATGCCAAAGGTGCTTGCAAGGAGCGCAGACAGGAGGATGGAGGTGTATTTCATCTCTTGCTCTCACCTTGTCAGCCACGACTTGTTCCTCACCGTGAGGAACGAGTAGTATTCAAGCGAGCTGAGGAAAAAGCCCATCACCGACCAGGTGAGCCTGTACGCCCACTTGCCGCCGGTATCGGGGTTTCTCAGCTTGAACTCGGCTCCAAAGAGAAGCCCGATGAAGAGAAGCCCGGCTATGTACACCACTGCGGACCAGTACTGGCCTTCGAGTGGAAGCAGTATGAGCGACCTGATGGCAATGACGGGCGAGAGGAACGACCATATCATCTGCAAATAGTACGTGGCCGCTGCAAACGCGTTTCTGTCCTTGTAGTAGTATGGCGCGGTGAAAAAGAACACGCGCAGCCAGCTTTTCTTCCAGCGTATCTGCTGCCACATGAATTTCTTGAACCTGTGCGGGACCTCGGTGTATACGATTGCGCTTTCGCAATACTTGGCCTTCCACACTTTTTGTTCTTTGTCGAGGTAGTGCTTGTTGCCGCCGATGACGTAGCTTGTCAGGTGCCTGTCGTCGCCCAGGGTGAAATCGGCCCCCAGAAACACGTCGTTTGCCCATTTGTCAAGGGCGAGCATTATGGCCTCCTTGCGGTATGCAGAGAGGATTCCGGGGCAGCAGGTCACGGTTCCAAAGGCACTTTCCATCGCCTTCATTATGGAAAACTGGCCGTCGTACCAGGTGTCCTGCATCTTGGTCAAGGTGTTCTGGTCCGCGTTTACCGCGCGGCCGTGCCCGGATACGGCGCCAACATCAGGGTCGTCAAAGACCTTCACCATGCGCTCTATGGCGGTCTTTTCAATCACGCAGTCAGAGTCGATGAGGAGTATTATTTCTCCCTTGGCAGGGCCTGAGACTATGCCCTCCCTGACGGCCTTTCTCTTGCCAACGTTCTGTGCCAGGTGTATGACCGCTATTCTGTCGGGGAACTGCTTCCTCAGTTGGTCCATCGCATGGCCAGTGTCGTCGGTCGAGCCGTCGTTTACCATTATCACCTCGATATTGCTGTACGTCGAGGCGAGGCACGACTTGGCTGCCTCGATTATCATGACGGGATCGTTCTTGGCAGGGATTATCACGCTTACAAGGGGTTCCCGCGCGCTAAAGGGGGCGCCGCCGGCGTTCTTGCTGCTGCCTTTCTTTTTACCGTAGACAGGGTCCCTGTACATCGTGTAGGAAACGATGAATGAACTGAAAACCAGAAACGTTGTGAGAAAACTGTATATGCCGAGAATCGGGTCGAGATAGAAAAACAGCATGTACAGTTTCGTGGCGATGAGGGCGCCGGCGCCCGTTATGATGAGCGCTCTTGCGGCTTTTTTTCTGGGCGTGAGCTTTTGCGGTGCGACGATTCCTCGCTTGAGTACTTCCATGCTTCTTATGCAATCCTCCAGCAGCAATTACGATGATGTGAGCGCCAATTGGAAAACCGGCGTGCAGGCATCAGTCTACAATCAACCATTCTTGACAATTGAGAATGCTGTCTTGTTCATGGCTAAAAGAAACCGCGTCTTGGGCGAGTTTTAAGGTGAAGGGAATTGTCAGGCCGGGGGCACCTGCAGAGAAAATAACTCAAATTATTGCACGTTAACGGCGAAAGAGACAGCCTCTATAAGAGTGACTATGCATTTTCTATTTGCAGCCAGGCAGGCGAGATTTGCCAGCCTTATGCATTTCATTTCGCCTTGCGGATGATGATAATGATGATGAACAAGACAAATATAACTCCAATCGGGCTGATAGCGGCCGTATGACTACTACAGCAGCGGCAGTAGAACAGACTCTTGCATCTCTTGGAATAACGCTTCCTAACCCACCTGCGCCCGCCGGCTCGTACGTGCCTGTTGTAATTAGCGGCAACTTGGCGTTCGTAGCGGGCCAGATCCCGGTGGAGGCAGGGCAGGTAAAGTTCAAGGGCAAGGTCAGCAGGGACGTTTCGATTGAGGCAGGGCAGCAGGCCGCGCGCCTGTGCACCATAAACGCACTTGCGCAGCTAAAGGCCGCTCTCGGCTCTCTTGGCAGGATAAAGCGCATCGTAAAAGTGGCAGGATTTGTCAACTGCGAGCCGACGTTTGTGGACCAGCCCAAGATCATAAACGGCGCATCTGACCTTCTCGTACAGATATTCGGAGACGCAGGCAGGCACGCCCGCGTCGCGGTAGGCGTAAGCAGCCTGCCCCTCGGCAGCGCGGTGGAAGTAGAATTTATCGCCGAGATAGAAGAATAGGGCTCTCAGTCCTTGTCGATTGTCAGAGTAAGAATTCCCCTGTGGCCGGAGACCCTTTCGTGCTCGAAAAGCTCAAAATCGTGCGAGAATATCTTTTTGCATCCGTCACAGGCATAGCAGTGACGCTCCATTATCATATTCACGAATAAGCAGTGCGTCACAGCCATATTGCGTGCAGGGTCAGCCACTGTTGGCTCGTAGAGTGGCAGTCTTTGCAGTCATGCAGCTAGCAGATAATTTGCAGCGAATGCGCTTCCAGCTAGCCTATCTTTGAGTCCAGCGTCTTGACGAATTCGCCCAGCCTGTCCTTTGGTATCACTGCGCCGCACGCCTTGTCGTGGCCTCCGCCGCTTCCACCCAGGCTGCTTGCAACGTCGTTTACAAGCCGGCCAAGGTGCACCTTGCAGTCCTTTGAGCCGCGTATAGAGACCACGTACGAGCCAATGTCCTCCTTCAGTTTGTAGACCATGGCCGCAGGCTTGCCCGACGAGCCAAGGACAAAGTTGACCACCATGCTCGATGATAACTCGACGGTGCTCGGCGCGTGCGCCAGGTTGTCCAGCTTCACAATGCCGGAGCGTATCGATTCTACTGCGTTTGCCACCTTTTTGGCGTACCTCTCTGCAAGCTCAAAACCACCCTTGACGTCGTGCGGGTACTTGCCCTTGGACAGCGCGTCGACAATCCTCACGAGAAAGTCCTCGTCCTTCTGGCTTGCAGAAATCATGTACGAAAGTGAAGTAGCTTCAAGCATCAGAAATTGCCGGTCATAGCGCGGGACAAGTTTTGCCGCCGCCGGCTTTTTCTCCATATAGTCGGTGAGCGCGCCCATTGCTGCAAGAAACGTCGCGCCTTCGGGCAGCTTTTTCTTGTACTTGCGGTACACCTGAACGCTCGTGCATTCTTTTACCGTGTGCACAAGAGTCACCTTGGCCTTTTTCAGCCCTGCGACTGTTTCCTTGCTGATGTCATGATGGTCGATGTAGGTCACCTTTGTGCCCTTGCCGACTATTTTTGCGAGTAGCTCTACGAACCTCTGCTCGTTCTTTTTCGACAGCCCGAGGTCGCAGATGAACAGCTGGTCAATCTTTTTCTCGGAATTTGCAAGCCTTTCCAGTTTTGGAATCAGCGCGGGGTAATCTGAAAGCATGACGGTCTGGGCGTCAAACGCGGCCTTGGCAAGCGCCGCCGAGGCGAGGCCATCGACGTCCTCCTTGTGCGACATAACTACGATTTCTTCAGCAGGCAACAGAGCATAGCCGTAGCTGGCCGGGATTAATAGTTTGAGAAAATGAGAGAGAAAAAGAAAGAAGAAAACGCGACCGCCGTGCTCAGGAAACAGAAACACAACTACGAAATGGGCTTACGCGTTCTTTGCGTGTTCCGGGACTGAATAGTGCGTCCATGGCAACGGTGCCGATGGCTATCCACCAACTAAAACCGGTTGCTTTGAACAATCCGGTTCAAGTGCGTTGGGCTGTTGGTGATGGCAGGCTGAACACCTCGCCGAAGCTTGGTGCTTACACCTCCATCCCATCAACGCCATCTTCTATGGCCGCCCTTCTCCTTACGGAAGGCTGTCTTTTCTCGGGAAAGGCTTCGTCCTTAGATGCTTTCAGGACTTATCCTAAGAAGCTTAGCTGCTCAGCGTGCCCTGTCGGACAGCTGATAAACCAGAGGCTTCGCCGCCCTGTTCCTCTCGTACTAGGGGCGACTTCCCCTCAGACAACCACGCCCCTGTCAGGCAGAGACCGACCTGTCTCACGACGGTCTAAACCCAGCTCACGTTCCCCTTTAATGGGCGAGCAGCCCCACCCTTGGCTCCTGCTGCAGAACCAGGATGGGAAGAGCCGACATCGAGGTACCAAACCGCGGGGTCGATGGGAGCTCTCGCCCGCGACGAGCCTGTTATCCCTAGGGTAACTTTTCTGTCACCACCGGCCCCCAATAGTGGGGACACGATGGATCGCTAAGCCCGGCTTTCGCCTCTGGATTCCGTATCATTGGGAATTCAGTCAGACTGGCTTTTGGCTTTGCCCTCACCGGCGGAGTTCTGTCCCGCCTGAGCCAATCTTTGGGCCCCCTCGATACATTTTCAAGGGGGTGCCGCCCCAGCCGAACTGCCCACCTGCCGATGTCCCCGTAAGAACGGGTTAGCGATACGGTAATGAAAGGCTGGTGTTACAACGGCGCCTCCACCAATCCCGGAGGACTGGCTTCGATGGCTCCCAGCTACGCTCTGCATCCACAACCATACCGCAACAACAGGCTGCAGTAAAGCTCCACAGGGTCTTCTCTCCCCGACAGAGGTTCGTGGACTGTTCGTCCACGTTAAGTGGCTTCACCGGGCTGCAGGCGGGGACAGCGGGGCCCTCGTTGTTCCATTCATGCACGTCGGAACTTACCCGACAAGGCATTTGGCTACCTTAAGAGAGTCAGAGTTACTCCCGGCGTTTAGCGGCCCTTAGCCCAATTGAACTCAGGTTTTAGGTACCGCCACTGGCCAGGATACAGAGGCCGTACTCATCCTTTCGGACTAGCGACCACCTGTGTTTTTATTAAACAGTCGGGACCCCCTGGTCACTGCGACCTGAAGCTCCTGCTCCTCGCAAAAGCCTCAGGCACTCCTTATACCATAGGTACGGAGCTAGATTGCCGAGTTCCCTCGCCTTACGGTATACCCGAAAGACCTTAGATTTCTCATCCAGGGCACCAGTGTCGGTTCTCGGTACGGTCATGAAGCTATCTCCCTTGCCATGCTTTCAGTGTCTCCTGGATTCAAGCGAACCCGCCTTGCGGCAGGCCATTCACTACTCGTCTGGGATCTCGCCATTACGGCACTCCCCCAAACTCGTAAGCTTGAACAGAACGACGGTTCTGCTCGCCCTATCCTGAAGCGACATGGTAGGTCATAACGACGCCTCATGGCATTGGAATATTAACCAATTTCCCATTCGGGCAACTCTGTTGAGGTTGCTCTTAGGACCGGCTAACTCCCGGCTGATGACGCATTGCCGGGAAACCCTTGCCCTTGCGGTCGCCGAGATTCTCACCCGGCTATGCTGTTACTGCCACCAGGATCTGCAATAGTTAGTTCGGTCCACTGGACTTCACAGCCCAGCTTCGACCCAAACACTACGCCCACCTACCGCGCGCCGGCCTCGCCGGCGGCCTAAAGTATCGGTAGTCTGCTTTAGCCCCGTCCATTTTCAGGGCTTCCGAGCTCGGCAGGTGAGCTGTTACGCACTCTTTGAAGGATGGCTGCTTCTGAGCCTACCTCCCTGCTGTCTTTGCTCGAAAACACCTTTTTGTTTGACACTTAGCAGACATTTGGGGACCTTAACTTTAGTCTGGGTTGTCCCCCTTTCGGTTATGAGGCTTACCCCACATAAACCCGCTTCCCGACTTCTACGGCGCCCGTACATTCGGAGTTCGAATGGGCGGCGAGCCCTTTCGAGCCCTTACCGTCCGATCGGTGCTCTACAGTACAAGCAACCTCCATCGAGACAAGACTGCGATCTACTTCGGTGGGAACTAGCGATCACCGGACTAGATTGGTTTTTGACCCCTAATCCCAGTTCTGGGGACCGATTTGCACGTCAGGACCCTTGCGGACCTCCAGGGGGCGTTAGCCCCCCTTCGTCCTGACCAGGACTAGATCGTCCGGTTTCTAGCCTTACTGCCATGACTTAAGACCCTTTCAGATCCTCTGCCTCGCCAAAGCTGCGCAGATTTGGTTTCCCTTCGCCTTCCCCTCGTCAGGTTAGGCTCGCCATGACAGCAATCTCCCTGGCCCGTGTTTCTAGACGGAACGTACGACCCTGGAAGGCTTCAATCCCTTGCGGGACCTCCACCTGATTCCTTTTGAGCCGTACACGTCTGTAACCGGTTGATTTCAGACACTTTTCACCCCCCTTCCGGGGTACTTTTCAACTTTCCCTCACGGTACTAGTGTGCTATCGGTCTTGGTGAATATTTAGCCTTGGATGCTACTTTCACCCATAGTCACTGGCCACTGCCAAGGCCAGTTACTCTCGCTATGGCAGAATCCAGTTCCCCGTTGCATACGGGGGTATCACCCTCTGCGCCAGTACGTTCCAGAACATTTCTGCTTAGAGAACTGCGTCCAACGCCATAGCACACCACATCCCTACCACGTTACCGTGGCAGGTTCAGTTTGGGCTCTTCCGTTTTCGCTCGCCGCTACTAGCGGAATCTCGATTGATTTCTCCTCCTCGTCCTACTCAGATGCTTCACTTCGGACGGTTCGCCCTCCCAAGCTGAAAGCAAGGGAGTGTAAAGAGAGACCTCATTCGGAAATCCCGGGATCAACGGTCGCATGCACCTACCCCGGGCTTATCGCAGCTTGCCACGTCCTTCATCACTTACCAAGCCGAGTCATCCTTCAACCGGCGTCTTTGCACTTGTACACCGGCCAACACTATTGCAGCCCCGGAAACTCTACGCGAACGTTTCCGTAAAGCCACTTTGCTACATTCCTCTATCGTTTTCGTGGCGTGTTTCTGTTTCCTGTACACGACGGTCATTGCAGGCAGCGCCTGCTGCGTCCTTCGCCCCATGCTCACGCATGGAGTTGCATGTTTTTTCATAGGTCACACGTGTAGTTCCCAGACAACGGCGGTCCTTTACACTCAAGTCGTCCGGCCGAAATTCTAAGGAGGTGATCCAGCCGCAGGTTCCCCTACGACTACCTTGTTACGACTTCTCCCCCGTTGCTGACCCCAGGTTCGATAGCGCCAATTAGGCGCCACCTCGCCAAGAACCAGCTTCGGTGAAGCGACGGGCGGTGTGTGCAAGGAGCAGGGACGTATTCACCGCGCGATAGTGACACGCGGTTACTAGGGATTCCAGATTCATGAGGGCGAGTTTCAGCCCTCAATCATAACTGAGGTAAGGTTTGTGGGATTGCCTCCTCCTTTCGGAATCGGAGCCCGTTGTCCTTACCATTGCAGCCCGCGTGTGGCCCGAGGGTTTCGGGGCATACTGACCTGCCGTAGCCCCCTCCTTCCTCCGCCTCAGCGGCGGCGGTCCCTCTAATTAGCCCTGCTAGTCCGGAGACCAGCAGTAGCAACTAGAGGCAGGGATCTTGCTCGTTACCTGACTTAACAGGACACCTCACGGCACGAGCTGGCGACGGCCATGCACCTCCTCTCAGCTTGTCTGGTAAAGTCTTCAGCTTGACCTTCACTCTGCTGTCGCCCCCGGTAAGATTTCCGGCGTTGACTCCAATTGAACCGCAGGCTTCACCCCTTGTGGTGCTCCCCCGCCAATTCCTTTAAGTTTCAGTCTTGCGACCGTACTCCCCAGGCGGCAGACTTAACGGCTTCCCTGCGGCACTGGGTTGGCCCAAAGCCAACCCATCACCGAGTCTGCATCGTTTACAGCTGGGACTACCCGGGTATCTAATCCGGTTTGCTCCCCCAGCTTTCATCCCTCACCGTCGAGCGCGTTCTGGCAAGCCGCCTTCGCCACTGGTGGTCTTCAGTGGATCAGAGGATTTTACCCCTACCCACTGAGTACCGCTTGCCTCTCCCGCCTCCTAGCCCTGTAGTATCCTCCGCGGCCCATCTGTTGAGCAGGTGGATTTAACGGAAGACTTGCAGAACCGGCTACGGATGCTTTAGGCCCAATAATCGTCCCGACCACTCGGGGTGCTGGTATTACCGCGGCGGCTGACACCAGACTTGCCCACCCCTTATTCTGCACCATTTTTAGAGGTGCCAAAAGACGTCCTTAACGGACGTCACTCAGAGTAACCCTGTCAAGCTTTCGCCTATTGCAGAGGTTTCGCGCCTGCTGCGCCCCATAGGGCCTGGGCCCTTGTCTCAGTGCCCATCTCCGGGCTCCTCCTCTCAGAGCCCGTACCGGTTACAGGTTTGGTGGGCCATTACCTCACCAACAGCCTGATCGGCCGCAGTCCAATCCAGGGGCCATATAGGTTTCAGCCATGATCCATTCCAGAAACCTTGGCCTATCGCGGTTTATCCTCAGTTTCCCGAGGTTATCCACGTCCCCTGGGCATGTTGACTACGTGTTACTGAGCCGTATGCCACGCATTGCTGCGTTAACTCGCATGGCTTAGTCCCACTCTGATAGCAGTCGGGTCCGGCAGGATCAACCGGAGTCAATCCATTTTTTTGTTTTTCTCGTTAATGAGAGTACGGCCGGACAACTTGGTAATTGTGCGGATCGCTATTGTCGTTACGGGTTTGCACGTGTGACCTATGTCGGAAACGATGTTGACATCGAATCCCCATGATATGAGCGCAACTGGAGGTCAGTGAATCACAAAATGGCTCATTACCAACATCATCACTGACGCCGCCTTGATGTTACGTTCGTTCATTTCCTTTACAAGGCACCGATATAAATCTTTCATAACGAGCGTCAACCGTGAGAAGCCACATCACTACCGGCCACTGCAAGCGTCCGATTTAGTGCTGGTTAAAGCTTGTACAGACTTGCTAATAAAGTCTATGCCTGATTTCTACAGGGTAAACAATAGTTCTAGTTGATCATGTGTTTTGGCGCCAAGCAATTCAAGATTTTACTGCTTTGTGCTTTTTTCATAGAAATTTTCTCTTCAATAAAAACCGCTACAAAGTCTAAATAGCGTGCAGGAGAACCTGCAAGCAATGCACGATAACCCTCATCATGCTAGCAACACTAAACCAAACAGGCTCGTACAGGAGACCAGCCCGTACCTTTTGCAGCACGCCTACAACCCGGTCGAGTGGTACGCGTGGGGGGAAGAAGCTTTGGAGCGCGCAAAAAGGGAGAACAAGCCCATCTTTTTGAGCGTCGGCTACAGCGCGTGCCATTGGTGCCACGTGATGGCCCACGAGTCGTTCGAGGACGACGAGACTGCGAAAATAATGAACGAGCATTTCATCAGCATCAAGGTCGACAGAGAGGAGCGCCCAGACATTGACGACATTTACCAGCGCGTGTGCCAGCTTGCAACGGGCACTGGCGGCTGGCCACTCTCGGTTTTCCTGACGCCGAACCAAAAGCCATTCTACGTCGGCACGTACTTTCCAAAGGACGGCAGGCAATACAGCCTGCCGGGCTTCAAGACCATCTTGCTACAGCTGGCAGAGGCATACAAGAGTAAAAAGAACGAAGTCGAGTCGGCAAGCGCCGAGTTTATGGACGCGCTGTCGCAGACGGCACGTGACGTTGCCACTCTGCCTGCAGGCAAAGCAACAGCCAAGGCAGGCATAGAGCGCTCGATACTGGACGAGGCAGCCATGGGGCTCCTGCAGATGGGTGACACGATATACGGAGGCTTTGGTCAGGCTCCCAAGTTCCCAAATGCATCGAACCTGCTTTTTCTTCTGCGCTATTACGACATTTCCGGCATCAACCGCTTCCGCGATTTTGTCGTGTTCACGGCAGACAAGATGGCGCAGGGAGGCATACACGACCAGCTCGGAGGAGGATTTGCGCGCTACTCTACCGACCAGAAATGGCTCGTGCCGCACTTTGAAAAGATGCTGTACGACAACGCGCTTCTTGCGCAGCTGTATTCGGAACTGTTCCAGATAACCAAGGACGGGCAGCATATTGCCGTCCTGAGAAAGACGCTGGACTTTGTCATCCGTGAAATGACGCACCAAGAAGGCGGATTTTATTCGGCGCAGGACGCCGACTCTGAAGGCGAAGAAGGCAAGTTCTACCTATGGACCAAGAAGGAGATTAGGGAAATCCTGCAAGACCAGCAGCTTGCAATAGACGCGTTTTGCGAGCGCTATGGCGTGACAGAGGGAGGCAATTTCGAGTTCAAGAACATACTGAATGTCAGGTCGCCTGTCGCAAGCATTGCGCAGAGGTACGGCAAGACGCCGGACGAGATAACAAAGATAATCGAGGACTCGTCTACCAAGCTGTTTGCAGTCCGGGAAAAGCGCGTCAGGCCCGGCAGGGACGAAAAGGTCCTGACTTCGTGGAACGGCCTAATGATATCGGGGTTTGCCAAGGGCTATTTCGTCACCGGCGACGTACGGTATCTTGACGCGGCCAAAAACGCTGTCAGGTTCATCGAAAGCAGGCTTGCTTCTTCGCCGGACGGCAGGCTGATGCGCACGTTCAAGGACGGTCAGGCAAAGCTGAACGCGTACCTTGACGACTATGCGTTCTACGTGGCAGGGTTGCTTGACCTGTTTGCGGTAGAATCCAAGCCAGAGTACCTGGAAAAGGCGGCAAGGTACACAGAGTTCATGATCAGGCATTTCTGGGACGAAAAGGAGGGCAACCTGTTCTTTACCTCCGACGACCACGAGCAGCTTATAGTGCGCACCAAGAGCTTTTACGACCTTGCAATCCCCTCTGGCAACTCGATGGCCGCGTCGAATCTTCTCCGGCTGTACCACTATACGCAGAACAACGACTACCTCGACAAGGCAACGCGCATAATAAAGTCAGGGGCAAGGCCGGCCGCAGAAAACCCGTTTGGCTTTGGGCAGCTCTTGAACGCGATATACCTTTACGTGAAAAAGCCGGTCGAAGTCACGGTCATCGGAAAAGGCGGAGGCATGTCAGCGTGGCTGAAAGAGCAGTTCCTGCCCGACGGCATCACCGCGTTCGTGGCGGGAGATAATGACATACTGGCGCTGCAGAAATACCCGTTCTTCCAGGGCAGGAGTTCTGAAAAAGGTGAGACGGCGTTTGTGTGCAGGAACTTTACCTGTTCACTGCCGATAACGACGGAAAAAGAGTTGGCGCGCCAGCTAGGGCGGCGCTAGGCCCTGCTGATGTCTACGCTGACTCTTTCGCCCACCTGCGGCCTCCCTATCTTTTCATAGCGCCTCTTGGGCATCGTTATCTGTATCACCGTCTGCGAGTACGACCTGACGACAGTCTGGGGCTGGGCGCGAAGTATCGCCTCCAGTACCGGCTTTATCTGCTCCTTTACCTCCTTGTCCATGACGGCGCGGTCGATGGCCTCTATCATCATCTGCTGCTGCGACACAGTTTCCAGTTCGACGTCTTCGGTGAGTGCAAGGGTAACGTTTGCGCCGGTGTCTGTCAGCTGGGTTATCCTGAACCGAGGTGAATCGTCCATGCTCAATAGATGGATGGAGTCGCTACTAAATATCAATCAATCCCTGAACATCTCTTCCTGCCCTATGTCGCGCTCCTTCCACGACAGGTACACCATTATCCCGGCGCTTAACGTGAACACCACGATATTGACAATAATGATGTCCATGCCGGCGCGCTCGTTGAGGCCGTACAGCCGGACAAACGCGTACGCGACTGCCCCGACCATGGCTGCCATGCAGGCATAGATGCCATAGCGTGCCTGCCTGCTGTTCACGGCCATATTCCGAGAAACGTGCGTATAACTTTTGGCAACTCTGCAAATTGCCACTAAAAGCTGCAAAAATGCGAGAGTGTGTCCGCTATAGTCTCTCTGTCATCACGGCCAGTCATTGCGGCAAATGGCGGAAAAGTGTTTACCGCAAGATTTCGCCAGAAATTGCCGGCAGAAAATAGTTTTGCCAGATATAGCCAACCGCAAACCATGTAAATCCGGCAGGATTCTTGCATGAAAATGAAGCCTTATAGGTGATGCAGTGCAAGCGACAGCTTGGGATTAGGTTGGCAGCATTTATGAACAAGCTGCGCGCAAAGGGCGCAAACAAAATGAACAGAATGATGCGCAGCAGGATAGAGATCACTCACGACATATTGCGGCTCTGCGCTAACGAGCCGAAAAAGCGCACGCACATCATGTACAAGGCAAGCCTGTCGTTTGAACAGCTAAATGACTATGTGTCTCCCCTGCTTTCCAACGGCCTCCTTGCAAGGCGTGACGGATACAGAGAGCCGACGGATTGCGACAAACCCGGCGGGCACGTCTATTACATGACGACTGAAAAAGGCAAGCACGTGCTGCAAGACCTGGCAAAGGCGGTACGGCACGTAAACTCGCTCTTCAACAAGGTCCAGGCAATGTCTGAATAGGGCTCTGCATTGTAGAGCATCCGCGGCCTCTGACCGGCGGCAGTCTCTATTTAGCGGCACGTAGTGCGCATAACTTTTAACGGCACGCGTACATAGCTTGCGCAGGCACACATGCAGCTGGTGAAAAAGTTTGAGATAAAGTCAAAGGACAGGATTATCGACTTTTTAAACAGCCAGCCGGTTGGAAGGGTGGCCTCAATCGACAAGAATGGCTACCCGCAGGTCATCCCGATGAACTTTGTGTGGATGGAGGGCGCGGTGTACATGCACTCGCATCCTATGGGTGAAAAGCTGGAGAACATGCTGCGTAACCCCAGGGTCGGCTTTGAAGTGGACCAGCACGTGTGCTTTTTGCCGTCGTACTATTTCCATCCGACAGACGCATCGCAGGCCGACACGCTCTACATTTCCGTGGTGATAAAGGGCAGGGCAGTCCTCGTCAGCGACGGCGAAGAAAAGGCAAGGGCGCTCAACGCGCTCATGGAGAAATACCAGAAGGAGGGCAGGTACGAGCTCCTTGCAGCAGAGATGCCGGTCGTGCACGAAGTGGCAATAATCAAGGTAATTCCCGACGAGATGCGGGGCAAGTACAAGGTAGGCCAGCACTGGTCTCGGCCCTACAGACTAAAGATGGCGCAGAACATCATCGAGCGCGAAGGGCTTAAAAACGCAAAAGCTGTGCTGGCGGTTATGGGCATCGAAGTCAAAAACGGCGCACCAGAGATAACAAGCGAGCCGGAGATGTAGACACGCACACATGCCCCGCTGCAACGTGCATACGGACTTTTTCGACGACTCGTGCGAAGCTTGCAGGCAGGAGTACATGGAAATGAAGGGTGCCGGCGAACACGTTGAAGAAGAAAAAGAGAAAGAGGAGAAAAAATACAAAGAATTCACTGAGGAGCGCGCAAAGAAATTGCTGGAGGAGGTCATGCTGCAGTACGTCAAGTCTGGGTCAACAGACCTTGAGGCGGTGGAAAAAGCCAAGGCCGTCGTGCGCAAGCAATGCGCAATACGAGGGATAAAGTACTGGCCTTGGCTCTAGGCCGGGATCTTTTTCTTTCTGGCGCCGGGGAAGATCATCTGCCCGACGTCCTTGTACATCTTTAGGAATTGACGGCCCTTTTCCGTTGTATAGTACTCTTTTTCCTCAGCCACATAGTCGAGGAGCCCGCCGTCCTGCAACAGCTCTAGGTATTCCTTCAGCTGCGGGAACGACAGGAAAGCCTTGTACATTATCCTCGTCTTTATCGCGCCGCCCTGTGCTATCTCCAGAATTGCGGCAGCGATGTCCATCCTGCTGCGATACTTCACGCTGGGGTTTTTGCAGTCATCAGTTAAATATCTGCTCTAGGCGGAACCTAGAAAAGAGTCCTGTACGCCTACTCCACATCTACCTTTTGCACACGATCGGAGGCGCGTTTTTCATGCTCGTCAAGCTTTTTCAGCTCCGACAGCAGGAACTGGCGGTACTTGGTGCGCTCTTCCTTTGACAGAGCGTCTGCGTGCGAGCCGATTGCCGAGCCTATCGTGATGACGCGGTCCACAAGGTCGGTCGCAACTGCCGCGCCTATGGTCCCGACGCGCAGCATCGCGTCCAGCTGCCTGTGCACTATGCCGTTTAGCGTTTCAAGGTCACCGATGATCGCAAGCCCCTTTTTCGTTATTGAGTACCTGCCGTCATCGTTTTCGGTCACTAATCCATCGTCAAGGAGCCGGCCAAGCAGCGGGTAGATGAGGCCGGGCGATGGCTTCCAGCGCCCTTCAGTCTGCGCTGTCGCCTTGTCGATTATCTCTTTTCCGGTCATCGGCTTTTCCTTCAGGAGTGTCAGGATGTAGTGGCGGGAAAATCC
>NZ_CAMLDP010000037.1 GCF_946478925.1 uncultured Nitrososphaera sp. | reverse complement strand
AGTTCTCGACGTTCAGTATCGCGTCGCGTGCCTTGTCCTCTATGATCCTGTACCGTAGGATGGCGTCTATTGTTACTGGCACGTTGTCCTTTGTCAGCATCCGCTCTGCCGTGAACTCGCGCACCTTTTCGCGCACGTCGATAACCAGGATATTGTCAGCAAACGGTATCCTTGTCTGCACGCCGGGCCCGACCTGCTTTTGAAACCTGCCTAGCCTCAATACCACCGCCCTTTCGTACTGCTTGATTATCATGAGGAACGCCGAAATTATGATGGCGACGCCGATGGCCACGACCACGTACCCAAGAGCCACGCTCCCGACGGCGCTGGCGACTGCCAGCCCCACTATGAGGACGACCACTCCTGCTATGACGTGCGACCCCGAGCCTTTCTGGCTGACCAACCTGTCGAAACTGAAGAATGTTCTGGTAGACATGCAAGTACAATATAGTTAAACAAAGATTTAGGGATTCTATCTATAGTTAATATAGTCGACTGCTACCTGCGCTTTGCAATTCTTTCAAGGTGGTCTGCGACTATGGGCAGAAACGCTCCGACGTCAGTCACGATGCCCACTGCCTGCGCCGTGCCCCTGTCGACAAGCTTTGTGACGACGGGCTGGCTGATGTCGACTGCCACCACCTTTACAGACGAGGGGAGCATGTTGCCTACCGCTATAGAGTGGAGCATCGTCGAGAACATGAGCACCATCCTTGCGCCCTTTAGCACCTTTTTGTACCTGCGCTGCGCCTCCACCACGTCGGTCACGACGTCGGGTATCGGGCCGTCGTCGCGGATAGAGCCGGCTAGTACGAACGGCACATCGTGCTTGATGCACTCGTACATCACCCCGCTTTTCAGGATCTTTTTCTCTACCATCGCCCTCAGGCCGCCGGCCTTGAACACCTCGTTTATCGCCTGCATGTGGTTGCGGTGGCCCCGGACTGCAAGCGTGCCGTCCCTGACGTGCATACCCAGTGAAGTTCCAAGCAGCGCGTTTTCAACGTCGTGCACTGCTATTGCGTTTCCCGCAAGCAGGCCGTCGATGTAGCCCATCCTGATTAGGCGCGCAAGCGCCTCTGACGCGCCGGAATGCACCAGCACGGGGCCAGATACTACGATTATCTTGCCTCCCTCTTTTTTGGTGTTATAGATGTCGTCTGCGACCTTTCTTGCGATGTGCTGCGTGGGGCGCTCGCTGGAGCTGGAACTGGACATGAACTGGAAAATGTCGACTCCTTCGCGTGGGCGCTCTTGCGGAGTTATTTTCACGCCGCGCTCACCCACTACTACCATGTCGCCCTTTTTCAGGTCGCGGATCATCCTGCACTCCGCGGTCATGTTCCTTGTGTCGACTACTATGCACTTGTCCATCATCATGCTCTGGACGTCTATCCACTTGCCTGCGTGGAAGACCTGTGTGGAGTTGTTGGTCGTGCTGTAAAAGTCGTCGGGCATGACGCAGTCGCCGCTTGCAGGGACAAGCCTTGCCTCCTGCACAGAGACTGGCTGCGCGCCCTCTCTGTACACTGCCTCCAGTATGCGCTCAAGGTGCTCCTCATCCTTGCCGCGTACAAGCAGGCGGGCGTGGCTAGGGTCCTTTTTCTTTTTGCCAACCGTGAACTCTAGGACCTGAAAGTCGCCCTTTAGGTCCATGACGTGGTCAAATATCCTTGTTAGAATCATCGAGTCGATGAGGTGTCCCTTTACCTCGATCTCTTGCTCGCGCTTGCCTGCTGCCAAAGTATTCACGGTAATCCTTTTCAGCTATAATAAAGTTATATCGGAAGCGACAGCTTGCCGAAATATTCCTGCATGTTCTGTTCCGACTTTATCTTTTCGACTATCTGGTTCTTGGTGTCTTCTGCAAACCACTGCGCGACTGTCTTTGCTATTCCTTTGCTGTCGCACAGCGCAATCATGTAGCCTCCCGGCTCTTTGACGACCGCATACAGGTTCTCCTCGCCCACCGGCTCCCACTTGTTATCCTTGTTGTCCTTGAGGGCAAGCGCCGGCATTGCAGTCCCCGTGTACCTTGCCAAGAGGTCCTGCGCGACTTTGACCCTCTTTTCGCCTATCTTGAGAGCCGTGAAATACTGCATTAGTTTTTCTTTGCCGCAGGCGGATTTAAAGACTTTAGGGTCTCTGTCAGCATGTCGTCGTCAATGTCAACTGCCTTGTGCGCCGTCTCGAAAAACTGCGCCAAAAGTTCCTTGGCGTGCCCGTCCCTTGCGTACCTATCTGCCTGGATGGCCATTTCCAGCTTGTCAATCCTGTGCACGAACCTTGCCTCCTCTGTCTTGCCCTGCAAATACTCGCGCCAGATTTTCGAGTAATCCGCCCGTACCTTTGCCGGCAGGCACGCGAGTATCTTTTTCATTGCGCCGTCCTCTTCCTGCTGCTTTTGCCTTGTACTGACCTCGCCGGGCATGTAATCGCCCACCGCGGATTCAGCCAGATCATGAAGCACTATCATCTTTAGCACCTTGCGAGTATCAAGACCCAAAATGTCGGAAAGCGCCATGCCTATAGCGCACATGGCAAACGAATGGTCCGCCACCGACTCTGGGTCCTTGACGCCTACCTTTGCCGCCCAGCCCGCGCGCCTGACGTACTTTAACCCGATGACCGCGTCAAAAAATGGAGAGAGGCCCTTTTTCACCATTTCGTGGTGTCGCCTTCAAGCAGGCCAGAACCTTGGTGTATCCTGTCGATGTGCTTTGAGAGTTGTTCCTTGTCCTTGAAGGTGGAGCCGCAGTAGGGGCAGCTGACTTCTTCCATGCTGTCAGTTGGCTAAACCAGATTTTAAAGTTTGATCGACAAAGTGGGCAGCAGTGGTAGTAGTGGCAGCGTGCATTGCCGGTATCGGGAGTAGGTCGACAAGCAAAGTCGCTCCTATCAGGCCAAACGCCATGAGCGCCGTTATGACGATGACGAGGGTGACGTTTCTGACCTGTCCCAACGACTATGGTGGCACGATGCAGCATTTAAGGTTATTGAGGCGGTTTTTTCTTCCACGCCACGTCCTGCACGCCCTGCCTCTTGTTTGCAAGCCTTGCCGCCACGAACAACAGGTCGGCAAGCCTGTTCAGGTACATGACGACTGCCGGGTTTATGCCCTCTGCTCTTGAAAGCGCGACTGCAGCCGTTTCCGCGCGCCTTGCGATTCCCCTGCACACGTGCAGCACCGATGCCTCGGAGCTTCCGCCCGGCAGGATGAAAAACGTTATCGGCTCCAGTTCCGACTCGAACCCGTCGATTACCGGTTCGAGCGCTGACGCCATCTTTTCGTCGGTGCGCGGCGTGCCGTACTGGCTCTCTGGGTAGTCGGGATCGGCAAGGTCCGAGCCGACTATGAAAAGGTCGTTCTGCACCTGCGTCAAGATGTCGACCATGTCGGAAAACGCTTTTTTTCCGCGCAGCGACGAGACTGCAAGGCCGATGTTCGAGTTTAATTCGTCGACTGCGCCGTAGGCCACTATGCGCAGGTCTGCCTTGCTGACGCGCCTGCCACCAATAAGGCCGGTCTCGCCCTTGTCGCCCGTCTTGGTGTATATCTTCATGATGCCCTTTCACAGGCGGGCAGGTGATTTAAGATTTCCCGGAATTCAGGCGCGCCTTGAAAAACTCGACCAGTTTTATCGCATCCATTTCTTTCAGGCTTTTCCTGTTCTTTTCAATATATGCTTGGAACGCGTCGATGTCTGTCAGGCTAGAATGTTTGCGCCGCGTCACCTCGATGATGTCCGGATAGTTGCGGTGCGGAAAGTAGGTGCCTTTGGCAACCTTTGCCAGCGCCTTTTTCGTGTCCTTGCTGATTATGCCTTTCTTGTGCGCAAGGAACAGGTTGTAGCGTATGTCAACCATCGCCTCAGACTGGAGATGAAAGTCGCCGTCCGCAAAAGTGACTGCAACTTCATCGTCGGCGTCTATCCTGCCGGTCTTGTACAGCTCAAACACCCTGCCTATTCCAACCACGCCAAACTTTTCAAGTTCTACCGCGCGCAGCGCGCCGAGGCTTGCCGCTCCTGCCAAAAGGACGCCTTCCCGCCTTGCTAGCTGATAAACTTCAATAGGCGTGGGGGGATAGTCCTGCAAAAACACGCCGTCGACGAGCCCGACCATCGAGACGTCGGAGCTTGCAGCCAGCCTCAACAAGTCTCCCTTTTTGGCCGGCGGCTGAAACTCTGCTTCCGGCAGAATTTTCCTTGCCTTTTCGTGGCTCAAGCTGGGACCCAAGAAAATTATTGGTTTTGCCATTGCCTAAATAGCGCCCTCGCCCTCATTCCCATCACCGATTTCGTTATCTTGAATGTCTCTAGCCCCGGCACGATCGCCCTAACGACGGGTATCGCAAGGTCCGGGTTTGTCAGGTCGACGATTATCGCTCTGATGAGCCCTGCATCTTTTAGCCTGCCGAGTATGAACCTGATGTCGTCGAGTATGTCCTCATGGAAATACGTCTTGACTTCTGAAAACTTGATCTTTTTCGTAGACGGCATGAACTGCCATGCCCTCTTGTCGTCTGTGTTGTTCTCGCCGTACCTTATCTTGCGCAGGTCGTCGCGCGCCCCCTGGATGTTTGCCGCGCGGGTCTGCGACACCTCAGTTATCGCCCTCAAAAGCGCAATCCTTGCGTCGGGGTGGGTGCCGTGGCCCTCGGCTAGGTAGCCATAGTCGTGCGTGACCCACTCGATGCTGCTTGCGTTGAACGTGGGCACGCCAATGTCTGACGTGATGTCTTTTATTATGAGAGGGATGCCGGCTCTGTCGAATTTCTTTACCAGTTTTCTGACCGGCTCGAACTCGACCTCTGAAATGTCAACGTCGGGAAAAATGCCGGGGTCGTCGACGAACCTGTCTGCCTGCATTGGCTTTGCCAGCACGCCTGCCGCATTGAGCGAATGGATTATGCTCCGGAGCACGTGGAAGGGAATAGCGCTTGCGCGCAGTTCCGCCACGCTCATGGCGTCGCGCTCGATTACCTCACACAGCGAATGGCACACTGCCTCTTCAATCACGTTGCCTGATGCAAGGCCATTTGTATGGAAATATGAAAACGGGTTTACTGCCGGCGCCGGCGGGTTGTAGCGGAAAAGCGCTATTGAGGCAGGCACCATAACCTCTTCGTTGCCGTTGGCAATGTCAAAGCCGGGCAGAAAATCCATCTGCATGTCGTTGCGGTATTCAAAGCGCGTCGGCTCGACGATCTCGTCGGGGTGCAGCACCTTGTGTGATTTTGACAATTCTGCATAGCTTGCCCTTACAAAGTTCCGCGGGCCTCCTGCCGGCAGTGAAGAATACCTTTCGATGCTTTCCATGAGCGCGCTTGCCATCGCGTGCTCCCTGGTCGGGCCCTTGCCGCTGTACACCCAGATGTAGTCTTCAGTTCCCGGCAACACCGCCGAGTAGTTTGGTATCCCAAGCACGTCCATGTCGGTAATGTCTGCAAGCCTGGTGACCCCTATCTTTTTGGACAACGGCACCACCTTTTGCAGGGTTTCCTGCGCCGGCCTTGTCCTCGAAGTGCCGTTTACAGTCCACTTTATCCTGCTCTGCAGCTCTATCTTGGGCACCGGCTAGAAAGCGCCTGACAAGTTCATATCAAGCTTGCTGTTGCTGTCGTTCTTGTTATCATCCGGACTTGTCCCAGTTGCCAAAGTCAAAGGTCGGGATTTCCGCCGGAGGGTTACCGAACGCAAGGACTATTTGCTCGCGTGATTTCAGCTGCACGTTCCTGAAATCTCCCTGGAATTCTGTGCCGTTGACGTACGCCTTTACCGGCTTGCCTGCCACAGAGTCAAAGAATGACTTTGAGGCGGTGTGCGACTGGCTCCAGATGTCCATGAACTGGCCGAGCGTGAACTCTTTTTGCTGCGGCGCCTCTATGTGCACTATGCCTGAAGTATCGTGGGTGTGGAGCCAGTAAAAGCAGCGCGGGGCATTAATTATCCCTATCCCTGAGGGGAGCTCTGTCTTTTGCCCATCAACAAACACGTCAAGGTGGGCGTGGACATGGTAGTTCGTGATCTCCATGCTGTGGCATTCAATTCCGCTTATCGCATGTACCTCCGGGGGCTTGTACAAAAGCGCCGAGACGGCGCCTATTGCCACCACGGCAACTATAATCGGAACTATTATCATGATACGTTTTCTCTGTTTGCGGCGAGATGCAGCAAAATAGCTGTCGTCGCGCTTGCCGCCGCCTCCACCTCCGCCCTTTTTGCCGGACATTCAGCTATTGAAACGGACAATGGACAATTTAAGGTGATCGGGTTTTGTAGATTTATAAGTAATCCAGCCCGCTAGCAACCCCAAATGACAATAACGGTAATCGGATCTGGCAAAGTGGGCGCCTCGGCCGCGCTGAACTGCGGCCTGAGGGAGCTTGGCGACGTTCTCCTTTTGGACATTGTGCAGGGCCTTCCGCAGGGCGAGGCGATGGACATCAACCACCAGCTGTCGGAGCGGGGCTCCGACTCGCTTGCCCGGGGCTCGAACAACTATGAGGACATGCGCGGCTCCGACTATGTCGTGCTGGTCGCCGGCGTCGGCAGAAAGCCGGGCATGACCCGCATGGACCTGCTAAAGATAAACGCCGGGATTGTAAAGGATGTCGCGTCCAAGATAGCGACGTACGCCCCGGACGCAACCGTCATCGTAGTCACCAATCCGCTCGATCCGATGACCTACCTTGCGCTCAAGACCATTGGCGCGCAAAAGAGCAAGGTGATGGGGATGGGTGGGATGCTCGACCTGTCAAGGTTCAAGAGCTATATACAAGAGGCGACGGGCCTCTCCCGAGACTCTATCCAGGCGATGGTCATTTCAGAGCATGGCGAGAACATGCTCCCGCTCACCCGCTTTTCCTCGCTGGGCGGAATCCCGCTGCACGACTTTATCACAAAAGAGCAGGCGGCAGACATTTTTGAAAAGACGAAAAAGGTCGCCGCAGAGGTAATCGCGCTAAAGGGTGCGACCGTATACGCGCCGGGCAACGCCGTCGCCACGATGATAGAATCGATGGCAAAAGACAAAAAGATGGTGATACCAGTGTCGGCGTACCTGGACGGCCAGTACGGGGTGTCTGACCTGTGCATCGGCGTGCCCGCAGTCATTGGCGCCGGTGGCGTAGAAAAGATAGTCGAGCTAAATCTGGACAGCTTTGAGCAGGGCGTCTTTGACAAGGGCGTGGCAAGCGTCAGGGAAGCGATAAAGGCGCTTCCGCTCTGACTTTATTTTTTGTAAACCTTTTATCCCTTTCTTAATACACTGAAGACCGCGATATGGAGCTGCGCGAGATCCTCGAAAAGTTTGCCAGAGGCGCAATCACCGCCGAGGAGGCGCAAAAAGAGATCTCTATACATTCCATAGAGCACATCGAAGGCATTGCAAAGCTCGATGTGGGCCGGGAAAGGCGCAGGGGTCTGCCCGAAATAGTGTTTGCAGAGAGAAAGGAATATGCAGACACCCTCCGGATCGCACAAGCCGCGGTAAAGCACAACGGCCAGGTAGTGGTGAGCAGAGTGAAAAAGAAGGACCTTGCAAGACTTGTTTCGGCGCTGCGCAAAAAGGGCCTCTCGGTAGAGGTAGGCAGGAACAGCACCACGCTCCTTGCAGGCAAGAAGAAAAAACAAAAGAAGGCGCTTGGCAGCGTGGTGGGGATAATGGCCGCCGGCACTTCTGACATCGGCGTTGCAGAAGAAGCGAGGCTGGTTGCAGAGGCGATGGGCTGCGACACCATGACAAGCTATGACGTCGGGATAGCCGGGATGCACAGGACGTTCCCGGCGCTCAAGGAGATGCTCGCAAATAAGGTGGGCGCCATTGTCGTTGTTGCAGGCATGGAAGGCGCGCTAGCGTCCGTAGTCGCGTCGATGGTTGACGTCCCGGTGGTTGGAGTGCCTACATCGGTGGGCTATGGCTTTGGCGCGGACGGCGTTGCAGCCCTTGCGTCGATGCTTCAGAGCTGCACCCTCGGCCTTGCGGTGGTCAACATCGACAACGGGGTCGGTGCGGGAGCGTACGCTGCATCCATCGCAAAATCTGCGATGAAGCAGACCCGTTAACGTTTATAAGTGCTATAGAATTTTTGCATCTCTAATCAAACAGGAAGTGAATGGCACTCATTGACTTATGTCCGTACTCTAAAGAGAATCCGTCTTGACAAGACCAATTATCGCAAGAGGGCTGCCGTCATTGTCGGCAGGCACTCATTTGCCACTGTCAAAGTTACCGATCAGAACGTGGCCGCGCAGATACTAAAGCCGACGCCGACAGGCGATCTGGTCATCGCGTCAGCTCACAGCCACGAGCTTGCCAAGCACGGCTGGAAGGGCTCTACAAACAGCCTGCCGGCGTGCTACCTGACTGGCCTGCTCCTAGGCAAGAAGGCACTTGAAAAGGGCACGAGCAAGGCAGTCCTGTACATCGGCAAGGACCACTTTACCACCCGTGTTGCGACTTGCGCCAAGGGCATCGCCGACTCGGGCGTCAATATCCCAATATCCGAAGAGTCTCTCCCTGACTTTGAGAGGATCTCTGGCCAGCACATCGCCGAATATGCGTCAGCCCTCAAGGCAAACGAAGAAGAATACAAGTCACGATTTTCAGCGCTTTTGAAGAACGGATTAAAGCCGGAAGACTACCCCGCGCACTTTGAGGAGGTCCGGTTCAAGATCTCCGGCAAGGCGGCAGAAGCAAAACCAAAGAAGGAAAAGAAGGAAGGGGCTGCTCAGGCAAAGGAAGAAAAGTCATCTTCAAAGGACAAGAAGGCTTCACCAAAGAAGGAAGCAAAGGAAGAAAAACCCAAGAAATCAGAAAAGGCAGGTAAGAAGAAAGAATGAGCATGTTTTCATCCCAACATCAGCAAGTAGAATGGAAGCCACGCACCACGCTTGGACAGATGGTGCTGGCAGGCAAGATAACCTCGATGGACCAGATATACGAGAACGGTCTCCGCATACAGGAATCCGAGATAGTCAAGCACCTGTTGCCTGACATCAAGAGCCAGGTCGTGCACGTCGGCATTGTGCAAAAGCAGACTGACGCCGGCGAGATGACCCGCTTTAATGCCCTCGTGGCGGTAGGAAACGAGGCAGGCTGGTTCGGCATCGGCAAGGGCAAAGCATCGCAAATGCGCCTTGCAATCGACAAAGCTACTAATGCAGCATACCTCAACGTCATACCGGTAAAGCTCGGATGCGGAAGCTGGGAGTGCAAATGCACGCAGCTTCACTCGGTGCCATTCAAAGTGAGGGGCAAGGGCGGAAGCGTCACGCTTGAAATCATCCCGGGACCGAGAGGGCTTGGGCTGGTGGCAGGCGAGAACATCCGGAACCTGCTGAAACTTGCGGGCCTGAAGGACTCGTGGACCAAGACGTTTGGCTCTACAAACACAATGTCCTCGACTACAAAAGCAGTCTTTAACGCGCTAAGAAGCACGTATAGCGTGGGTTGATAATCTATGGCATATCTCGTTGTTAGAATCAAAGGAACGGTAAACATACCCGCATGGGCAAAGACCACGCTTGACAACCTCAACCTCGACAGGCGTTTTCGCGCGACCCTCGTCCCCGAATCGGACGAGTCGCTTGGTATGCTCAGAAAGGTAAAGGAAGTGGTCGCCTGGACCAAGGCCGACGCTTCCATAGTCAAGGAACTTCTTGAGAAGAAGGGCAAAAAAGCCGGCTACAAGCCGATAACCAAGGCCGACCTTCCAAAGGAGTACAAGAGCATCGACGAGCTTGCGGCGGCAATAGCAGACAACAAAATTGCAATGTCCAAGGTAGAGGGCATCAAGCCGTGGTTTGCGCTCTCGCCACCAAAGGGAGGCTTTAAGCGGAAAACAAAGCAGCAGTACTCGCAGGCCGGCGTGCTCGGCGACGACCAGGAGCTTGCCGAGATCGTAAAGAGGATGCTCTAGTAAGACTTAATTAAGGTGAATATCGAATTTGAACCAACTCCAGCACAAGAGGTATGTGATTAATTATGGCTACTAGATTCCGTAAAAGCAGAAGGCAGCGTGGAAGCAGGTACTGCGGCTGGGGTCAGATTGGCCAGCACAGGCAGGCAGGAAGCCGCGGAGGCATTGGCGGCGCCGGCAAGCACAAGCACTTCTTTATCAGGACAGTAATCGAAGAACCAAACCACTTTGGGCACGATGCGTTCAACTCTTTTAACCGCAACGTCGTGAACACGTGGCTCAACGTCCGCGACCTCGACGCGGTCTTTGCCAAGCACGGCAAGGCCGACGACAAGGGCAAGGTAATCCTCGACCTGACGGCGCTCGGCTATGACAAGCTGCTGGGCGGGGGCAAGATAAGCGGCGCTTACACTATCAAGGTTGCAAAGGTGTCAGAGGGAGCCAGGGCAAAGATCACGGCAGCGGGTGGCGAGGTTATAGACGATGAGCAGCACGACTCAGAATGAGAATATCCTTCGCCGCGTTATAAGGTCGGCGTCGGCGTACGTTCCACAGGTACCAAAACCCAAGAAAAAGATCTCTTTAACCGAAAAGTTTGCCTGGACGGGCATTGCGTTACTCATCTACCTGGTTATGGGCCAGATCCCGCTCTATGGTGTGACAAGCGATCCCAAGTTTGACTTCCTCGCCTTTGCAAGAGTAATTTTTGCAGCGCAACAGGGAACGCTGATGGAGCTAGGCATCGGACCCATAGTCACGGCAGGGCTCTTGATGCAGCTGCTAAAGGGGTCGGACCTCATCCGCCTTGACTTCAAGAACCCCGACGACAGGTCGCTCTTTACGTCGGCGACAAAGATAGTGACCATAATAGTAATCGTGGCAGAGGGCTCGCTGTACGGCATCAGCGTCTACGGCCCGCTCGTCAAAGAGCCGTATATCATCGGGTCGGTAGTCGCGCAGCTGATCAGCGCCTCTATACTGGTCATGCTGCTTGATGAGCTCGTGCAAAAAGGCTGGGGCATCGGCTCGGGTCTCTCGCTGTTCATCATGGCCGGCATCGCCCAGACGATACTGTGGAGCGTGTTCAGCCCGTTTCCAGCCAATGCGTCTACAGGCGAACCTACCGGCATTTTGCCCTACACCATTTTTGCCGTTTCACATGGGAGTGGGGATGACGCTCTTTTGCGTTCTGGCCAGCTTCCTAGCATATTCGGCCTAGGGCTTACGGTGGCAGTCATACTCGTGCTCGTGTATATAGAAGGCATCCATGTCGACATACCCATAGTCTCTACGAAATACAGGGGCTTTACGGCAGTCTATCCCATCAAGCTGCTGTACACGTCAGTCATTCCTGTCATCCTGTCGTCGGCGCTCATCGCAAACGCCGTGTTCATGGGGCAGATGATGTGGGCCAACTACAACCCGAACAACACAAACCCCGCGTTCAACTGGATAGCGCAGTTCCAGCCAAACTCGCCACAGACGCCGACGGGTGGCATACTGTACTACATCACTTCGCCGAGAAGCTTTGACCACGTGGCCGCAGATCCTGCGCGGGCAGTGATATACGTCATATTCTTTGTGACTATAGTGACAGTCTTCTCTAGGCTCTGGGTGGAGCTGGGCGGCCTTTCGGCCAAGACTGCCGCAAAGAACCTGCTTGACGCCGACGTGCAGGTGCCCGGTTTCAGACGCTCCGAGAACTCGGTCGAGTCACTGCTAAACAGGTACATACCGTCGCTCACGATAATAAGCGGCGTCATCATCGGCCTCCTCGCTTCGCTGTCAGACATACTGAACGTCTATGGCTCGGGAACCGGCATACTCCTGATGGTGAACATCATGGTCAGCTACTACCAGACGCTGGTCAAAGAGCAGGTCGACACGTACATGCCCAAACTGGCGGCTCTCCTTGGCAGGAAATAACAAGCGCGCCATCATTGTCGGCATCCCCGGCGTGGGCAAGACGACTGTCATCACCCGCGCGGCCGAACTCTTGTCGTCATCGCAAAAGCGCAAGGCCGCTGTCGTCACTTACGGGACTCTGATGTTTGAAGAAGCGCAAAAGATTGGCGTGAAAAACCGCGACGAGATGCGCAGGCTCCCGGTGGAGCAGCAGAAAAAGCTGCAAGAGACCGCTGCGCGCCGCATAGCCGAGATGCAGGACGACGTGGTCATTGTCGACACGCACCTGTTCATAAGCACCCGTGAAGGCTATTACCCTGGCCTTCCAATGAGACTCATTACAATCATGAATCCGACGAACCTGATAATGGTGGCGGCAGACCCTGCCGAGATAGCCGAGCGCAGGAAGAACGATCCTTCCCGCCAGCGCGACGAAGCCTCGCCCGAAGCCATTAAAAATGACCTTGACTTTTCCAAGATGATGCTCGCATCTTGCTCTATTCTGACCGGGGCGCCGTTTGCAATAGTGGTAAACGGCGACGGCAATGTTGACGACGCGGCCGCAGGCGTGGCCGGCATCCTTGCGGGAGAGTCCTTGAAATGATAGACTATGGCAGCCTGATACTGCAGCTGTTCTCGCCCCAGTACACAAGGCACCCGATATTTCCCGACTTTCTCACGGCGACTTTGGTCGCGATGGTGATATCCGTGAGCATGAGCTTTGCGTTTGCCATGCTTCGCCGCAAGACCACTGACATCGAGCGCGTCAACAGGATAATGAAGGAGACAAACGAGTGGCGAAAAGCGTACACGGCCGCCGTGAAAAAAGGCGACAAGGCCGAAATTGACGAGCTGAAGAAAAAGCAAGCCTACGTCAACAAGATGGCCCTCGAAGTGCAACAGCAGCAGATGCGCCCCATGCTCATCTACATGCTCCCCTCCTTCCTGATATGGATATTCGTCTTTCCGTCGATATTCGGCCAGGTAGTGGCAATATCGCCGATACACATCCCGTGGATAATGTGCAGCGACCAGGACGTCCACAACCACCAGCAGCTGGACGACAAGGGCAACCCCAAGGGGGCGTGCGAAGTGCCCGGCGAGGTCTATTTGTGGGGATGGTTCCTGCTCACGTCATTTGCCTTTTCCGGCATAGTGGGCAAGGTCACCAAGACAAGTATGCCGAGCATGTGATGACATGGCCACTGCAGCAGCAAAAAAACCAAGCATCGTGATCTCTGGCTGGCCGGCGGTGGGCAAGACCACAATAGCTGGCGAGCTTGCCAACGAGTTCGGGCTGACCATGTACAATGGAGGCGACATATTGAAGATGCTTGCCCGGGAAAAAGGATACTCTACAGACACTGCAAAGAGCGACTGGTGGGACACACCGGAGGCCAAGGCGTTCATGCAAGAGCGCAAGCGGGACCCTACCTTTGACAAGCGCGTCGACAAAAAGCTGGAGGAGATATTGAAATCAGAAAGCGCCGTGATAACAAGCTACACGCTTCCGTGGCTCGTAAACGATGATGGGATAATAAAGTTCTGGCTCAAGGGCTCGGCGCACAGCCGCGCAAAGCGCATGGCAAACCGCGACGGGATAGCGGTACAAGAGGCGGAAAAGATAGTGAACCTGCGCGACAACGAAAACATCAAGATATACAAGAACCTCTACGGCTTTACGTTCGGAGAAGACCTGTCTGTGTTCGATTATGCGCTCAACACCGACCTTTTGAGCCTACCCGCGCTGGTCGAAGTCGCCAAGCTCATAGTGAGGCGTCAGGTGGGTCAGTGAATATGCTGCCTCAACTAGAGAACCTCGTCAACGTGGACGAGGACGTGACGGACGAGCGCTACGGCCACTACCCCGACAAGAGGCCGATAAGCGAGCTTTTGTATTATGGATTGATACTTGTGGACAAGCCGGCAGGCCCCACTAGCCACGAGGTGGTGGCGTGGGTAAAGAGGATACTGGAGATAGAAAAGGCAGGCCACTCGGGAACGCTTGACCCCGGGGCTACAGGGCTTCTCCCAATCGGCCTTGGCGAAGGGACAAAGGCGCTTGGCGTGCTTCTGCTCGGGCCAAAGGAATACTATGCACTTGCGCGCCTGCACGCGCACGCGCCGGCGGACAAGGTAAGGCGCATAATGAAGGATTTCACGGGCGAGATATACCAGCGGCCGCCGCAGCGCTCGTCGGTCAAGAGGGTCACCCGCGTCCGCACCGTGTACGCGTTTGACTACATCGAGGACTATGACAGGCTGATACTGATGCGCGTGCTCTGCCAGGCAGGCACGTACATACGCAAGATAATCTACGACATCGGCGAGGTCCTGTCGCCGGGCGCAACGATGGTAGAGCTGCGCCGCACGCAGGTGAGCAACCTGTACGAAAAGGACGGCCTCGTGCGTCTGCACGACCTTGCCGACGCGTACCAGCGGTACAAGGAAACAGGCGACGAGGAGAAACTCCGCCGATTGATCAAGCCAATAGAGCAGTGCCTTGAGGGGATACGCGGCATAACCGTCCGGGACACCGCGGTTGACGCGCTGTGCCACGGCGCGCCCCTTGCCGTGCCCGGGGTGATAGCGGTGCCAAAGGACCTGCGCGTAGGCGAGCTTGTCGGCGTCTATACGTTAAAGGGCGAGATAGTCGGCCTTGCAGAGGCAGCGATGACAAAAGAGCAGATAGAGGAAAGCGCAAGGGGAGTCGCGTTTGTCATGAAGCGACTGATAATGAAGCCTGATACTTATCCAAAGGCATGGCGCTCCAGGGGCGAGCACGCCGCGGCCCCAGACGTGGCCGTACGCCCCGAAGTGGATCTGGGCAAGCTGGAAAGCGACGATATTTAGATCGTTTCGCCGATGCCCGGGCGCTTGCGGTCGAGCTTGGCGATGTTCCTTGCCAGGTTCTCAATCGTCCCGGGTATGTGGCACTTGCACATGCAGTCGCCGCAGTCGACGTGGTTTCCGCCTTTGCAGTTGTCAGAAAGTCCTTGGTTGCTCAAAAACAAGTAACAATCGGCGTTCCTCAATTTCTATCTTTGCTATGTTTGATTGAATTATATAGTGAAGGAGCCAAGACGGTGCTTGGTTGCCGGGGTCGCCTAGCCCGGGAGGGCGCAAGCCTGGAAACAGCAAAATCTGCTTTCCGGCGAGCTTGTGACCCGTAAGGGTCCCGAGGGTTCAAATCCCTCTCCCGGCGCCTTTCTTCTTCTCTTCCCTTTCTAGTAAAGCGCCTGCAACAATCCCAAGCGTGAACCACAGCGCAGTCATGCTCGCCGCCATTGACGAGCGCCATCCTGTAAGCAGCTGCGGCGGTACAAACTCTAGGCCGGAAAAGGCCGGGAACAGGAAATAGAGCGCGCCTATTATCCCAGTGTACACGCCTGCCGCTCCGATGTACCAGTTTTTTCTACGCGTCCTTGAAAACGCGATTGCAGAGCCAAGAGCCGCAAACCCCGACGCGGCAGTATAGCCTGCATAAAGTACAGAATATCCACTGTCGCCTCCTGTGTTAAAGACGGTATCCGGGTTTGCCGGGTATCTCAATGCCGGGATGACATAGAGAGCGAGCCATGCCGCTCCTGCGACTGCAAGGGCCACCTTGAAGGCGCTTGTACCAATCCGGAGGTACACTGCAGCGACAAGCACGCCGCCTCCGATGCCTACTGCAATCGGAAGCGCGACATTCTGCACCTGCAAGAGTTGCAGCTCTTGGTTGAACTCGCCTTCGTCGATTATTCCCGGCGCGACCAATTCGTCCGCGTAAAAGTCTGCGATCTTGCCCTGCTGGGCCTGCACTATTGTCAAGTTGATTGCCGCCGAGAGCGCGCCGCCTACAATCCCTGCAATGATGGCTAGGAAAAATGCCTTTTTCGCCTGCATAGTTAGAGTTCCTCGTCCAGCTCCTCGATTGCCGCCGCCTTGGATACTTCGTGCAGGCGCATCGCCACGGTGCGGTCGTACGCTTTTTTGTCGATGATGCCCTTTTCGTCAAGCATCTCCACGAGCGCGCTGAGCCTTGCGCTCAACTCCTCAAGCTCTGTCAGCTCTTTGCCGGTTATTTTCCGGGGCGGGACAAGGTCACTGTCGTCCTCCCTTCCCCGCGAGCGCCTCTTCCTGCTACTGCTGGTGGGCATCAGCGTAGCACTGCCAGTATCCCGCTTATTATTTTGTCGTGTGGCTTGTCTTTTTCGATAGAAACGAGCAAGAGGCTGTCGTCGTCCTGCAGCGGAAATGTCGCCAGCTTGATTTTCTCCCTTTCTGAAAACGTGTAAATTGTCTTGCCAAAGTCCACGTTGAACTCTTTTCGCATGGCGTTGCGGAGCGCAAACTCGACGTACAGCCTGTCCATGTCCTTTATGGACTCTAGCGGGTTCACCCCGTCGCGCATACCTCCTGCCACGAGCTTGCCCATCTTGCCTATCACGCCGGCAAACCTGACTGCGGGGTCCACCGCAAGTACCTTTTTGCACAGCTCATCAAAGCCCGGCAACGCCCGGGTAAGGGAAAACTTGCTTAATAAGCTTGATTAATTCACTACTCTCATTCGTCTACTTGCGCTTTGGAAACTCGTGGAGTTCCGTTCCCGAGCAGCGCTGGCACGCCTTGGGCTCTTTTTCTGCAAGGTAGCTGACGTAAAAGCACTTGCTGCACTGCATACGGAAAAGGGCGGCCGCCTCTAGGTCGTCGCCTGTCTGCTTCAATATCTGCATAGAGACAAGATCATCAAGCACGGGGGACATGCTCTCTGCGAGCTTGGCCGGGTCGTAGCCCCGGTAGCGCAGGTACGTGCTTGTCATCTCTCCTGCGATGGCGCTCCTCTGGAACTGGGTCCTGCCCTTTCCTGCCTGGCGGAAAAAGTGGTCGCGCAAGTACCATTCAAGCTCTCTCGGCGTGTCCACAAGTCTCTTGGGCAGGATGATAAATAAAAACGATATTGCAAGCCTACTTAAGCCCGTCGCGGCTAGCTAGGTCATGGGAGAAAAGGACAAGATAAAGCACT
>NZ_CAMLDP010000036.1 GCF_946478925.1 uncultured Nitrososphaera sp. | reverse complement strand
AAGTCGCACTCTTGGCAGGTATAGTACAGGCTGTCAAAATCCGAGCACAGCGCCATCGAGTCGTGGCAGCGCGGACATTCAATGTCCTGTTCAAGTAGCGCCACGCTTTCCTTCTCTTTTACTTCTTCAAGCTCTTCAAGCTTAATATCTGCCACAAAGCTGTCGTACCATCTGCGGCATTTAAGGTGTGAAGCACCGCAGGGAGAGGGAGGGGTACTCTACTTTAGCCCGCCGTACCTGAAAAAGGTCTCGACCTTTTCTCGCAGGTTTTTCGCAAATTCCTCTATGGGGATGGTGCTTATTGGCTCCATGACGGGAAATTTCTTGCGGTAGTCGGGCTTTTTGTGCCCCTTTGTTGCGCCGGACATGTGCGCTATCTGGTCGTCAAGCCCTTCCTTGAGGTCAGGCGGGCATATCCTGCTCCCTGCTATTGTCGCAAGCGCGGCTTCGAGCATCTCGTTGAGGTGCGTCTTACCCTTGTCCTCGTGAAAGTGCGGGTTGCGCGTCTCTATCTGGAATATCTCGACTCCCTTTTCTATGGCGTTTGGGTAGTTCGACGGCAAAAGGCCCCCGAACTTTTCAAAAATGTCGACAAACTCGTAGGGCTCTATAGAATATCCACTGGAGTAGTGGAGAGACTCTGCAAGCGGCATCGAAAGCGCGTGCTCGCCGGAATTGCCCGTCTTTATCACCTCAGTCTCAAAGCCCGTGATCCCAGAGAGCATCGAGTTGAGGTTCTTGTTTGTGACTTCAGACACGCGGCCCCACTTTGAGAATTGGAGCGAGTTGTTGCGCACCTTGGGCTTGAAGACCCACGAGACGCGGATGTTGCTGTATGGCGTGGCCGCCATGCCAAAGCCTGCCGCAAATATCTTTACGTACTCGTTGACGGCGCCGGGCACATAGTTGTCGCTGTCGATAAAGCCGACATAGTCCTTCTGGTACATCTTGGCGATCAACATGCCGATGACCATGCCCTCGGCCTTGCCGCTCCTCACGTTCCCGTCGGGGGCAAGGATAGAGTCATAGCCGAGCTTTTTGAAAATGTCGCCAAGCGCCGGGTCGCGCTGGTACACGACGACTATGCGCTTGTCCATGAACCGGCCCAGCTGCCTCACGGTCTCGGCCTCCATCGTGAACCTGTCGACTGGGGTTCTCGGGCTGTTTGATGTTATTATCACCAGGCACTCGTTTGGTATGCCCGAAAGGACACCTTCGAGCAGTTTCAACTTCTCGTCTTTCACCGGCACCACGATTGCCATGTCGTGGAGTATGTTGGATATCTCGTCGTAGTCGAATTTCTTTATCGTCTGGTGGGACGTGAGAAAACCCTTGGACTTGCCCGAATCAAGCTCGTAGATCCTCTGCACCCCGTGGATGCTCACGGCCCCGAGCCTCTCTGTGTATCTGGGAAAGTCCAGCTTCATGCCATGCGTATGGCTTGACTGTTTAAAATGGTTACGCAATCTCGGCCGAGTACGCGAAAAGGTTTCAAATATGCGTGCGTACTTTCAAGAAAGGACGCATGACGCGTGCACTTGACTCTATACATACGTCCCTTTCCTACGTCAAGGGCAGTCTAAAGAACACAACCGTAGTTGTCGGGGGCGAGGAACACAAGGCGTTCTCGTTTTCCCTCCTGAACCCACCTGTGCCCCTTGGAGGAAACGTCGTGTCGCTTGACGTCTTTGTCGACGACCTGCCGGTGCAGAAAAAGACCGTGTACGTGGCGACGCAGGAAAGCATAGTCAACGCCTCGTCGCTTTCAGACAGCCGGCCACTTGCGTTCAAGCCGTTTCAGAGCGCGAGGTTCCTAGTGATAAACGACTCGTGGCTCGGCAGGGGCAGGCACAGGATAACACTCGTGAGCAAGATGGAAGGGTTTGAATTAATAGCCATCCCGTTCACTTTTTCCGACACTGCTGGCCGGCAGAAAGAGCGAATAGTGCTCCCGTCGGACTTGTCGGTCGACCTTGTAGCAGTCTCTGACTCGGTCTTTCGCAATTTTTCTACGCCGCTTGCGCTTTCTGGCAAGAGGGCGTACATACTCTGCTCGTCAAACGGCTCGCTTTCGGCCCCCTGGGAATGGATGGGAGTAAAGTACGACAACGGCGGGCTATACGTCCCTCCCGCCCGCGTCTTTGGCAGGGTAATAGTCGAGATAAGCATGGATGACGGCGTGAGAAAGCGCCTGCCCAACTTTGTGGTGTGGTCAAGGCACGAAAACGGCGTGCTTACCACCCGGCACGAGATGGGTGGCCTCGAGGTCCAGCGCAAGCTGTTCGTGCCGCCGGAAAGCAGGGGCTTTGTCATTGCAATGGAGATGCGCATGAGCAGCGGCAGCAACCTTTCAAACGGCAGTCACAAAAAGCGCAAGCTGCGAATCCACTTCATCATCGACGGCAACATCACAAGCTACGGACTTGCGGCAGTCTCACAGAGCAATGTCACTCGCTTTGACGCCAAGAATCAGTGCCTGCACATCAGGACGGCTCATCAGAAGGCGGCGCAGTACTTTGGCACGATCGGCATAGCGCCAAAAAGGCTTGCGCCGTGTAACAGACTCGTCAACTCGTTTGACAACGACATTGAATTATCCTATGATGTCGAGGTCGGCGACAAGGAACCGATACAGGTCGCACTTGTAGGTACAGGCAGCTTTACAAGTGCAAGGAGTTCACTAGCTGAATTCTTGCATATGCGCCACCACTACCAAGAGCTATTGCAGGAAACTGAACAATCATTCCGGGACTATGCGTCGTCTACCGTGGTGGTTTCAAGGCAGTCCGGGCAAAAACAGGCAAGCGACATGGCGCGCCTTTTGGGCGCATACGAGAAGGCCAAGGCGTCGCTGCAGTATCTAAAGGGAGAGTACGACGGGCTCGGCGAGGGCATATGTGCCGGCCTGCCGCGCTTTCCAAACTACTGGGCCCGGGACACCGGCTGGTCGCTCCGGGGATACCTTGCAATCGGCGACCATTCCTTTGCCAGGGCTGCAATCGACAACTTTCTCTCACACCAAGCAAGAAACGTGCCGGGAGTCACGAGGGGCGAGCTTCCAATGATAATTAGCGGCAAGGCTTTTCTGCACTCTACCACCTACGGCTCGGCCGACTCAACCTTCCTCTTTCCCTGGGCCATCCGGGAGTACGTGCTTGCCACCGGCGACCTTGCGTACCTGAAGAGGCGCTGGAGGCAAATAGTAGACCTTGTCGACTGGGGCCTGCACAAGGACCTCGACCACGACGGCTTTGTCGAGCACGGCTTTTCCGGCACCGCCATGAAGCTTCCCATACAGGACTCTACCTGGATGGACCACATCGACAGGCGCAAGAGCGCAAACGACGTGCAGGGACTCTTTTACGAGAGCCTCGTGGTGGGAAGCGACCTTGCGCGTCTTGCCGGCGACTATGAAAGCGAGGGGAGGTGGTCAAAAAGGGCGGCAGAACTAAAGGCAAAGATAAACGAGGAGTACTGGAGGCCGGACGCCGGCTTTTACTTTGACACGATAAGAAAGGACTGGACCAAGGACGCAAGCATAAGGCCAAACGCGCTGGTGCTTGTCCTTGCCGGCGTGGCGGAGGAAGAGAGGGCAAGGCTGGTAGTGGAAAGGCTTGAAAAGGACGACATCACCACCCCGTGGGGCGTCAGGACGCTTTCAAGCATAGACCTGAAGTACCAGCCCACGCTCTACCACGACGGCGCGGTGTGGCCCCTTGTGACAGGGTGGATGGCGCTTTCTGAACTGCTCCTCGAACGCAGGGAGCAGGCGCACCGCTACGTCAGGATAATGGCCGACAGGATACTTGAGGAAAACGGCATGTTTGCCGAGACGTACAGGGGCGACAGGCCGGAGCCGTTCAACTCGTGCATACTGCAGGCTTGGTCCGCCGGCATGTACGTCAGGGCGTTTCTCGACATGGCACTTGGCATGAAGGTCGATGCGATTTCCAACACGGTCAGCATCAACCCGCAGATTCCCGACTCGCTAAAGGCTGGCTCCGGCAAGATGGAGTTTTCTAGCGCGCTTTATTCAGAAGGCAAGCCACACAGGTTTTCCGTGACAGTCGACGTTGAAAACGAGAAACTGTCGGTGGATTTTGGCAACAGCCTGCCCAAAAAACCGCAGGTGCAGAGCAGCAATTACAGCGTAATGTGAGTCCAGAAGAGTTATCTCACCCTAGCGCGGAAAAGAAAAAGCCGTGGCCGCGGAAGAGCTCTTTGTCAGCGTAATAGTCATACTCGTAGCGGCGAGGGTGCTTGGAGAGTTGTTCCAGCGCATAAAGCAGCCGCCGCTCATAGGAGAGATTCTTGCCGGCGTGCTGATAGGGCCCTCCGTCCTTGGAATAGTGCAGCACGGCCCAAGCCTTGACGTCCTATCCGACTTGGCAGTGTTTTTCCTGATGCTGCTTGCCGGGCTGGAGATGGACCCAAAGGAGATAAGAAAGGCAGGCAAGTACGCAATAGTCATCTCTCTCATCGCGTTTTTCATACCACTCGTGTCAGGAACCGTAGTGGCACAGGCGTTTGGCCTCGGACTTGCCCAGTCGCTCTTTATGGGCCTCTTGCTTTCAATAACCGCGGTGCCTGTGAGCGCCATAGTCCTGATGCAGTTTGGCATACTGAGGAGCAGGCTTGGCAACATCGTGATAACCGCGGCGGTCATTAACGACATACTGTCTCTTGTCGTGCTCTCTATCGTCCTTCAGATAAGCGCTGAAGGCGCGTCGGCAGCAGGACAGCAGGCCATAGACATCGGGGCCATTGCGTGGTCGGGAGCAAAGATAGCCGCGTTCCTTGCGGGGATATTCCTGTTCGACCTGCTTTTACGCGGAACCAGCCACTGGCTTCCTGCCCGAGTTGAGCCCTACTTTAAAAAGCTGCAGACAAAGGAGGCGGCGTTTGGCATACTCTTAATAACCACGATAGCAGTGTCTCTCATCGCGCAGGACATCGGCCTGCACTTTGTAATAGGCACATTCTTTTCCGGCCTCATCATCTACAAGGAGATAATTGGCAGGCAGAACTTTGACAGGGTGTACGGCATCATTTCTGCCATCACATTTGGGTTTTTTGCACCCATCTTTTTTGCAATCATCGGCATCGACATCAACCTAAAGTCGCTTGCAAACGCGATACCTCTCTTTCTGGCGCTCCTTGCAGTGGCAGTCGCCGCCAAGATAGGCGGGAGCTACATTGGCGCGAGGCTCGTGCGGTTCCCAAAAGATACGAGCATCGCAATCGGCTTTCTGATGAACGGCAGGGGCATGGTGGAACTCGTTATAGCCTCTATAGGCTTTGCCGCTGGCATCATTGACATTACTTTGTTTTCCGTGGCAATCGCCATAGGCTTTGCGACTACGATAATGGCACCCATCACCGCCAAGCCGTTTGTCGCAAGGGCAAAGGAAAAGGACGCGGCATCTGTCAAGGTCGAAGGCGACGGCGACGGCAGCCACGCCACGTACGGCGTCTGACTGCTCTGCTGCTGACGACTGCGCTAGGCATAAATTAATGCTGGCTGCTCTCAAACACGAGAGAGAGATGTTTACGCTCTATACGCCCCAGACGGCTAACAAGGCATTGCCGGAAGTAAAGCGCATGTTCTCTGGCATCGTCGTGCAGAAAAACCGGGTGATGGTTCTGCAGCAAGAGCTCCAGGCAATAGTCGATTCGGGCAGCGATTTTGAGCGTTTTATGAAAAAAAAGCAGGAGCTGAACACCGCCGTCACGAACCTCTACAAGGCCATCGAGGCGCTGGAGGCGACAGGCGTGATGCTAAAGAGCGTGGACGAGGGGCTGCTCGACTTTCCTTCAAAGCGCTTTGACGAAGAAGTATGGCTCTGCTGGAAGGCCGGCGAAGACGAGATAAAATTCTGGCACGGCAAGGACGAAGGGTTCATGGGCCGCAAGCCGCTTGAAACTACCGGCGTAATAGAGCCATAAATCGGGGGTAGCCTGTAGAACTCCAATCGGGGGATTGGGAAAAGAGTTGGCAACGTTCTACAGGCAACAGATGCTTATTGAAACGTGTTTAAAAGAAGTAGAGCACGGTGGGGGGAGGGAGTGCTGCCTGCCTAATTGCCCTGCCCTTCTATTACCATCATGGTGAGGCTCGACTTGATGCCGTGGTGACCGCGGATCTTGCTGACGGCCTTTTTCAGCTCTTCGTCGTTGGACGCGTTCACTCTGGCGATAATGTCATAGACCCCAAAGACGCCCTTTACTTCCGAGACGCCCGATATTGCCTTCAGTTCCTTGATAACGTTGTCTTCAGAACCAAGTTCGCAATTGATGAGAATGTATGCCTCTGCCATCGGAAATGCTTGCAAGACTATCATTAATGAACCTTTTCAAAAGACATAGAAGGCGCCGCGTCCGCTCTAACCTGTAGTTAACATTGCTTTCCAGCTGGCTTCGGGCCATACGCATCAGGTTCCTGCTTGCGTCGGTCATTGCCGTGTCAAACGGCCTTGCGATTGCCTATTGGAAGTTTGGGACCATAAACCCGCTGTACGCCGGCCTGACGTACGCCGGCGTCGTGTGCCTGCACGCAAGCGTCGACCTACTCAACGACTACTGGGACCACAAGCGCGGAATCGACTCGGCGACGACTAGGACGAAATTCTCCGGCGGCACCGGCGTGCTACCTGAAAACATACTCACCCCAAAGGCGGTCTATGCTGCCGGCATAATGTTCCTTGTGTTGGGGGGCGCAGTCGGCGCGTATTTTGTCGTAATACGTGGCGTGACAATCGCAGTCATACTCGGCTTTGCGGTTGTTGCCATTTACTTTTACTCGACTTCAATTGTCAACTCGGGCCTTGGCGAGCTGTTTGTGGCGATAAAGGGCGCCATGATAGTGCTGGGCACGTTCTTTGTGCAGACTGCACTAATCGACCCTGCCGCGATTTTCGTCGGCGTGATTGCCGGCCTCTTGTCGGCGACTGTCCTTTTCGTCAACTCTTTTCCAGACCACGACGCCGACAGGTCAAAGGGAAGAAGGACACTTGTCATACTGATGGGCAAGAAAAAGGCGGCCTCTGCATTTCCGTTTTTCATAATAGCGGCGTATGCCCTGATAGTCGCAGGCATTTTCCTTGGGTTTACAAAGGTCTGTTCCCTTGCAAGTTTCGTGTCATTGCCGTTTGCAGTCAAGGCAATTGCTGCAATTAGGAAAAACCCTGCTAGCGCGCAAGAGTTCGTGCCGGCCATGTCTTCTGCCGTGACGTACTCTCGCATAACCGGCTTTGTGCTTGCAGTCAGCCTCTTGTTCTAGAGGCCGGCGCTTTCTATGAGCCGCGTCAATTCGTCGTACTGCTCGACGAATTTTTTCCCCTTTGCAGTGATCGCGACTAGGCCGCTCACTCTGTGGATCATGCCCTTTTCCTCAAGTTCGGAAAAGTGGTTCATCATCTTGTCGTACGAAAGCCGCGTCGAGTGCTGCACGTGGGTCGGCCTAGCGACCTCGTTGTGCGCCACGTCGTCCTCGATGGCGCAGAGGATCTCGTAGAACAGTTGCAACTTATGCCGCTTTTCTTGCCTCAATCTCCATCCTCCTCCTTGAAGTCGCGCTGTGCATGACATAAGCAAAGAGCGCAAGCCCCCCTATCCTTGCGATTATCGAGCCGGAAAACGCAAAGACGCTGTTGTCAAAATACGCCATCACCAGCGAATACTGCTCTAGCCACAAAAGCGCAAACGCGGCAGGCACGTACAGCATCTTGGCCATGCCGGACTTTACAAGAGACGACACGGTGTTTGTGAATATGTACGCAAGCACGGCCATGTTGAACACGCGCATGTAGAGGCTGAAATCCGCAAGCTTGGCGTAGTTAAAGTAGGGCTTGCTTGCAATCTCTGATGTTGGAAGCAGAAACGGCACCGCAACCATGACAAGCGGAAGCAGTATCATGCCTGCGTCCTTTATGCCGAACCTGTGGTGGCTACCCTGTTCGCCGGCGTTCTTGAAGTAGTACGAAATGGCAATGAGCGCAAGGGCCTCCGACTGGAGCGCCAGCTGCAGCCAGAAAAACGCAGGGTACAGGATAGGGTCTGCGCTGTACGCAAAGCCTGCCTGCTCAAACGCAAACGATGCAGCGAGAAACACGAATCCCGCCGGCAGGCCGAGCAGGTACCCAAACCCTGCAAACCTGTACGAGCGGAAAAAGTACCGTGATATGACGAGCGAAAGCGCAATGGATGCGGCAGTGAACACGGCGATGGCGACCGGCGCGACTGCCGGGTCCAAAAGCACGTACGGGTTCAGCACGTTTGGGTCCAGCGCCACGTTTTGTATTAGCTCGATTGCGAAGATAAGGGTTGCTCCCCTGAAGGGAGCACATTTATTATTGCCGCAATGAGAAACAAGTGCGTGTCGTCTGACTTTAAGGTTATAGAAGGTCACGCCACGCCGGAAGGGACGAAAAAATACGCAAACTATGGCGTATCAAAGGGCCTGCCGGCAGCGCATTTCCGCGAGTTTTCTGGCCTGCACCTGTCAAGCATCGGAATGGGCACGTACCTCGGCGGCCTGACAAAGGAGGACGATATTGCTGTTGAAAACGCTGTGCACGATTCTGTCGCTTCGGGTGCGATAAACGTCATCGATACCGCGATAAACTACCGTGCCATGAAGTCGGAGAAAAGCATCGGCCGGGCGCTCCTGCGCCTTGCAAGCGAGGGCAAAATATCGCGTGACCAGATTTTCATATCCACAAAAAACGGCTACATCACAAACGACGGCGACTTTGCAAACGTTGACGTGATGGAATACCTGCACAGGATGTACATAGCCACCGGCGTCATGAGCGCAGATGACATCAGCTCCGGCTACAACGTGATGAACCCGAACTACCTCGCAAGGTGCATAGACAAGTCGCTTGCAAACATGCACCTTTCGACCATCGACCTTGTATACATTCACAACGCGTTTGAGAGCTGGCACGAAGACGTCGACAGAAAGACGTTTGCAGAGATGCTTGCCAAGGTCTTCGAGCTGTACGAAAAGTACCGCAAGGAAAACAAGCTGCGCTACTACGGCATGGCCACTTGGACGTGTTTCAGGGTTCCAAAGGGCGAAAGGGAGCACTTTTCACTTGAAGACGCAGTCAATATAGCGCGCCAAGTCGGCGGAGAAAACAGCCACGGCTTTAGGTTCATCCAGCTACCGTACAACCTTGCCTATAGCGAGGCGCTCCTGCTAAAGAACCAGCAGGTGGGAACAGACACGATGATGACGATACTTGAAGCTGCCGGAAAACTTGGAATCGGCGTGTTCACCAGTGCGCCCCTATTCCAGGGCAGGCTACTGCGCGCCCAGATACCAGACTATGCAGGAGTCACGGACAGCAACAAGGTGGCAAAACTCGTGCAGGTGATGCGCTCAAGCCCGTCAGTCGTTGCGCCGCTCTTGGGCCAGAAAAACCCCGAGCACGTGCAGGAGAACCTAAAGGTCGCCCACATTCCGCCTCTGACAAAGGACGAGTTTGCGCAGGCAGTCGACACGCTTGTCAACAGATCGATGTCTGAGTGAAAGAGTTGACCGATACCACGGACGTTGAGAAATTCGTTTTGCGGACGCCCGAGTCTGTAAGGGTGCTTGCGTTTTTCAGGGCCAAGCGTGGGAGCTCTTCTGAATTGCAGCGTATCCTATTGTCGCTTGTCGAGCCGACGAGAAAAGAGCCGGGAAACATTGCCTACGTCCTTCACACGCACGAAGACGACAGGCACTACCTGGTGTTCGACGAGGTGTGGATTAACAGAAAGGCGCTGGAGGAGCACTTGCAGATGCCCTACATCCAGTCGCTTCACAAAAGAATCGAGCACCTGATAGAGGAGCCGCCTAGGATAGATGTCTACCGGGAAGTCCTTTCCTAGAGTTGCGCAATTGCCTCTTTGATGCTCTCTGCATCAAGGGCGCCCGGCGTCTGCTCTATGTATCTTGTCAGGTCTTCCTTTGCGCCGGCGTTGTTGCCGTTCTGCATCCTTGCCACCGCCCTGTTCTTGTATATTGGGCCGTAGCGGGCGGGATTGATGTTGATTGCTTTTGTATAATATGCCTCTGCAAGGGAGTAGTCCTTCTTTTTCAGGTAATAGTTGCCAAGGCCCCTGTACGCAAGGTAGTAGCGCGGGTTGGCCTTGACGGCGCGCTCGTAGCACGGCACCGCCTGCTCTGAGCCCTGCTCGTTATAGATGCCTGCAAGCTGCGACCAAGCCTGCGCGTTTTCCGGTTCTGCCTCGGCTGCCTGCCGCAGTTTTTCCACTGCCTTTTCGGCCTTGCCCTGCTGCCTGAGCCTCTCTGCCTCAAAACACGCCCTGTTGGACTCTGCAAATTTCAGGTCCTCATTTTTAAAGAGATCCTTCATGTCAACAGGAATAAGAATAATCTCTGTCATGTCATCCTGCTCCCAGTCCTGCTCGAACTTTGGCTCTGGTATTGCGCCTATCGTGTCCGGCTCTGGCACGTATGTCAGGATTCTCCGCTCGTCAAGGTCGTACCCTGATACCACCGTCGCGTGCTGGGCAATGTCGTGGATGCCGGGCATCACCACTATTGGCGGTATGCCCTGGTCGATTCTTTTCTTGACGTCCTTGAGCGAGCCCTTGAAAATGTAGCAGGCAAGCCCGCGCCTTTCTGCAAGCTCGATTCCGTCTATCATGACGGTGCCCCTTGATGATAATGCCTGCTCCTGGGACTCTGCTCCTATCAGGTCCTCGCCCCAGTATTTTGCGACTACGTTGACGGCAAGGGGAAGCCGCGGGCTTTCCTCGCTCTTGCTCACAAGCGGAAGCGAAATGAAATGTTCTGGCTGCGAAGACTCCAAACTACTGCCTTGTGCCAACCCTTGCAGGGCAAATAAATCATTCTACATTCTTGCGAATTTCTCAAGGAGGTCGAGGCCGTCGGGCCCGCTCTTTTCCGGGTGGAACTGCGTGCCGTAGATCTTTTTAGTGCCGTGCGCAAAAATCTCGTGATCGCAGTACTTGGACCCTGCGAGGCGCACAAAGCCCTCCGGCAGTCTGGCTATGCAAAAGCCGTGGCTTTCGTACACCGATATCGTGTTTTTTTCTGGGACGAGCGGACTAGGCGATGTAATAACGTCTATCTGCCCGTGCAAATGCGAGGACATCCTGCGTATCGAGCCACCGAGAGTCAAGGCGATTATCTCTGCTCCGTAGCAGATGCCAAGCAGCGGAATATCCTTGTCGTGGCAGTATCTGACTATTCGCGAGTTTGCAGCGTTCACTGCCTGGTCGTTTTTGCGCCTCCCAGACAGGATGACCCGCTCGCATTTTTCAAGGTCGTCCCGAGTCACCTCAGAGTATTTCCTATAGACGCGTTCTGCGCCGAGCCTGTCAAGGCACGCAAGTATGTCCGGCGTGAATGGCGAAAGGTTGTCGACCACTAGCGTCGGCAAAATCATCAACTTACCTCGATTGCAATGTAGTGGTTCTCGACAATCCCGCCGGAGACCTTGAGCACGCCAAAGTTCACGTTGTTTCCATTCTGCCACTCGTACACCCTGCCGTTGTCCGGTGGGTTTGCCTGCACGAACTTGGCTATCGCGTCCTGCGCTAGTTTAAAGTCGGTGTCGGCCTTGTATGCGGCCCCTGCTTCTTGGAATTCTAACGGCGCAGAAATGGCAGTAGGCTTTATCACCTGCAGGCCCGCGTCTGAAAAGACACGCTCTACGGCGGCGATTCTGTCCTGCACATCCAGGGCCGGCGCCGGCGTGCCTCCAGTGCCCTGACTGGGCGTGACGTCGGTAGTCTGCTGGCCTGCGGCCTTTAGCAAATAGTTCTCAAACGCCTGCACGGGGTTGTCTCCGAGCCCGACGTTGAACGTGCCCGTGACGGACGCTCCGACTGCGGCAATGGTGCCTATCTGCGACACTACTCCTCCCGGGGTGTTTGCGGTGTACACGGGTATGAAATACACCTCCTGGTCGCCTATTCTGTACAGTATGTTCTCGCCTACCCTCGGATTTCCCTGCAAGAGCGTCTTGACGTTCTTGTACTCTTTGTCCTTTTCAAGCGCCTCGCGGGCGGCCGAAGGTCCTATGAGTTTCGTCGCCGAGTCGAGCGGGACGGAATAGAACGTCATCTTGCCAAGCGCAGGCATGTCGTTTTCGACAATCATGTAGCCGACGAGGTTCTTTGTGGCAGAGCCGCTCAGTTCAAGCGACTGGAAACCCACGAACTGGGCGCTTTCAAAGCCCTGCGGCTTGGTCGTGATATAGTATGGCGGTATGTCTTTTGAGCCGTCCTTTGGTATGTCGTAGAACTGTCTTGCCTCTATGAACGTCTTGGGGTCGGCGACGTGGTAGCGGTTGAATTTGGCTATCTTCCAGATGAACATCTCCTCTGGGTAGCGGATCTGCTGGTCGAGCCACTGCGGGACTTGCCGCGTCGCGCCGAGGCTCTTGTACTGGTCGTAGAACATGTCTGAAAACTTGTCGTTTCCAGTCACTATCACTTGCACGCTGCCGTTGTATGCGTCTATCAGCGAGTAGCCTACCAGTTTTAGCATGAACGGCGAGCCCCAAGGTACGTGCGACGTGTCGAGCGCGGCTATTAGCGGCATCAGCCAGTACGTGTTCTTGCCGTCGGTTACGGGCAATACTCCTACTTTCTGGAAGACTGGTGCGGCCGCATTGCTGTCGTTGCTGAACGCAAAGTCGTACACGAAATACGGGTACAGCAGGTCCATCCTGTCGTGTATGTCCTTGTACCTCATGATGTGGATCGGAGTGTCTGGGTACGACAGCATAAAGTTAGGCTCAAACATCCAGCTGAGCGGAGGCGCCACGTCGATGCCTCCGGTGCCGTTGTAAAAGAACTGGGATATTTCGTCGCTTGAAGTCCTCCCATCGGGATACGCGGCCCAGCTGCGGGAGAACAGCCCCTCGTCGCCGCTTTCGCCGTAGTAGATGCGCTTTTGTGGGAAGAACTTGTCCTCGTTGACGACACTTCCTGTGTCCGCTTCTAGCATCTTGAAGCCGGGGTTTGCGTGCGTGTACACCAGGTGCTGGTTGAACCATTCAGTTCCCTGCGCGACCGTGTCTGGCAGTTTCGGGGTAGTCGCTCCCGTCCAGTACATAGTGCCGGAAAAGCGCAGCATGTCCGTGTCTGCAAAGGCAATGTCGTTTCTCTGGCCAAGCTCCGGCTTTAGTTTCTGACTTGCAGCATCTTTGTCCCACAGCCGTATGTTGTTCAAAGTGTCGCGGTTTGCGTTTACCATCTGCGGTATATTCGCCGGCGCGACAGAGGGCGGCTTGACATCATAGTTCACTACGCTCACCTTGTCAAGCTCTGCCATGTTGCGGTTGACTGCTATTTCCTGCGCTATGTACGGACCGCGCCACTCTACCTTTTTCGCCTCCGCTATGCTAGTGTTCACCGCTACTATCGAGCCGACGACTGCGACGACTGCGACGACTGTCATCAGGCGCAGGTAGACGTGCCTTTTTTGCGGGTAGATGATGACTCTGGCGCGCCTTTTGTCCATGAACCCGTAAAACATGAGAGCTGCGCCAAGCGCAAGGGCGCCAGCTATCAGGTATTTCGTGTTAAAGTCGATTCCGGAGCTGAAAAACAAAGTAAAGCCGGCCCAGAATATCGCCGCGCCCACGATTACCTCTACTGTGGATATGTACGAGAGGAACTTGGGCTTGTGCTCTGCCGCATCGAGCATGTACTGCGACACGACGTTGACTGCGCCTGACACTCCCACGTAGAGAAGCAGGCGTATGCCGACGGCACTCAGGAGCGCCGGCATCAAGAGCGCAAGGGCGGGTATCGCCGGGACGACGTTTTCCTGCGCAAAAGCGCCGTCTGCCGTCACGGTGGCAAACGGGATGGAGAAGATGGAGCCGATGCTTGAAACGCCGACGTCGTTTCCTTCCGCCATGTACGCGATTGCCATGCCAAAGCCGATGTTGGCAAAGAGCGGGGCAAGCACCACTACCTTTGTCGCCTGCCACAGCCCAAAGCTGAGCGGGCTCATGTGAAAGTCCGAGTAGCGGCCCGCCGGCTTTGACTGCGCCTCAAAGTCGTTTCTCTTGACGAACCTGACTATTAGGCTGACTGCGTACCAGACCATGGAATGCCTGCTTGCGGCGTTTACGCGGACAAGCGCTATTGCGGCAAGCGCCAGCCCTGATACGATAGAGTAGTAGAGCGTCTTTGAATATGTGCTCCCAAATTCTGACAAGTTGAGGAGCAGGTTGACTGCCTGGTTGCTTGCGACTGCAAATATCACGATGCCCATCGCTGCAAGGATGCCCCATTTTACGAGCCTGCCGAGGTCGGCGCGGGGTGCCTTGTCTTCACCACTGTACGTATCCCACAAGCAATTCTGACGTACGCGCTCGGGTCTTATAACATGTCAGGTCGCTTCTGCAAGGCCCTTGCAGATAAAATACGCGGCAGCGTAAGCCGGGAGCTCGGCCGTTTCCTTTGATATGTTGTAGTTCTCGCCCTTTAGCCGGACCTTGGCGTGCGCCTTTAGCCTTACCTTCAACTTGGAATCGCCAAGCAGGCAGGCGTCGGTAAACGGGTCAAACGACTCCAAGTCGCCGACTCTCACCTTTGCAAGGCCGCTCTTGCTGTTGAGCGTTCCAGGCATACGAAAGACGCGGTGGACGTCGGTCGTGACCTGAGGGTCTATCCTCACGCCCATCTCGCGGGTCATCGCGTCAAGCTCTGCCTTGAATCCCGCGTATCCGCCTTTTTCCTTGACAATGTTTGTCAGCCGCAAAGTCGAAGTCGTGTCTATCTTTAGTTTGTCGGCGACTTTTTTTCGCCACCCAGAGCCAAGGCCGCTCCTTGGGAACTTGACAAAGGCAAGGTCGCCGCCCCCGGGCGGCTTGCGCACGCCGACGCTTTCTGCGAGGAGGCCGACGCCTGCAAGGTATCCCACAAGGTCAGAACGCGCCTGCGAGTCAAGCGGCCTGTACGCGTCATCCTGTACGTGGAAGTGAAAGCCGTTGTTCCCTGAAAAGTAGGTGTGGATGTTCTGCCGGTCGATGCCAAGGTCGCCGGTCAGAAACTCGATAAGGCGTCTTGCCTCCTTTTTTGATCCGTCAATGCACTTGGCGCATGGGATGACGATGTGCTCCGCCTTTTTGTTGCCACATGCGCCGCATGCGGATTCGTTGTCTTTGTCTGATGAAAGGGGAGATGAAATGTTTCCACAGTTTGCGCAAACTGGGTACGAGTGCGATGGCACGCAGGGAAGATGCAGGTCCTTGCCGTCAATGTCAAATATCAGGTCGGCCCCGAGCCACTGCTTTTCCTGCATCGAAAGCGTGGGAAACCTGTAGAGCGCGTTTGAGCAATAGACGTCTGACGGGACCTGCGTGATGAGCGTGGCTATCAGCTCGCCCGTGCTCTTGAACGAGAGGTGGCGCGCCATGCCGTGGCCCCCAAACTGCATGTAGCCAAACTCGCGCTTTTCAATGTCGCCGGGCGGCTCTATCATCCTAGCCTGCTTGAAGTAGTATTCACGGAAAGCGGCCCTTACCGCGTCTGCCGCTTTGCTCATTGTTGTTTCCTCCTCTTTCTGCCAAACTGCATTGGGTTGATTATGCCGTTGCAGTCAGCCGTCGCAAAGCACAGGTTCTCAGTACGCAGCTTTTCGCACGACGGCACCGAGTATTTTGTCCTGCTGCCCTTTGTCCCTGCGAGGTGTTCTACCTGATAGCGGGTTATGCGCTCATTGAAATCCGGCGCGTTTTTGAACATCTCTACTATCTCGTCTATCGGCTTGGCTATCGCAAGCATGTACGTCGCAAGCATGAGCCGGGCAGAGTGTGGCAGGTTTTCGCCCCTGCCCATAACCTCCAGCGCGTGCTTGACGCACGGAGGGTAGTCGGTCACTGCGACAGCCCTGTACTCGTAGCGCGGGGCAAGCTCTGTCCTCAATTCGTCGACTTTTTGCCTCACAGACTGCGGGAGCGCCGGCAGGTTCATGGCCCTCACCCTGCCGGTTATGAGGACTGCCAGCTCGTTTCGCACCAGCCTCACGGTCTCGTCGGCGTCGAGGAACACTTGGCCGTCCTGCACCAGCCTGTTTATCATCTTCCACTCTTGTTCGTGAAAGTGCGACGAGCGCGTCAAGTAATCGGTGACTCTGACCTGAAAGAGCCTGCCGTCTCTTGTCACGTCTATTTTCAGCTTGAAAAGGTCCTCAAATATCTTGGAAAATAGTGCGCGCTTTTGCGCGTCGCTCTGCCTCTTCAAGTCCTCAGTCAGGAACTTTTCTGCGCGCCTTGCTTCGGCAAGGGCGTATTTCCTCAGTACGTGCTCTAGGCCAACCGACTTTACCATTATCAGAGTGACTATAAAGGTCAGGATCTCTGTCTCGTACCGCTCCAGCTTTTCATAGACGTTTCCTGCCGCTGCCGTCCTAACCCGCTCTGCGGCCCTGTCGATTATGTCCTTGGCGTCTGGCCTGTCAAGCTCGTCCCAGCCAAACCCTGACTGGCGCAGGTACTCACCTGCCTCGTTAAGAAAGGGGTACTTGGCAAGATCGCCAGTGCCCATCTTGATGGACAACTCTATTACGGCTAGCTGTTTGCGGAACTGCAATAAAACGACATCGCAATAACTTTACTAGCCGGCGCACCGGACTAGCGGGCGTATATGCACATGAACGCCGGCTACAAGGTGGGCTTTCACGTCTCTATCGCAGGAGGTATTTCAAACTCCGTGGACAACGCCAAGGGCATTGGCTGCAGCGCGTTTCAGATATTCAGCAGAAACCCTCGCGGGTGGGTGGCAAAGCCGCTTGCATCTGACGACGTGGCCGCGTTCAAGAGCAAGATGGTGGCAAGCGGCATCGACAGAACAT
>NZ_CAMLDP010000035.1 GCF_946478925.1 uncultured Nitrososphaera sp. | reverse complement strand
GCGTTAATTAGTAGTTGTGTTAACCAGTCAGCTCGTCTTTGAACTGTATGCTTGCATGACTGCCGTTGCAAAATGGCATATTACTTGAAGCCCCGCACCGACACAGCGTCACGCGATTGCGCACTTCATACCGCTTGCCGTCGTGGGATTCGATAGGAATGCCTCCGCGAATCCACAGCGGCCCGCTGCATCCCAAGGCAGGGTCTTCGACCACCCCGATAGAAGGAGTGAGCTTGTGTTCGATCTCTTTTCCCGTCTTTTTATCGTGCACCACCAGCCGGCCTGCCGGGCAGTGATTTGCTTCGCGTATCACCAGATCACGCACTGCAGGATTGTCAGTTTGCTCTATTAGGTTCCAAATCTGCCCTTCAGGATCGCAAAAACGCGCAAATGCGCACAAGTTTTCTGCGTCGCTAAGAACCATTGTCGGGCCGTCATATTTTTTGGCTTGCCTGACATACGGCTTGCGTGTCGCAGTTTCTTTTCCCTCAAATCCTATTTTCTCATGGGTTCCATCGCAAAATGGCTTGTTCTTTGACTGCCCGCATCGACACAGCGCATACTCTGATGATTGCGCATCAAACGTTCTGCCCTCTGTCCAATCCCACGAAAAACCCTCTTTGTTCGGGGTAATGGTCTGCATCGAAATTGGAATGCCGCCTGAAACCAGATATGGCCCGTTCTTGCTGACGATTATCTTTTTCTCCAAAGGTTTGTCCACGTTCTGATCTTTCCCTTGCATTAGGTAGACGATCGTCGTTGATGTGGATTAATTTATCGTTCATGCCAGCGAATGCTAAAAGCACGCACACACATACAAGTGCCAGACGCCATGCTTGCAGATGTGTTATTTGTAATAATCGCCGTGTAAATCTAAAAAAAATAATGCATTGAGCATTTGAGAAGAATTCCCAAGTACATCCTTACTCTTGTTGTTTAATATCGCGCTTGACATAATAATATCAGCAATGAAGTCAGCTCAAATCAAAGGGTATGGCGATAGCAAAGTAGTAGAGATTAACCGCAACGTGCCTGCACCAGATCCATCGGCAGGAAAGGTCCTAGTCATTGTCAAAGCGGCCGGCGTAAATCCAATCGACTGGAAAATCCGCGAAGGCTACATGCAGCAAATGATAAAGCTGCAATTCCCCTCAACGCTGGGCATGGATTTTTCCGGCATTATCAAGGAGGTTGGAAACGGAGTTGCGGGCTTTAAGCAAGGCGATGAAGTATACGGGCAGGCATCTGTCATCACAGGCGGGTCAGGGGCGTTTGCAGAGATGGCTCTGGCGCCTGCACAGACCATCGCGTACAAGCCAAAAAGTTTGAGCCATGCCGAAGCGGCAGGTCTTCCCCTTGTAGGCGTCAGCGCATGGCAGGCGCTCGTGGAAACCATCGGACTGGCAAAGGGCCAGAAAATCCTTATTCACGGAGGAGCAGGAGGAATAGGCTCAATCGCGATTCAACTTGCAAAGAAGCTGGGCGCGCAAGTCGCCACGACAATAAGCGCAGACGACAGAAAGTTTGTGCAAGAATTGGGAGCCGACGAAACAATTGACTACAAGAGCCAAAAGTTTGAGGATATCTTGCACGACTGTGACGCGGTCTTTGATACCGTGGGCGGTGATACCTACAAGAGGTCCTTCAAGGTACTCAAGAAAGGCGGGATAATCGTCTCCATGCTGGAACAGCCAAATGCGGAGTTGATGAACCAGTTTGGAGTCAAAGCCGTTTTCCTGTTCTCACAGGTAAACAACGAACGGTTGACGAAATTGGCGCAGTGGGTGGATCAAGATAACATAAAGGTAAACATTGACAAAAAGTTCCCCCTAGACGAGGCGGGAAAGGCGCTTGATTACGTAAAGGACATTCATCCACGGGGCAAGATTGTCCTGGCAGCTTGAAAGAGAGCGAGGAGGCGCAGAAGACTCTGCATATGCGCTACTGAAAAAGCATATGAGCTATCCAGGGTTTTGCAGGATTAGCGCGCTTTTCTTGCCTTTATCAAGACATATTCGATGTCGCCCCCGTCCGACAGCTGCTTCATTTTCAGAATTGACCGGTACAGCAGCTTTTCGAGGTAGGCAGGATATTCTGCCAAGATTCTCGGCTTCAGGTCTTCCCTGTTTGCAAGGTAATAGTCTGCAAGCGGCCCGTAGACGCGGGGGCCTATGTAACGGCTTGTCTCTATCGACAGGCCCGCGTTCCTGATTGCGCTCTGGACATACTCTGGGCCATAGTGCTCTGACGACCAGGTGACAGACAGTATGCCGAGGCTCAGAAAATGCAGCTTTTTGCGCAACTTTAGCACGGGAATTGCCATTACCAAGAGGCCGCCGCTGGCAAGCACCCGGGCAGATTCCTGCATGAACCGGTCAAGCGGCCGGAAATGCTGCGCCGATTCAAGCGCCACGACTCTGTCCACTGAGCCGCTGGAAAACGGCAGCGCGGTAGAGGTGGCGTTTACCAAGGAAACCCTTGCGCCGTCCGAGTCCTGCAGTTGCGAAAAGTTGATGTTCACGCAGGCAACCTGCAGCGATTCGTGGCAGGATCTCCAGTACGAGGCGGGCGCGCCAAGGCCGCTTCCGACGTCTATTACTGCCTTGGCAGAGGCAAGCTCGGCCAGCTCGCCGACCTGCGCGCAGAGCATCTGCTGCGCTTCAAGGGGTGTTGTATTGGCAGAGGAATCGTCCCAGTAGCCGAAATTGAGCATCTTGCCTCCTGTCGCAATGGTCATCAGCGGAGACAGCGAGTCGTAGAGTTTTACCACGTCTCTTTCGCTCCGCCGGAACGTCCATAGCAGGACGTCGAGCGGGCGTATGTTGCCTGCCAGCGGAGAACTACCTGGCCAGCTTTTTGGCTGACTCGATTATCTTGGCTACTTCGGCAGCCGGCGTTTCCTTGTCCATAGTGATGTAGTAAAAGTTGTCCTCGTTTGTCAGAGTCAATATCTTTACCTTCTCGTTCTCGGTCAGGGTGTATTCTGTTTTGCCTACCGACCGCTCGAAGCTTTTCCTCAGCTGCTCGCGCGTGGCTTCTATGAAATACTCGTTGCGCGCCTCATCCGGCTTTAAGAGCGGGACGACTCCCTTGCGCAGGCCGCCGGCAAGCGTCCTTCCAAACTTGTTCATGACGCCGGCGTAGCGTATGCGAGGCGAGATTGCAAGAAGCAAGTTGCACTTTTCCCTGTGCTTTTGAGTGTCCGGGTCGGCGTGCGGTCTGTTGGACATATGGATTGATCTTGCAATCAGGTAATATATGAACTGCTTTGAACAACAGGTCTAAAAAAATAGAGAGAGATCAGATGCTCCCGATTTTTTCCATGTCGATGCTGTTGTTGTCGCGCGATGCAGGCGGCTTTTTCTGAAAATAAGTTGTAATGTATGCCAGCCCGCCTGCGACTACTCCTATTATCAACAACCCTGCAAACGCTGCAATGGGAGTGATGAACTGCTCCATTATTGCAGGATTCGCCTTTAGGCCAGCTGCTCCACCATCGCCGGCAATCACGCCAAGCACGCCGGAGCCGGCGAGCCCCGCATACACCATCATCAACGTCACTGCGGCGCCTCCGACGTTCATTCCTACAAGGTTGGCCCACGCAAGTGCAGACCTGACTCCATGAATCCTCTTTTGCAGGCTGACCTCCAGGTGGCTGTAGAATATCGCCGTGGTCGCTATTGCGACAATAAGTATCATGTAGAATATGTAGCCGAGAAATATCCACTTGGCCGGCCCTTCAAACGACAGCGAAAGGATCTGTATGATGTTGATGCTGTTGGACGAAAAGAGAAACTGCACTCCAACGAACGAAGCGGTAAGCAGGGTGATTGCCGCGCCCTGAATTATCGCCGACGCTATGAACCTATTGGACCATATGCTGCTGCCAGGTGTTTCTACTTTCATGCAATCGTCACCGAGATATATTGCGCTGATTCTCGTGATAAGAGAAAGTCAAAAGGAAAAGATGGAGTAAAGTACGGGTTATAGCGGGCTTAATAGGGCCGAACATGCAATATATCTATCAATAGCAAAACAACAAGGATGTGCCCTACCCTAGGGCGGATCTACGCTAGGTTAGCGCATCGTCTTTAGTATTATGACGGTGTTCGTGTCGGACACGCCCTCTATCTTGCGTATGTCGTCGATGCACTTGTTTATCTCGACGATTGCAGGTGCAGCGATTATGGCGGCAATGTCATATTGACCTGTTATCTCGTAGACCACTTCGACGCCGGCAAGCTTCATCAACCTCTGCGAGACTGCCGAGGTGTCGGCGGTAGAGCTTACCGAGATGAGTGTTATTGCGCTCGTCTTGTCCGACGCGCCTAGTTCTATCGTAAAGCGCTTTACTATGCCGCTGTCCGTGAGGTTCTTGACGCGCCTTCTCACGGCCGACTCAGACAGACCGATCTCGTTTGCAATGTCCACGAATGCCTTTCTCGAATCGGTCTGCAGGATGCGGATTATCTTTTCGTCTGTCTCGTCCATGTTGCTAATTGACATTTCTTCTCTGTTCCTCCCTTGTAAGTACCGCATCCATTATTTCAACTGCGCGGGAAACCGTCGCTTCGTTCATCACAAGTGGCGGAAGCAGGCGCAAGATGTTTCTTCCCGAGTACAGCATAAGCAGTCCGTTGCTGATTCCGTCAAAGAGCACATCTTTTACCTCAAAGCGGAGCTCGACTCCAAGCATCATTCCAAGGCCGCGAACCTCTCGGATTATTTTGTGGCGCTCCTTAAGGGCCAGCAGCTTTTCCTTGAACACCTTGCCAGTCTTGGCGGCATTGTCCACTAGCCCGTCAGTGGTCAGCGCCTCTAGTGTCGCAGAAGCCGCCGCGCAGGCTAGAGGGCTTGCGCCAAAGGTAGATGAGTGCTCGCCCAGCTTCATAGCGTCCATTATCTCCGGTTTTGTCAGTACGAGACCCATCGGGACTCCGCCGGCGATGCCCTTTGCAAGGCACATGATGTCCGGCGTCGTGTTCCAGTTCTGCCCTGCCCACATCTTGCCTGTCCTGCCAAGTCCTGCCTGTATTTCGTCAAATATCAGCACGAGGTTTCTGCGGTTGCATATGTCGCGGATCTTGGGTATGAGGTCGTCAGGCGGCACTATGATACCGGTCTCACCTTGTATCGGCTCCAGTATCACCGCGCCGATAGAGTCGTCTATGGCCTCTTCAAGTTTCGCCGGCTCTCCGTACGGGACGAACTTTACCCCCTCAAGGAGCGGCATGAACGCCTTGCGGTATTTCTCGTTGTAAGTGACAGAAAGTGCACCAAACGTCTTGCCGTGGTAGGCACCGTTCATGGCAATAACGCCGGGCTTGCCGGTGAATTTCCTTGCAAACTTTAGCGCCGCTTCCACAGACTCGGCACCCGAGTTTGTAAAGAACATCTTGGTCAATCCCGGCGGCGCCACTTGCGCCATTTTCTTCATGAATTCAAGGCGCGTCTCGTTATAGACTGACATGTGCGCGGTTATCAGGGTCTCTGCTTGCTTTTTAATGGCTTCAACGACGCGGTCGTTGCAGTGGCCTACGAGCGCGACGCCGTATCCTCCCATGCAGTCGATGTATTCCTTGCCGTTTACGTCCCATACCCTAGCTCCCTTGCCCCTTGCAACGTTTACTGGGAACCTCTGGTACAGCGTGCCTAGGTAGTTGTCCTCGCCGTTCATTTTGGGGTTATCACCGTGCAGTTGTTGTGCGCGATAGCTGACGACACAGGGTTGTCGACCTGTCCGGACGCAATTATGGCTTCCTTTACTCCCATCTCTAGCGCCTCCGTGCAGGCAAGCACCTTCTTTTCCATGCCAAAGCCTATCTTTGGCAGGGTCGCTTTTGCCTGCTCCAGAGTCAAGCCAGTGACGAGTTTTTCGTTGAGCATCAGGCCATTGACGTTTGTTATGAATATTACCTTGTCGGCCTTTATTCCGCCGGCCACGTACGCGGCAGCCCTGTCGCCGTCCACATTGAGAAAATCAAATTCTTCAGAGAGTGCAATAGGAGACACCACCGGCACATAGCCATTGTTTACAAGAGTGTTTACGAGTGACGGGTCGACGTCGTTTATCTTGCCGGTGTATCCGCCGTCTATCACCATCTTCCTCCCTTTCTCGTTTATCACCATCAGCTTTTTCTTGCGCTCTGCCTTCAGTATGCCTCCGTCGACTCCGGCTACGCCAACTGCCTTTATTCCCTGGCGCAGCAACATGCCGACAATAGCCTTGTTTATCTTGCCGGACATGACCATCGTGTAAATGTCGGCAGTCTCTTTGTCAGTGTACCTGCTGCGCACGCCGCCGGGCGAGACGATGAATTTCTGCTCCTTGCCCAGCTTGGTCGCGGTCGCAGTCACCTCCTTGCCGCCTCCGTGCACGAACACCAGCTTCTCTTTCTCGGCTATCGCCTTGATGTCGCCAAGCGTTGACGGGTGCAGACCGTCGACTACGCTCCCCCCTATCTTTATGACTATCATACCGGGGTCAGAGGGGTGTACCTCAGGCCCTCTGTCTCATCATAGCCAAACATCACGTTCATGACCTGCACCGCAGAGCCAGCCGCGCCCTTCATGAGATTATCAGACGCCGAGAGCGCAACAATCCTCTGGTTGTCCTCGTCAATGTCAAAGCCGACGTCGCAAAAGTTCGAGCCGACAACGAACTTGGGGTCGGGGAACTTGTACAGCCCCTTCTTGTCGCGGATGAGCCGGACAAACGGCTCGCCCTTGTACGAGTTGCGGTACATCTTCCACAGCTCCAGCTCTTCCACCTTGCGCTTGAGGAACGTGTGGTTGGTGGTCAGGATGCCACGGACGATGTTGACTGCGTGCGGGCTCATGCTGACCTTGATCTGCTTCTTTGCTATCATCGACAGTTCTTGCTCTATCTCGCCTGTATGCCGGTGCTTGGCAGGCTTGTACGGCCTGACTACTCCATAGCGCATGGCGTGGTGCGTGCCGGCGTTTGCCTTTTGTCCGGCGCCCGATGAGCCTATCTTGCTGTCGACTACTACATGCTCGGTGTCGATGAGGTTGTTCTCGATCAGAGGCTTTAGCGCCAGCAAAGATGTCACTGCCATGCAGCCCGGGCATGACACCAGCTGCGCCTTCTTTATCTCCTCGCGGTGCAATTCCGGCACGCCGTAGACCGACTTGGACAGCATATCAGGGAACGGGTGCTCCCAGCCGTACCACTTTATGTAATCCTTGGGGTTCTTTAAGCGAAAGTCTGCCGAAAGGTCGATTATCTTTACTCCCCTGTCGTACAGGTCTTTTACTATCTTGTTGGCTTTTCCGTGCGGCACCGACGTGAACACCATGTCGCAGTTGTTGGCCAGCTTTTCCATGTCCATCGGCGAGAAGGTGAGGTCGATAAAGCCCTTCAAGCTAGGGTGCACCCTCTGCACGTACTCGCCTGCCTTTTGGCGCGATGTAACCATGGTGACTTCAGCCTTGGGGTGCGTCACGAGTAGCCTGAGAAGCTCGCCACCGACGTAGCCTGATGCGCCTACAACTCCGACCTTCATTGCAAAATGTCCTCCATCATCATTGTCATCATGTTCACGAGATGCATTGTTATGATGGTTCTGCCTTAAAAATCCTCATTTATATTTTTTGGACATATTTGACCTAATAAGGGTCAATAGTGACCGAAATTGGTCACTTACTTCTTCACAAGGCTCACGGCGTAGTCTATCATTGCGCCGGGAATGTCGTTCGTAGAGACGCTCGCCGCTCCTCGGAATTCCACGGTGTTGTTCACCTCGTGAACCACAAGCCCGCGGCCCTTGTCTTCCATCAAATCGACGCCCACGATTCCGCCGCCTACCGCCTTTGCCGCGCGCAGCGCCAAGTCTTCAAGCTCTTTTGTTATTGGCGCTAGCTCTGCCTTGCCTCCACGGGCGACGTTTGTGCGCCACTCGTTTTCTGCGGAATAGCGGTATATTGCAGTCACGACCCTGTCGCCTACTACGATGCATCGTATGTCGCGTGGCGGCCTGTCTATCATTTCCTGCACGTAGTATATCCTTGCAAGCGGGCTGTCGTTTTCCTCCCTCATCTCGACTATCATGCTTGCAGTCTCGTCGTCGCGCAGAGGAAAGACGCCCCTGCCCCATGAGCCCACTATCGGCTTTAGGACAAGCGGTAGGCCGGTCTTGCGTATGACTTCGATTGCAGACTCGGCTGAAAACGCCATCTGGGTCTTTGGCGTAGGGATGTTGTTCTTGGCCAGAACAAGGGACGTGACAAGCTTGTTCCCGCACCTCTCTGCCGTCTGGAACTTGTTAATAACAGGATAATCAAGAAATTCAAGGCAGGCGGTGAGGTAGAGGCCCCGGTAATGGCTCACGCTTCTCTGCATTACTACGTCGCCGAGTGCAAGGTCGCCCTTTTTGCTTTCGGTGCCGACGGTAATGTTTTTCCCATCTACCATCTGCGCCTTCAAGCCTTTCTCAAGAGCCTTGTCGTAGAGCGCCTTTTCCTCAAAGCGCACCTTGTCGTAGATTATGCAGACCTCGACCATTACCGATTACTGTCCCCAATCTTCGCCTACTGTTTCTGCCGGCTTCAACTCCACCTTGTCCGCCGCCTTGGTGGCGATTTCAAAGTCGCCTCCGCAGTCGGGGCAGGTCACTATCTCTCCCACCACTGCGTCTTCCGGGATGTTGATGTCGGCTCCACATTCTTGGCATTCTTTTTTCATTTTCTATTTTTCTCTCCTACTACTTTTTCTTATTGTTGCTGCTGTTTCTTGCCGGCCGTCTCTGCAACCGAGTTTGCTATTATCGACTGCAGCCCCCATAGCTCGACAAAGCCCTTTGCCAGTGACTGGTCAAAGGTCGACCCGGCCGCATACGTCGCCAGGTCGTTTTTGTACAGGGAGTAGCGTGACTGCCTTCCGACCACGCGGATTGATCCGCGCTGGAGCTTTACCCGCACTTTTCCGCTGACGCGGGCCTGAGTCGCGTCTATAAACCTATCCAGGTCCGTGCGCAGCGGGTCCTGCCACAGGCCGGCGTACGCAAGCCAGCTCCACTGGTCGTCCACCGAGCGCTTGAAGGCAAGCTCGTGCTTGGTCAGCACCATCTTTTCGAGGTCGCGGTGGGCCTCGATTATGGTCACTGCTGCCGGCGCCTCGTACACTTCACGCGACTTTATTCCCACGACGCGGTCCTCGACGTGATCAACGATCCCGACGCCGTGCGCGCCGGCCTTGTCGTTGACGTACTGTATCAGGTCGGTAAGCGGCATGCGCTTGCCGTCTACAGCAACAGGCACGCCCTGGTCGAACTCGATGTCGACGTAGCCGGCCTTGTCGTTTTTGAAATTGATGAATTGGAACGCCTCTTCCGGAGGCTCGAAATCGGCGTCCTCAATGTTACCACCTTCCACGGCGCGGCCCCAGAGGTTGAGGTCAATGCTGTATTTTTTTGCCGCGGTGCTTATCTGGATGTTCTGTTCCTTGGCGTACTTTATCTCGACGTCTCTCGTGAGGTTCATGTCGCGGATGGGGGCGATTATCTTCAGGTCGGGCCTGAGAGCCCGCATGGTGACGTCAAAGCGGATTTGATCATTGCCTTTGCCGGTGCAGCCGTGCGCTATTGCAACCGCGTTTTCTTTTGTCGCGACTTCCACCGTCTTGGCCGCGATGAGCGGGCGTGCAAGCGCCGTTGCCAATGGATACTTGCCCTGGTACAGGCCGTTTGCCTTGATGCTTGGGATGACGTAATCTCTGGCAAACTCGTCCTTGGCGTCAATGTAGACGTGCTTTATGGCGCCTATCGCCTTTGCACGCCTTTCAATCTCTGCAAAATCGTCGTCCTGGCCGCAGTCTACCGTTACAGTGATAACGTCCATCTTGTGCAGGGTCTGCAGGTACCTGATGCAGACGGACGTGTCGAGGCCGCCAGAATAGGCCAGGACCACTTTGTTTGTCATGAACGTGCATTTCGTTTCAAACATTACATTTATATTTTTTGGTCAAGATTGACCTAAATCAGGGTGATAGTGACCGATGTCGGTCAACGAGAAATCCATTACAAACGCGGTAAAGGAAGTCGTCAACAACGACCTCTCTTTCCAGGATTCGCTGCAGCGCGATTACTGCAACATTAGCGCGCTGGCAAGGATTGTCAAGCCGCAGATAGACCAAATGCTCGGCGGCAAGAACACCAGCGTCGAAAGCATAGTGACGGCGCTAAAACGCTCCAGGCGCGACTATGACGTACCAGAGCGCCCGATTGCGGCCATCCTTGCAGGAAGCACGGTCAGCGTCAAGACTGATGTTGCAAAAGTATCGGCTGCAAAGAGCAAAAGGACGATTGAAAAGGTCGCCAAGTCGCTTACGCAGAACGTTGACAACTTTATCAGCGTGTCAGAGAGCATCATGTCCATCACACTAGTGTTTGACGACGTGCTACTCGACGGCGTCAAGGCCATGTTTGCGCACGACGACGTGCTGGAGGTGGAAGACGACCTTGCGGCAATCATCGTGCACAGCCCGGAGGAGATTATAAAGACGCCGGGGTGCGCCATTGCGTTCTACAACCAGCTTGCGCGCAGGCACATCAACATTGAAGACACAGTCAGCTGCTACACGGACACCATCATGCTCGTGCGGATGGACCAGGTAGGAAAGGCGTTCAACGCGCTCACCGACCTGATTTCGAACTCCAGAAAGATGCCAAGGAAGAAGCAGCAACATCGGTAAGGGTTTTTATCTTCCGGTAGGGCTGTTGGTACATGTCAATGTACCGGCGCTACACGCTCGACGAAGTCAAGCGCAAAATAGTCGACGTGCTAGAGAACGCCGGCACGGGCCTTTCAGGAGTAGAGCTCGCCGACAAGACGGGCATAAACCGCATGACGATCACGAAATACCTCGACATCATGCACACGATGGGCCTCGTGAAAAAGAAAAAGGCCGGCACCGTCAACGTGTGGTTTCTGGAAACCGGCATCTCGGACATCGAGTTTCCCGTCAACTATGTGCAGGTGCAGCAGAGGCTCATCGACTTTGCGCTTGCTGGCGAGGAGGAGCAGGCCCGCAGGCTCTTGATAAGCGTGCTCAACTCCAACATAGACCAGGTAAAGATAATAACAGACGTCATCCTGCCCGCTGCAAACACGGTGGGCGAGCTGTACAGCAGGGGCAGGCTTGGCAAGACAGAGCGCGCGCACCTTGCCTCCATGATGGGCGAGTTCATCGATTTAGTCAAGTTCAACGCGCATCCTGCTGAACCCAAGATGAACGCCCACGTGCTCTGCATTGCAGGCACCGATGACAGGGCGCACCTTGCCAGAAGCGCGGCCGTCGTGTTTCAGATACTTGGATGGGATTCGCGCTACGTTGGAAGCGTCGAGCAGGACATCGACCCGTTTTTCGACATTGACCTGCAGCGCTACGTGAACAAAGCGTGGGGAAACAAACACGGATTGATGATGGTGTGCGTGTTTTCCTCCGGCGAGGGCCCGCTGCGCTTCATCACATCTACCATAAAGGGCATGAGGGGCCGGCTCAAGGGCGAATTGCGCCTTGCCGCCTACGCCCCAGAGGCAGAAGCTGTAGCCGGCGAAAACGCCGACTATGCGGCAAAGGACCTGCAGGGCATGATAGACTGGGCCGAGCGCCAGTACGCCCTCGTGACGGCTAGAACGTAGGGAACGGCGTTATCGGCGGGGCCTGAGGTATCAGCGCCTGCAAGCCTATCGTGATTATCGTGCCTATCACGGCAAACACTATGGTCGCAAGGATGGCAATTCCTAGCGCGCGCAGCCACCCCGTGTCAAAGCCCAGCTTGAAGACGCCTATCCAGGCAATGAACGCAAGGATGAAAGCTATGGTAGTTATGAATATCTTTTCTCCAAGCGTCATGTGCAGGATAGCGCTAGAGAGAAAGAACACAATGGCATAGACTATGGGGCCGGCAGCAGTCACCAGCATCGCTCGCGTAAAGCGGGCTTTTCCGACAGTCACCACTTTTGCCGCAATCCACACCGGTATCGAGACCAGTACCCACAGGATCAAGAGCCCAAAGACGAGGGCGAGTGCGGCTATCAACGCTTCGGCCTGCATCAGCAGCGGCTGGAGCAACGTCTCTCAACTGCGGCTCTAGGATTTAAGCAATATCGGAGATTCTTCTATAGCTTAGCCCTTCATGAACCCAAGCGCAAACGCGGCCGCAAAACTGCCCGTGAGGGGGATGCCGATGTTTGCAAGCGCCATCATCACTTGGTCCGCCGCGCCGGGCGTCGCGCCTATCGTCGCATTCTGTATCCCCACGAGGGTTGAAGTGGAGGCCGAACCTATCTTGTCCCAGTTTATAGAGATCACGCCTTGGCTGGCCAGATACGCAAGCGCAGCCAGAAACAGCCCGATTATCACCATCACTATTTTCAGGATTTTTTTTATCGCATAGCCAATGACAAAGCCCGCGACGCCGCCTACGCCTACCGATGCCGCGACAGAAGTAAGATCAACGCTCACGATGTTAGTTTGCGCAGCCCGGATTTATTGCTACAAGGAAAAATGTTCGGGGGTCAATTGCAGAAGAACGTGTAGAGAGAGAGAATAGTTGCCCGCTTTCACAGGCATCATTTTCTTCAACGGCTCTTGGATTTCTTTCCTATTCAGTTTTGGCAAGTATTTCTTTGATCTTGTTTCTAGATGTCTGGAGCTCGTCCTCGGCCTGCCTGTGACCCTTTTCTTCGTCTTCAATCTCGCCCAAGATGATCCTGATGTACTCTTCTAATTTCTTCTTGTCTTCGTCTGAGGGGCTGCTTCCTAATGCACGTTCAGGATTTGACCTCAGATCAGACAGTTGGCTCTTGGCTTCGTCGAAATATTCCCGCAATTTGGCGCGGGCCTCTGCAAGCCGGTCAAGCGCTTCCAATCCCTTCGTCATTTTTTCGTTGATCTCGCTGATTCGGTCGTTACTCTCTTCAATCTCCTTTTTCCATTCATCGATGTTGTCTTTGCGGCGCAAGGTTTCTTCTACTCTTTCTTCGTTTGCAATCTTTTCCTTGAGCTGCTTTATGTCGTACAGTTTGCTCTCCTTTTGGTTTTTCAGCGTATTTGTATCGATTTCGGCTTCGCTCTTTCTGCGCGCCACCTCCGCAGCCGCGTTAGCTGCATCGCTGCGTAGAGTGGAAAAGGGTATCAGGTTTACGCCCAAGGTACTGCCGCCAGCGGCCGATCTAAGATCATCTAATGTGCAGGACATGTGCCATATGGCAAGGTTGAATTATAAAAGAATACCCAAAATAGGAGATTTTGCCGGTAATTTTTAGTGTTTACTAAACGACGCTGACATTTTGGCTTGATCTTTTGGGGGGGGGCGGAGAATCGCATGATGAGTAATTTTCGTACTGTTTAGAGACAACATGCTTCACATACGAGCATGTCGGGCCTTGACCCGTCAGGAGCATCTGCAGGTGTTTTTTGAGGGAAAAAGAAGAAGAAAGGTATTACGAGGTGCCTGCTGATGCTACCTCGATTGTCCCCTTCATCGTGTCCGGATGGTACTCGCAGTGGTATTCAAACGTGCCAGCCGTTGCAGGCTTGAACGAAAGCTGCCCAGAGCCGTTTGGCGCAATGTCTCCGCTGCTTGCAAGTTCCTTGCCGTTGGATTCTATTACCAGCTCGTGCTTGGCGTCAGTCGGGTTTGCTATCTGCACAGTGTTGTCCGCGTTGGCAGTCATTTTGAGCGTCGGGTTGTTTCCGCCATCGCTTGTTAACCACCGGTAGGTTTCATCCACTTCCTTTGCACTCATCTTTATAGGAGAGGTAGTAGCAGCAGCGGAAGTCGTGGTATAGCTTGATGGGCTGCCGCCGGTTGCTGATGATGCTGCTGTTGCGGATGCATTATTCTGGTGTGTTCCAGCAGCAGAAGACAATACGGCTATTGCTGCGCCTAGGACTGCCACTGCGATAACTATCGGAACAACAGTCTTGGTCTTTTTTGTTGCGTTCATATGCAAGTCAAATTATCTAGTTTTACCACTTTTATAGACAGGACACGATTCCCACTGCTGAATGCCACTCTTGGTATCAACGCTACAAAATATCACAGAGCATTATGCAGAAAACAGGCAAGAGAGAAAGAGAGAGAAAGACCAGGCAAAAAGTGACAAATGAAAGCTGGCTTGACCTTTGGATTTGAAAAACCGCTCGAAAATTACTTTTCGTGCTGTTCGGTGATACAGTATCTCATGTTATCTTGACTCATGGACGGAACCGCGTACAGCCCAAACTCGGCCGCGAAGGATAAACGGGGCTGCCTCATCTTGAAGTCTCAATTGTCTTTTTACTTCCTCACGCAGGATTGATAGGCGGTCGCGGCCGACACGTTTCACGTATGCGCCGGCCGGGCCTTGACCCGTCAGGAAGGGCTCCCAATAGTCCTGAAAAGATTTGAAATTCATCTCAACTTCCAGTGGCTGTTCGTGGATATCATCAAGTGCAGCAGACCTCCACAGGTCGGAGAGCTCGCCTGTGCGGCACAGTGGCATATGCTTCTCATGAAGCCTGCTAGCGTTTGCGTCCACAGCCACCGCGGCATCCCAAAACACTCGTAACATCTCCATACCGTCGCCATAATCCCACACCGCCGCGGCAATTCGCCCTCCGGGTTTTGTTACCCTCTTCATTTCAGAGAGTGCCCTAGGTGCATTTGGGACGAAGTTGAGCGCAAGCAGAGATAGGCTATCATTAAATGCTGCATCCGGAAAGGCAAGGTTTTGTACGTTACCAATTTCAAAGTGAACCCTGTCGGAGTAATTGTTGCGGGATTTGGCGTAGCTGATATACTCCTGGGAAATGTCGATGCCCACTACCTGACAGCGTGGTCTGAATTCGGCGATGGCAAAAGCTAGGACGCCTATGCCACAACCAGCATCAAGGATCTTGCCGCCGCTATCAGGAATCCCTGCAAATTCTGCCAGGCGTGGCGCAATCAGGCGACTCCACCGACCCATGAATTTATCGTAGGCATAGGCGTTGGTGAACATATGCAGGACTTGTGTTGTTGTTGGCTCAGGATTCTTTATCTATTTTTAGATTGCATTACAACATTGTATGCAGCTACCGAATCTGGGAATAGCCATCAGGTGTCTTGACGATCCTCGGTTCTTTATAAAGCCGGTCAGAGCTGCCGAGGAAGCAGGGTTTCAGAGCGTCTGGCTTGTCGAAGTCAACGACGTTGACACGGTAGCCTTTGCCTCTGCTCTCTCGCAAGTCACAAACAGGATAAGGATCTGCACGGGAGTTGTAAACGCGAGCCTGCGTCTGCCTACGCTGCTTGCGATGGGCGCGGCGACCGTGTCAAACCTCTCGCAAGGGCGCTTCCTTCTAGGCGTTGGTGCAGGTTCCTCTCCGATGAAGGATTCGGGTTCAAGCGCAGGAGACAGAGTGGCAAGACTTCGCGAAACGCTCCAGTTGCTTCGCGGTATCCTCTCTGGTGCCAAAACCTCTTTTCAAGGCTCTCTCTTCAAGATCCAAGACTTCCAGCTCGGATTCACTCCAAGGTATTCCATTCCGCTCTACGGCGCGGCCATGGGACTAGGGATGGTAAAGACTGTCGCGGAGGTTGCTGATGGAGTAGTCTTGATGCTACCAACACTAGATTACACCGATCGTGCCGTTCGCACCATTCGCTCAGTAACTAGAAAAGGGCGTGCGGATCAATTCAGGATTGCCTGTCATTTTGTTACAGTAGTGTCAGAGAAGGAATCGATACTTGATGCAAAGCGTGCAGTAGCAAGGTTCTGTGCGATACCTCCGTATCACGATAGCTTCATGAGGATGGGTTTTGCCAATGAGGTGGCAAAAATAGACGCGGCTCTGAACACTAGCTCAAGTGAAGCGTGGCGGTCTGTTCCCGCGGAGATGGCGGACAGGCTAATCATTCATGGCAATGCTGAAGAGTGCGTCAAAAGGATCTCAGAATACATCCGGCTCGGGGTAACTGACCCAATCATTTATCCTTCACTTCCTGACAACAACAGCAGCAGCCCAGAATCTCTGGAGAAAGTGATCAAGAGCTTCTCACGGTACACTGGATAATGCCAAGGGCACCCGCAAGTCTGGTAGCTGTTTGAGAAGAGTTAGGTGGGCCGTAAGGGATTTGAACCCTCGACCTTTCGATTATCAGTCGAACGCTCCACCAAGCTGAGCTAACGGCCCGTTTGTTTCAAAACTGGGAGCGTTATTTAATCGTCGCTACCCTGTGTGCAAAAAAAATCATTATTTGCAGTGGCAACCTGAGATAACGTATGGAACGCACGCGGCGGACCTCAGGCTCGCGGAGCAAGGCCTGAGAAATCCACAGGATATGGTCGGGAATGGATGAAAAGCGTTGAGCAGGCTAGAGCAGTACACTTTTAACCCCATCTTTCGGAATAATGTCGGGACCACAAATAGGCAAGAAAAAGGTACTTTCTGAATCAGAGCTGAAGGAAATGGTCATGCCGCAGCAGGGCGAGTTACTAGGCCGCGTGATAAAGCTGGTCGGCGGCGACAACATCATTGTTAAATGTACCGATGGCAAGGTGCGCACGTGCCGCATAAGAGGCAAGATAAAGCGTAGGATGTGGATCCGCGACAACGACCTTGTCCTGGTCGCGCCCTGGGATTTCCAGTCTGAAAGAGCAGATATCATCTGGCGCTACATCTCGGCTCACGCCGAAAAGATGAAGGCAGAAGGCCACCTGCAAGGATTAGAATAATACACTTAAATTATCATTTTTTCAGCGTTAAGTCTGTGGGCTGGTAGTTTAGTCCGGTAGAATACCTGCCTTGCATGTCTGTGTGTATGTCATACAGGCAGAGGACACGTAGGTGGTCGTGGGTTCGAATCCCACCCAGTCCACTATATCATATCATGTACACATTGTTCATGCCAACGCAAGCAGGCTTTCTTTTGAAACAAATAAGAAAAAGAGAGCGAGCCCAAGAGCCGCTCCGGTACTGCACATTCTAAAAAAAGAAGAAGAAGAAGAAAGGTATTACGAGGTGCCTGCTGATGCTACCTCGATTGTCCCCTTCATCGTGTCCGGATGGTACTCGCAGTGGTATTCAAACGTGCCAGCCGTTGCAGGCTTGAACGAAAGCTGCCCAGAGCCGTTTGGCGCAATGTCTCCGCTGCTTGCAAGTTCCTTGCCGTTGGATTCTATTACCAGCTCGTGCTTGGCGTCAGTCGGGTTTGCTATCTGCACAGTGTTGTCCGCGTTGGCAGTCATCTTTAGTGTGGGATTTATCGTCCCGTCGCTTGTTGACGACCACCGGTAGGTCTCGCTCACCTCCTGCGCACTCATCTTGATGGCACTGGTCTGATTAGACGCCGTGGAGTTGCCGGTGCCATCCATGCTTTTCATAGCCGCCTTGGAACT
>NZ_CAMLDP010000034.1 GCF_946478925.1 uncultured Nitrososphaera sp. | reverse complement strand
TCCTGATAAACTCGCTTCAGAAAAAAGCCAAGGAATTTGAAGACGCCATCAAGATAGGGAGGACGCACCTGATGGACGCAATCCCTGTCACCCTCGGCGCCGAGTTTGAAGAGTACGCCTATTCCCTTGCAAGGGCGCAAAAGAGGATGCGCGAGGCGATGGATGGCCTGCGCGAAGTGGGCCTTGGGGGAACCGCAGTCGGAACGGGTGCCAACACGCCCAAGGGCTACCGCGATCTTGCTATAAAGCGCCTCTCTGAAATATCAAAGCTAGAGCTAAAGCCGTCTGATAACATGTTTTATTCACTGCAGAGCAAGCTCGACGTCGCAAACGCGTCATCCGCCCTGCGCAACGTCGCTATTGAATTGACAAAGATGGCAAACGACATACGCCTGATGGCGTGCGGCCCCGTCGCCGGCCTTGCAGAGGTGCTGATACCGGCTGTGCACGCCGGGTCGTCGATAATGCCGGGCAAGGTCAACCCGTCGCTTGCAGAGTGCCTGAACATGGTCTGCTTTAACGTGATAGGAAACGACGTCGCAGTCGCAATGGCGGCGCAGGCAGGCCAGTTCGAGCTAAACGTCATGCTGCCCGGGATGCTAAAGAACATGCTCGACTCGACCGATATGCTGAAAAATTTCCTGCCCGTGTTTGCAGAAAACATGATTGACGGGATAAAGGCCAACAGGGAAAAGCTGGAATCATACATTGAGAAAAGCCCTGTGCTTGTCACGCTCCTGAACCCGTACATCGGCTACCTAAAGGCGGCGGAAATCTACAAGGAGGCTCTGAAAACAAACAAGACCATCAGGGAGCTCGTCCTTGAAAAGAAGCTGATGACCAAGGCGGACCTTGACAAGGCGCTGTCAAAGGAAAGCATCCTTGGCGCCGGCTAACCCTTTATTTCCTGGCTGGTGGCCTTTTTCTTTTGCAGCTCTAGTACAGTAGTTGCTATCAGCGCCACTTGCAGTATGTACCCGCCCGTTATGAGCACCACCGCGTTGAGCGGCTTTGAAAATGTCGTCATTATCTCCACGTGCGGGGGAGCAAGCGAATTTCCAACCATCACAATGACTGCAAGCGGAATGCACGCGTACAGCTGCTTTTTGTAGCCGGCAAACGTCAAGACGGCAAGGGCGATGAACACGCATTCAAGCGCAATCGCCCTGTCCAGAAACGCCGGGTTGCCAAACGGGATTGCGATTGCGCCAGCGGCTGCTATTGCCGCAAGGACTATTGCGACCGCACTAGTACGCATAGAGTGGAAAGACGCGTCCTAGCAATTAAAGCGTTTCAGGTATTCCAAAAGCGCAACCGCGTTGTTGTGCTCTGCATCTTTTGCCGCAAATAACAAGGTCACGGGTCCCTGCTTTTCTTTTTCAAGGATAGTTTCCACAAATTCTTGCTTTCCTTCAAGCTCTTTGAAATAGCGCTCCTTAAAGCCGTCCCACTTTTTATCATCGTGAGAGAACCACTTGCGCAGAGCGTCGGACGGGCCGATGTCTTTTAGCCACAGGTCCACGCTCTTTTTGCTGACGCCCCTTGGCCACAGCCTGTCCACCAGCACGCGGTAGCTGCCGTCGCTTTCAAAGGAATAGATCCTCGCCACCCTTATCATCATTATCGTCATGAACAGTTGCACAGGATTGCAAGATAAACTGTCGTACATACGTGCGTTTAGTTTAATACCAATCGCATGGTACAGAGACGCATGAAGGCTGCACGCATAATCAAGACAAAGGAACCCTTGAAGGTAGAAGATATTGCTACACCAAAGCCAAGCGGCGAGCAGGTCCTTGTAAAGGTGGACAGCGCAGGAGTCTGCCACAGCGACCTGCACCTGTGGGAAGGAGGCTACGCCGGCCCGCAGGGAGTTTTCATGAAGGTTGAAGACCGCGGAGTAAAGTTCCCATTGACGCCGGGCCACGAGGTCGCCGGCTCGATAGTGGAAATGGGCGACAAGGTCACCGGCTACAGCAAGGGCGAGAAGGTGCTGGTCTACCCGTGGATAGGAGAAGGCACGTGCCCTGCGTGCAAGGCCGGCGAGGAAAACCTCTGCGATGCACCGAGGTCGCTAGGCGTGTACCAGGACGGGGGGTACGGCGAGTACGCGCTGGTCCCAAGCTACAAGTACCTTGTAAAACTGGGAGACTATGACACTGCCGCGGCAGCGTCGCTTGCGTGCTCTGGCCTGACCGCGTTTACAGCCGTGAAAAAGGCGGCTGTAAAGGACGGCGAGACGCTGGTGATAATCGGCGCAGGCGGCCTGGGGCTCATGGCGGTGCAGATAGCCAAGGCAATAACCGGCGCAAGGATAGCCGTTGTCGACATTGACGACAAGAAACTGGAAGAGGCAAAAAAGCTCGGAGCCGCTATTACCGTGAACTCGGGCAAGGGCGACCCTGTGCAAGGAGTCAAGGACGCCACAAAGGGCCTCGGAGCCGAAGCAGTCATCGACTTTGTCAATAATGCAAAGACGGCGCCAAACTCGTTCAACATGCTGAGAAAGCGCGGAAGATTGGTGATGGTTGGCCTTTTCGGAGGCTCTATGGAACTCAACCTTCCGCTCATACCGCTGAGGGCGTTCACCCTTACGGGCGCCTACACGGGCAAGTACGCCGACCTGGTGGAGCTCGTGGAGATTGCCAAGAAGGGCAAGATCCAGTCCGTGGTGTCGCGCCGGTTCAAGCTCGACGAGGTAAACACTGCGCTTGAAGATCTAAAGGCCGGCAAGATACTCGGCAGGGCGGTAATCAACCCCTAGCCGGACCGCCTTTCTTCTTACGCGTCCTCTTTTTCTCTTTTGTTGTTGTTATTATTCCACCAGCAGCTTGCTCTGGATGTCCTTCACCACCACCGACTTGATGTTGACAAACTCTTTTATTCCAAACTCTGACAGCTCCCGGCCGATGCCGGATTTCTTTACGCCGCCAAAGGGCAGGCGCGGGTCAGACTTGACCATCTCGTTCACCGAAACTATGCCGGATTCTATCTGCCTTGCAACCTTTATCCCGCGCTCGATGTCGTTGGTCCACACGCTTGCGCCAAGCCCAAACTCCGAGTTGTTGGCCTCGCGGATCGCCTGCACCTCGTCTTCCACCACTATTATCGGCGCGGCCGGGCCAAACACCTCTTCCTTTAGAACGCTCATCTCGTGCCCGACGCCCGAGATTATGGTCGGCTCGTAAAAGTAGCCGTCTCTTGGGACGGGCTTGCCCCCGACAAGCACCTTGCCTCCCTTTGCCCTTGCGTCGTCGACCTGCCTTGCAAGAGCCTGCCTCTGGCTGTCGCGAACCAGCGGGCCGATTGTGGTCTTGGGGTCGAGCGGATCGCCAAGCACCTCCGCCTGCGTGTCTTCGACGAATAGTTTCGTGAATTTCTCCGCGATGCTCTTGACCACTATGAACCTCTTGGCGGATATGCAGCTCTGTCCCGTGTTCAACAGGCGCGACTGCGTGGCCATGTACGCCGTCTGCTTTAGGTCGGCGTCCTCAAGCACGATAAACGGATCACTGCCGCCAAGCTCCAGCACGAATTTCTTTAGGTCTTTGGACGCAAGCTCGGCCACACGTTTTCCAGTATTCACGCTGCCGGTGACCGAGACTGCGTCGATGTCTGCCTGCACAAGTGCCTCGCCGGCGCGATAGTCGCCGATTACCACTTGGAACACGTTTTCCGGAAAGCCAGCGTCAGAAAACGCCTCCTGCAGCTTGAGCGAGCTTCCAAGGCATACGCTCGAATGCTTTAGCACGCCGACGTTTCCAGCAGTCAGCGCCGGCACCGCAAAGCGCATCACCTGCCAAAACGGGAAATTCCACGGCATTATAGACGCAACTACGCCCAGCGGCTCAAACGACACAAAGCTCTTGCGGAACTCTGTGGGCACTATCTGGTCGCGCAAAAACGCCTCCGCGTGCTCGGCGTAATAGTCGCACACCCATGCGCATTTTTCGATTTCGGCAAGCGACTGGCGCACTGGCTTGCCCATCTCTTCCGTCACGACATGCGCATAATCCTCACGGTTTTTGCGCATCACCCTGCCGAGCTTGCGCATATAGTCTGCGCGCTCGCCTAGCTCTAGCTTTTTCCAGCCGGAAAACGCCTCCCTTGCCTTCCTTACTTTTTGCGCAACCACTTCTGCACTGTCGTTGTCATAAGACGCGATTGCCTTGCCTGTTGCCGGGTTTACCGTCTCTATCTGCTGCATGATGGCAGTACTATGCTCTGCGCGCTAATAAGCGCTCGATGAAAAAGAAGAAGAAAAGAAAGTGTATCCCGCCGGCAGGATTTGCTCCAAAACGGCGTGTGTGTCGCCAGTCTTGTTTGAGCCTGCGACTCTTCGGTTACTGCTACCTGTACGCCCGATAGGCTGCTACACGTGGTCAGCTAACTGTTAGCCGACATCTACAGCCGAAAGCTCTACCAGGCTGAGCTACAGCGGGACAGTTCCGTTGGCTGCGAGAATGCTATATTATCTTATTGGAGGTACCGTGCGACGTCAAGTGCAAAATAAGAGATTATCCTGTCGGCGCCCGCCCTCCTCATGGCAGCAAGCGACGCGACCTTGCACTGCTCCTCGTCCACCCAGCCCCTCATGCCTGCTGCCTTTATCATGGCGTATTCGCCTGACACGTTTTGCACCGCTACCGGCACGGAAAACTGCTCCTTTGCGCGCCTGACAAGGTCAAGATACGCAAGGCCCGGCTTGACCATCACCATGTCCGCGCCCTCCTCGATGTCGGTTGCTATTTCGCGCATCGCCTGCTTTGGGTTTGCGTACGACACTTGGTAGCCTGCCTTGTCAATTGCACCGTTTTTTCTTGCAAACGCGGCAGACCGAAACGGCGTGTACAGCGACGACGCGTGCTTGGCAGAGTACGAAAGTATCCTTGCCCTGTAGCCGTTTCTGTCAAGCGCGGTCCTTATTGCGCGCACCTGGCCGTCCATCATGGCAGAGGGCGCCACTACGTCCGCGCCAGCCTCGGCGTGACTCTGAGAAATCTCCGCAAGCACCCGCAGAGTAGAGTCGTTGTCTACCACCGCGCCGTTGCGCAACAGTCCGCAGTGCCCTGACAGATTGTACTGGCAAACGCAGACGTCCGTTATCACGTCAATCGACCTGCCAAACGCCGATTTTATCTCCCTTGTCGCGCGCTGCACGACGCCGTTTCTGTCCGCTGCGGACGAGCCGTCGCCGTCGCGGCTTTTTGGAATGCCAAAGACTATGATAGAGCGGATTCCCGCATCGGATATTTTCTGCACGCCTGCGACTGCGTCCCTGGAAGGCGATACGGGCACGCCCGGCATGGCCGCTATTGCACCCTCTTGCTGCTGTCTTTCTGACACAAAGACCGGGCAGATGAGGTGCTCGCGCCTGAGGCCAGCAACCGAGAGCGTGTCTGCGTACACCTGCACGACTGTGCATCGCGCGCCGGCCTATGAATACGTTGTCTATGATGTCGCACACGTTTTTATGACAGCTGTCTGCAAAGGCACCATCGGCAGGTGTGGCGGGGGTAGACCATAATGATAGAGGCGCAAAAGCGGCAGGACACCATCACAAACAACGGCCTAGACTGGACATACATACAGAGGCCGGCCTACGTCGACCTTGCGACGCTCGGCGAGCGCCACCCGTCGTTCCACAAGCTCAACTTTGAGGACTGCCTCTCAAAGATCCAGCTGCCGAAAATCGACCGCTACGAAGACCACATGTTCATCGTGCTGCATTTCCCGACGGCCGACAAGGAGCGGGGGTTCATATTCTCGCAGCTGTCTGTGTTCATAGGCGCAAGTTTCGTTGTCACCGTCCATCAGGGCGACCTCAAGCCACTTGAGGAGCTGTTCAACATGTGCAAGGCCGACGAAAAGATGCGCCAGGCCATAATGGGCAAGTCCTCCGGCTACCTGTTGCACAAGATAATCGACACGCTTGTAGACGATCTTTTGCACCTTCTAATGAAGGTGGTGGGCAACATTGAGGACATCGAGGACCTGGTGTTTGACGAGCGCATTTCAGTCTCACGTCAGATAGCGCTCCTGCGCCGCGAGATAACCACACTCAGGAGAATCGTAATCCATCTGCGCCGCATAGTTCTGGACCTGACAAAGGACGTGCAGAGGTTTTCAATCGAGGATCTGACCCCGTATTACAAGGACGTGCAGGATCACGTGGAAAAAGTGTACGAGGCCCTTGAGGAGGCAAAAGAGACGGTCGAGATCTACAAGGACACCGACTATGTGCTGAGCACCGAAAAGACCAACAAGATTCTCGCGGTGCTGACCATCATATTCACTCTCTCGCTCCCCGCGACCGTCGTGAGCACCTTTTACGGCATGAACGTCAACCTGCCCGGCGGAATACAGACCGGCTCATGGACGCAGCTTGGGCCGTACACTTCATTGATGTTCGTAGTTGCAGTCTCGGCAGCCGCCGCGGGTCTCATGCTCCTGTACTTCCGCAAGCAGGGCTGGCTCTAGTCCCACCTTTTTTCTATAATATTTGTTTTGTTTAGACAGCATTATCGTAATTTTAACAATGACCTGTAACTAGTACAAAAATTCCCATTTTTGGAAGCAAAGGGTATATATTCTGGTCGTCTATCAGAGATGAAGGGTTGGCAGAAGGAAAGAGGGAGGTTGTTACTGGGTACGTTTGTACCCCTCACGGCAAGCAGACGGTCTCGCTCGTGGAGGCGTGGAAAAAGAGCACAAACATTGTCGACATGTATTTTGCGGCAGCGACGTTCTCTGACGAAAGCGTGCCGTACTTTCCGAACAAGGCGAACAACTATGTCCTTGCGTCGTTTGCAGGCATGGAAGGCGTGCTTGACGACATCCGCAAGGGAGGAATGGACCGGCTTGCCTTCATGTTCAGCCTGAACAGCCCGCTCTTTGAGCGCGTCGGAGAAAAGCTCAACTATGTCTCCCTTTATTTCACGAAATATTCAAGCGGCGATCCGGCCATAGGCGACCTTGCAAACGTCATCGCAAGGCGCGACAGGGTGAAAAAGGCAAGCCTAGCCGAGATGCAGCTTTTGGCAGCCGAGCAGCCCCGCTTTGCGTTTCCATACTCCAAGAACCTCGTGATACTGGAGGTGGAAGGGTCAGAGACGCACCAGACGGATCAGAAATACTGCGAGCGCACGAGGCGCGACGTGGCTAGAAAGGGCATACTGCTGAACAACCTAGTAAGCTTTTCTATACTTGAAAAACTGAAATAGTCTGTAATCCCCTTCCGCAATACCTAAAAGCGATAAGTGCGATAATCTTGTGATGAAGTCGCAAATGGAAGATCTGGTATGGGAGTGCAGGGAGGAGAGCGACATGGACAGAAAAGTCAAGCTGTTCAACCTAATCCGCAAGCTGCTTCCAAACCCGCCCAAGATGCCGTCTATGGTAACGGATGACTACATCAATTCTGCGCTGGATGACATCTGAGCAGTTTTTAGCAGCATATAGTCCTTCTCTCTTAAAGAGCACTAGTTGTATTAGCGTTCGTGGCGCATAATACCTGACACACACATACACGGCTGTTTGCTTTGCAAAAAAAAGAAGCCCGCCGAAGCTCAACGCTTAAATATGCTGGATCTTTTCAAAATTCTGAATTATATTGAGCAAGCCGATGGAACTTGGCGCATTAAAGATTGGTTCTTACATTATCATCGACGGAGAGCCCTGCAGGATTGTCTCGTACGACCACAGCAAGCCCGGCAAGCACGGCTCGGCCAAGGCCAGGATAAACGCGGTCGGCGTCTTTGATGGAGGCACGCACCCGTTCGTAGGCCCAGTTACCACGAGAGTCGAAGTCCCGCTTATTGACAAACGCAACGGCCAGATAATCTCAAAGAGCGGCGAGACGCTCCAGATAATGGACCTAGAGACGTTTGAAGTGTTTGAGACTTCGTCCGTGGAAGACGAGATAAAGGACAAACTCCAGGACAACGTCAACGGCCGAGAAGTCGAGTACTGGAAGGTGCTTGACAGAATAAAGATTGTCCGCGTAAAGGGCTAGCTCGTCTGCACACACAAAGTTCATACGCCAGCGGCAAAGACACAGTCCTTGGATGCTGATGACGTGAAGGAAGAGCCGTCTGAATTTTGTTGTGACGAGGATTATGAGTCCTGAGGCATCCGCTACTTCTTTATCTTTTTTGCGCGCGGATTCACTATCGAATCCAGCGCGTTTCCGATGAGCGCAAACGCAAGGCCGGTCAATGCTATCATGAGGCCCGGTGGCACTATCCACCACCACAGGCCCCGGATGGCCGCGCCGGCGGTGTTGGCGTCGTGCAGTATCTGGCCCCACGTCGGGATTGACGGGTCGCCGAGGCCAAGAAAAGAGAGCGCGGCCTCGCCGAGGATAGCGCTTGGCACCGCGATTGCGATGCTCGCAAACGTCAGCGGCAGCAGTTGCGGGATTATGTGCCGGAAGATTATGCGCGTGTCCGACTGGCCCATCAGTTTTGCGGCCTCGACGTACTGCAAGTTCTTTAGCTGGAGCGCAAGGCTCCTGCTTATCTTGGCCATGCCGACCCACCCAAAGATGACCAGAAAACCGGTTACCAGAAAGACGCTGCGCCCTATAGTGACGGAGAGGATGACCAGCAGGGGCAAGGTTGGAAGCGAGTAAAATATGTCGTTTATGCGCATCAGCCCCTCGTCGGTTCTCTTGCCCTTGTAGCCGGCCACCACGCCGTACGTCAGGCCGATCAGCACGGATGCTATGGACACTGTGAGGCCGATAAAGAGCGCCACCGGCGCGGCCCATAGGATACCCGTCGCAAGGTCGCGGCGCAGTTCGTCCGTGCCCATCAGACCGTACACCTTGCCACCGAGTATGACGCCCGAGTCCGTGACAGAGTCGTCATGCCCGAAAAGGTAGAACGTCTCGCGGATGACGTATGTGCCCTTTAGCACACGGTTTTCCTGCGTGTCAGCAAATATCATAGCCTGCGGCCTGGACGGGTCCTGCCTGTACGCAAAGGCGTCCGTGTAGCCGCGCAGGTTTTCGGCTATGCCGCTGTCAGTGGAAAAGACCCTGCCGGAAAAGTCGTTGTTGCTGCTTCCCTGGGAGGCAGGAGGGAGTGGCGCAAAGTAGATTCGAAATTCCTTGCCGTCGGGCCTGAGCACGTCTGCCTGCAGCGCCGGCTGTGTGCCTCCGTACCTGGCAGAGTAGAGCAGCATAAAGTCGCTCGGGTAGGAATCGTAGTTGAAGTTCACGGTGTAGGAATAGGTAACAGTCCTGCTGCTGCCACCGCTGCCCGAAGAGGATATGGTTGCATCCTTGGCGTGCAATACAAGATGCTCCGGCACCTTTGGGCCAAACCCTATGTTCGTCCACACCGGCGCGGCCGACTTTGGTAAATCTATCCAAAAGTCGGGGTTGTTCCACTGCCGGTACGAGTCGAGCGGTATCGCGACTACCGAGTATATGGTCATCAGGATGAGGCCTGCAAGTATGCCGATTCCTGCAAGCCCACTCTTTGAGCGCCGGAACTCGCTCAGAATCTGGGACCTTGAAATCGCGGCGGCCGCAAAACTCATCCGACCTTCACCCTCGGGTCAAAGTACGCGTAGACAATGTCGGTGACAAAGACGGTTATAACGAAAATGAGCGTGGAAACGTACGTGAGTCCGATTATGACCGGTATGTCGAAAAAGCCTATCGCCTGATAGTAGAGGCTCCCCATGCCGGGCCAGTCAAACACCGCCTCGACTGTTATCGCCCCGCCAAACGAACCTGCAAGACTGAGCGCTATGACGGTCACTATGGGGGGAGCCGCGTTTTTCAGCGCGTGGGAATAGATTATCCTCTTTTCCGGCACCCCTGAGGCCCTCTTTGCCGCAATATAGTCCTCGCCCAGTATGCCGACTACGAAATACCTCACGATGTAGGCCCACGAGCCAAAGCCGACTGCGACTATGGTTATCAGCGGGAGCAGCATGTGGTACAAGAGATCGGGCACGTATGCCGGGTCCGACGGCGCGGTGAGAGGTGTAGCGCGCGCCGGAAAGATGTGGTACGCAAATGCAAACGCAAAGATCATGAGTATCCCGACCCACCATGTGGGAAAGCTCCCGCTAAACACCGCAAACGCCGAGTTGAGCCTGTCCAGCACCGAGCCGGACTTGTTGGCGACGTAGGCGCCGAGGTATAGCCCTATCACCGTTATCACCAGAGTCGAGGTCGTGAAAAGGAGGATGGTCTTGGGGACCCTCTCCAGTATGATGTCCCGGACGCTTGAGGAGCCGCTGTCGCTTGTGAAAAAGTTGGACCTGCCAAGGTCGAGGGTCATCACCTTCAGTACCGTGTTGGTGAACCTCTTGGGCGAGTACCACGGCTCGTCGAGGCCGAGCGTCTTTACCTGGAACTGTACCCTGTCGTCGATGTATTGCTGCCGCTCCTGCGGGCTCTGGAACTTTAGCCTGCTGTGGTTTACCTCGTCGACTATGGAAAACCTGGTCGCGTCGGTCAGTATCCTGTCCATCGTGGGGCCAAGGAGCGATATGGTGAGGACGAGCGTCGCAAACAGCACGATAAGCATGTTCGCTGAGCGCCTTACCAGAAAGCGGCCAAAGCCTCCGACCATCTTTTCTTCTGCCCCACAGCTCTTGGGGCTGCTTTTCTATTAATGTCTGCCTGTCGTCGCAAGTGCGCTGTAGGCCGTCCTTGCCAGCTTGCCGACTGCGATTGCGGCCACGCTTGCGGCCGACAGGACGAACAGCGAAGTGCTTATCGACAGCAACAGCGCATTGTTCGTAGCCATGCCGATTGCAATCAGCGCGCCTGCGGCACACACCACTGCAAGCGCTATCTTGGCAGCCGTCCTAAACCTGTTCTGAAGGCGCGTCGAAAGCGCCGCCGGCCACAGGTACACTGCGCCGATGAGTGCGCTTGCGACTGTTCCTGCCGCCACCGCTCCCAAGTCGCCCCCTGCCGCTGCCGAGTACGCCTTTTCCGACGCCATCAGTATCCCAAAGAGCGGGTATATTGCTGTCTTTACCGTCGCCTGCAGCCACGGCTGCCCGCGCTCGTAATCTGCGACCTGCGGGCTGAACGAGTAGTAGACGGTGTTAAAGGCGTTCATGAACGCCGAGCCGGAGGCAGTCGACAGGATATAGTTCTCCCTAAAGTTGCGGAGGAACTGCACCTGGGGCGTCAGTTCAGAACCGAACGCGGCAGTTGCGATGAGGCAGCCGGACGGCTTTGCCGGCTGCTGCTGTTGCCCTCCATTACTACCTGGAGGAGTCGTCGTCTGGCTGCCGCCTCCGCTTCCTCCGCCATTATTGCCGCCTGCTGCTGTAGTTTCCACCGCAAGCACTGTACTGGTCGAAATGTCCGGCCTGAACGCGTACTTGCTGTTTGCAAATATCTTTAGCTGGTTTGGCCCAGTAGTCAGTTTCGAAGTGTCGTCCTGCGACAGGTCCACCTTGAACGTTCCTGCGCTGTCTGGAGCAGGCTTGGCCTCGCCTCTGAGCACCACTTTTCCGTCCTTGTTGGAGATAAAGTAGTCTACTAGCGCGTCATTGCTAGGCTTGCCGTCAACCTGCACGTTGACTGTCATTTCCGCCGGCTTGCCCATCTCTATCACCTGCGCCGCGTTTACCTTTTCTATCGTCGCAAGCCTTGGGTTCTCGTAGGCCGCGAAGTGACCCTGCTCAAACGGATACGACGGGTCGCGGAACGCCTTTATCGTTATGGCCCCGCCTGCGATGTTAAAGTTGTCAAGGTAGAACGCGCCGTTGCTGATGACGGCGTTGTTGTGGGTGCTTATCCAGGCGATGCTTGCGTCGTAGCGCTTTTTGGCGTCGTCAGCACTAACTATTCCCTTGAGTGCTACGGGGACATAGTTCTCGCTCTTCATCTTTTGCAGTTCTTCCTTTATCGCCTGCGCGTGTTCGGGCACTATCGGGTCGAGCCAGTCGATGCCCTTTGCGACCGCCTGGCTTCTAGAATACGCGAATTTGCCGTCGGTGACGAGCCTTTCAGTCGCCGCGGTTATCTCCCAGGGCTCTGCCGGCCACACGGACGCAAAGTCTGCGATCTCTTTGTTGTCATAGTGCCAAAAGTTGACGTAGGATTTCATGGTGTCGTCCGACGTGAATACTATTCCCTTGATGCGCGGGAGTCCCGGCGCTACCCCGGAAGTGTATTCCGGGTCGACTGTCCTGTCGCCGGGGCCCGAGTCAGTGCCCCACTCGAAGGCGAAATACTCGGAGAACATTATGTCCGACTTGTCCATCGGGATGCCGTTGTGCCACTTTGAGTAAAGCATCTTGTACGTGACCTCGCTCGTGGCAGTGGCATTCGGCCCTGCGTCCTTCCACTTTTGCGTTGCAGGATCCCACGTCTGGGCGTTTTCTGCCACCTTTAGCTTGCCCGCCGGACCCTGCGTGGAAATGTCCGTCCACGGGGTCCTCATGGGGATTATCTCGCCGGTGTACGGGTCCCTGAACGTGGCAGTGTCGTAGACGGAATAGAAAATGTCCTTGCTGTACGTGTCTGACAGGCCGGCTATGTTGTTCCACGAGCCCTGGTGGATCTGCTTGACTCCGATGTTGAGGGCACTTTTGTCACCGGCCGGCTTGGCGTTCAGGAGCGAATACTTGCTCGTGATGCCTGCGCCAAAGTCGTTGACCATGCCCTTGAGCGAGGAGGAAACCGCAAACGGCTCGGTCCTCTGCGCAAGGAATATCCTGACCGATTCCTGTATGCCGGCCTTGACTGCGGTGCTCACCAGTTTGCTCCTGTCTTCTGCCGACGTAAAATTGGCAAAGAATATCTTTTGCGTGACGTCGTCGAGGGTGGAGTTCTGGTAGTTCCAAAAGCTCGGGTTCTGGGAGCCGGGCATGTTGCCGACCCACGGGGCGTACATCTGCCCCGGTATTATCGGGTTGTACTTTACAAACACCGAGGTGCCTGCCAGCCCTTCGGTGTACATGTTCCACTTGAAGTCCTGCGGGTTGGAGCCGTAGACTACGGTGTTGGCCTTTGTCAGGTCTCCAAAGTCCTTCTGGACCGTAAACCCTACCTCTTCAAGCTTTGAGGCGATGAGCTCGCCTATCGACTTTCTCTGGGCGTCGTCAAGCCTTATCATTATCTTGACGGTGACGGGGCTTCCTTTGAACATCCACTTGCCATTAGCGTCTTTGGTGGCGCCGGCGGCAGTCATGGCGTCAGATATCATCTTCTCGGCAAGGCCGGGGTTGTAGCTGAACCCAAACGACTCTACCGTGTCTATGACGTTGAGGTATTCAGGCGAATAGATGCCAAACGGGTCGATAAGCGGGCTACCGTACCCCTTGTAGATCTCGTTTACCACGAACTGGCGGTCGATGAGATAGTTCATGGCAAACCTGACTTGCTTGAGGGAAAACGGGTTGAGGGTGCTGCCGTCTTTTGACGGCGCGGGGTTCATCAAGAGCCCGGCAGAGCCGGCCGTCCTGTCGTATATCGTCACGCGCTGGTCGTTCTTTGCGTCAGCAGCCGATTCAAGGGGGATCTGATAGTAATAGGCGTCGAGGTTTCCTGACTTGACGTCCTCTAGGGCAAGGTTCTCGTCGTCGCGGTGGATGAACGTGACCTGGTTTACGTACGGACCCTTTTGTTGTTGTTGCTGGGCAAAAGCGGTGTTACCAAAAACCGTGGAAAAAACAGACAAAAGCAATGCCAGAATCATTAACGAAGATACTACTGCAGGTGCCTTTCGCACGAGATTACGCCTTGGATCTCCAATATATCTTTCATGGTGCTGTCTGCGCCCTGCTGCTGCCGCCACGGTCGGGGTCAGGTATCGCCTCTATCAGCGATTTCGTGTACTGGTGCGCCGGGCTCAGGAGCACCCTGTCGATGGGCCCCGTCTCGACAATCTTGCCCGCGTTCATGATTGCAATGTCGTCGCCGACATAGCGCGCCGTGGACAAGTCGTGGGTGATGTAGATGTACGACAGGGAGAACCGCTGCCGCAGAGTCTGCATGAGCTCCAGTATCTCGCCCCTTACCGAAACGTCGAGCATCGAGACCGGCTCGTCGGCCACGATAAGCGCCGGCCTCATGACAAGCGCCCTTGCAAGCGCTACCCTCTGGCGCTGGCCGCCGGAGAGCATATGAGGAAGGCGCCGGGAAATCTCTTGCGCCGGCACGAGCCTCACCTCCTCAAGCGCCTTTAGCACCTTTTCCTCCTTTTGCTCCTTTGTGCTTGCCTTGTCGTGTATTGAAAGGGGCTCCATCACGATGTCCATTATCTTCATGCGGGGGTTCAGAGACGCATACGGGTCCTGGTACACCATGTGCACGGAGGCGCGAAAGTGCTTCAGCTGGCTCCCTGAATAGCGCGTGACGTCGCTTCCCTCAAAGAATATCGACCCCGCGTCCGGCTCGATTGCACGGAGCACCAGCCTTGCAACCGTGGTCTTGCCAGACCCTGACTCGCCGGCAAGCACGAGCACCTTGCCGCGCTCTAGCGCAAAACTGACGCCGTCCACTGCCTTGACGAAATCCTGGCCCTTCTGGTGGAGCATCTGCCGGAAGGTGCGCTTTACTGGAAAGTGCTTGTACAGCTCCCTGACTTCGAGCAGCGGAGAAGGGGCCACGGGAGCAATTGGCCTCTTCGTGATATAAACAGTGTTAAAATGTTGTTGTAGTGTTAATATTGCGCGCCGTGGCAGCCGTTAACTCATGATGAGGCTTGCGGCGCTCTTTTCCGGAGGCAAGGATAGCACCTTTGCCATGTACCGCGCAAGGCAGGCCGGCGACGCTATCGAATGCCTGATAACGATGCACCCTGCGGCCGACGACAGCGCGCTCTTTCATTACCCAAACAGCCACGTTACAAAATATCTTGCAGAGGCGATGGGGATTCCGCTGCTTGAATCATCTATCATGGCAGGCACCGACAGGGATGCCGAGACAAAGGCGCTTGCAACAGCCCTTGAACAGGCAAAATCGCTCTACGACATTGAGGGAGTCGTCAACGGCGGAATCGCGAGCGTGTTCCAGAAACAGGCGTTTGAGGGCGCCTGCAAAAAGCACGGCCTCATGCCCCTCTCGCCCCTGTGGGGAATAGAGCCTGAAAAATACATGGCCTGCCTGTTGGCAGATGGCTTTACCGTTATGATAGTGGGCGTCTCTGCGATGGGGCTTGAAAAAGAGTGGCTCGGTAGGATAATAGACAGTGAGTCTCTTGCAAAACTCACCCAGTTGTCAAAGAAGTACGGATTTAACCTGACGTTTGAGGGCGGCGAGGCAGAGACGCTCGTACTCGACTGCCCTCTCTACTCAAAGAGGCTGGCCGTGAGGCAGGCAGCCACAAAATGGGACGGCCAGAGGGGAATGTTTGAAATACTGGAAGCAGAGCTATTAGACAAGAAGTAAGCATATGTTTGACAACCTGCGTGACGGGCTGAGGAGCGCACTGAAAAAGATTGTGGGAGCATCCGACATCAACGAGGAGCTCATCGATTCGCTGTGCAAGGACATCCAGCGCTCGCTCTTGCTCTCGGACGTAAAGGCAGGGCTTGTCAAGACAATTACCGATAATCTGAAGCATCGCGCCATGACCGAGCAACCGCCAAAGGGGCTCTCACGCAAGGACCACATCGTAACCATCCTGTACGGCGAGCTGGCAAGGACGCTGGGCTACTCTGGCGAGGTGATAACCACCATCGACAAAAAGGGCATAGACGACGACCCGGGCATCACCGCGTTCTTCAAGCCCGGCAAGCAGAACGTCGTGCTCCTCCTTGGCATACAGGGCTCCGGCAAGACCACTGTCACGGCAAAACTCGCAAGGTGGCTCACAAAGCACGGCTACAGGATCGGGGTAATCGGGACTGACACGTGGCGCCCCGGCGCGCTGACGCAGCTAAAGATGAACTGCGCCAAGATAAACGTCGAGGTGTATGGAGAGGAGGAGAGCAAGGATGCAGTTGGAATAGCGCGGCACGGCCTTGAGCACTTTAAACCTCAGAATCTGGACGTGATAATCATAGACACTGCCGGCAGGCACAAGGAGGAAGCCGGCCTCTTGCAAGAGATGACCGAGATGCACAAGGTGTCAACTCCTGATCTGGCACTGCTAGTCCTCGACGGGACAATCGGCCAGCAAGCGTACAGCCAGGCCGAGGCATTCCACAAGGCGGCGCCATTAGGCGGTATCATAATCACAAAACTTGACGGCACTGCAAAGGGCGGAGGCGCACTTGCGGCCTCTGCGGCCACGGGTGCAAAGGTGATGTTCATCGGGACCGGCGAGCGCATCGACGACCTTGAGCAGTTCTCCCCGACGCGCTTTGTCGGCCGCCTGCTTGGAATGGGCGACATCAAGGCGCTTTTGGAGATGGCAAAGGGCCTGGAGATGCAGGCAGACGAGAACCAGGCAAAACGCGTGTTGTCCGGCAAGATGACGATAGAGGATTTCTACGCGCAGATGGAACAGGTGAGCAAGATAGGCTTCCGAAACGTTATCGAGAACATGCCGGGGCTTTCCGGCATGGTAAAGGAGGACCAGCTGGACGCGATGCAGGCACGCATGGAAAAGTGGCGCTTTATCATCCAGTCTATGACAGGTGACGAAAAGAAGGACCCCGACCTCATAAACGAGGCGCGGCGCAAGCGCATAGCCAGAGGCTCTGGTATGCCGGAAAGCGAGGTCAAGCACATGATAACGCAGTACAACAACTCCAAGGCCATGATGAAGCAGTCCAAGGGCCGGCAGATGCAGGGCCTCATGAGGAAGTTTGGGCTTGGTTGATGCTGCCGCGCAAAACGCCCTCTTGCTGTTAAAAGAGTACCAGCTGTGCAGGCACTGCCTGCTGAGGCAGGCTGACGGTGCGCAGGGCAGAAAAAAGGCGCTTGAAGAAAAAAAATGCTACATCTGCAAGGGGCTCTTTGGAAGGCTTGACGAGATTGCAGAAAAGGCACTCCTTGCTGCAAAGCAGTACCAGTTTGACACTTTTCTTGTAGGAGCAACGTTGCCGACGCAGCTGTACGAGCGGGAGGACGCACTGCGCGCCCGGCTCAAGATCCGGGGCAGAGAAAGCGTCAAGAACCAGCTGACAAGGGAGCTTGGGACGCGCCTTGCCAAGATGACGCGCAAAAAAGCCGACTATATGCGGCCGGACCTGGCAATCAACGTCGTGATAACAAAGGACGGCGGAATCGAGGCGACGGCAAGGGCAAGACCCCTTGCGCTTCTATGCAGGTATGTCAAGAGGGCGCGTGGTCTGCCACAAAAGGCCGAGAAATGCCCGCTGTGCCTCGGCAAGGGTTGCAACCTCTGCGACGGCACCGGCCTCAATGGCCTTGAAAGCGTCGAGGGAATAGCGGCCAAGCACCTCATGAAGATGACGGGAGGTCAGGCGCCAAAATTCTCGTGGATTGGAAGCGAGGACCAGTCGAGCCTCGTCCTTGGGCAGGGAAGGCCGTTTTACGTAAAGGTGTCGGACCCAAAGGTGCGCAAGCCAAGGAAAACAAGGTTTGCAGAGGCAGGCATTGAAGGAAAAGTGGTGAAGGTGCTTGACGACGTGCCAGATACGCAGGCGCGCTTTGTGACAAAGACTAGGATCGTATGCAAGTGTGAACGCGCAATTTTGCCGGACGACATCATAAAGCTGAAAAAGTCGCTTGCAGGCGCGCAGGCAAAATTCGAAAACCGCTCAAAAATAGCGGTTAAAAAAATCCATTCCGCGCAAGTGAAAAAAACCGCTGAAAACGAGCTTGTGCTCACAATCGTGGCTGATGGCGGCCTTCCCATCAAGCAGTTCGTAGGAGGCGAGCAGTACATCGAGCCGAACGTTTCGAGCCTTCTAGGCGCCAAGTGCGAGTGCACCGCGTTTGACATCCTAAAAGTAGATTTCTTCAACACCGTCTAATCTT
>NZ_CAMLDP010000033.1 GCF_946478925.1 uncultured Nitrososphaera sp. | reverse complement strand
ATTCCTCCAGCAGCTGGATTACACGCTCGGGCTTGTCGTCCTCTAAAAGGCGCGCAAGCGGGAGCGAAACCGCGGTCGGGATGTGGCCGGCGGCATAGTCGTCTGCTTTGCGGACGTCGACCACGCGCACGGTTTTTTTGCGCACAAGAGTGCGCAGCGTGTCAGCGTCGCACACTATGGGCAGCTGCACAAATTCCTGCTTTTTTGTTGCTGTTACTACTGAAACAGGCTTGACCTTTTTTACAACCTTGGACTTTGGCTTGGACTTTACTCTGGCCTTTGCCGCGGCTCTTTTCAAGCCGCGCATTCTCCCCTTGCGGTCTTGGCAGTGAACTTGGCGTCGCTGCCATAATCGCGATAGGCGTCCGGATCCTGCTCGGCTGAAGGGAGCTGGATGACGGGCACGAGCGCGTTCTTTACGTCCTCCAGATTCTTGACCGTTCCTGTGCCTTGGCCCTTTACCACCTTTACGACCCACTGGTGAAACGTCTCGCCTTGCCCGCGCTCTGTCCTGTACATCTCTATCATCTTTAGTATCACGTCAATGACGCGCTTTGCCGGCACGCGCATGACGGCCCTGCCAAGCTCGCCCTGTTCGCCTGCACTTCCTCCAAACAGCATCGTGTAGGTGGGCGACATGGCATTTCCAATTCTTGACGCGCCGCCAAAAAAGCCGACTGTGGCTATTTCGTGCTGGCCGCACGAGTTGGGGCAGCCGCTTATCTTTATCGTGGCGTCGCGCAGGTCGTCGTCTGTGTCAAGCCCAAGCTCCAGGAACTTGCGCTGGACCTCCTTTGCCAGCCTGTGCGAGTTGGTGATTGCAAGGTTGCACGAAGTCGTGCCAGAGCAGCCGACCGAGGATGCAATCGTGAGTGCGCCCGGGTTTGCAAGTCCCGCTGTCGCAAGCCTGTCGTAAAAGTCGCGCAGGTCCGCGCCGCGGACGTAGCGCACCGCAAAGTTCTGCTGGGGTGTGTTTCTCGCCGCGCCCTCTGCGGAAAAGTCGCGTATCGCAGACGCAAGGACGCGCAGCTGGCTTGCGGTGATGTCGCCGGCGCCAAGCGTCACAAACACGGTAAAGTATCCTTCCTGCTTTTGCGGCGCGGTGTTGGAGTGCAGCCAGCGCTCGTACGCCGGGCCGTCCTTTGTCACCTTGTCAAACATCGGCAGCCTTGTCATGCCGGTCGCCTTTGGCAACTGCCTGTTGTCCTCCTGCGACTTGACATCATACGTAGAGGCCGTGGCAAGCGACGTGGTCATCTCTACCGCTGTCCTCTCTTTCAATACCATTTTCTGGAATTTCTCCCAGCCCGTCTCGTGCACCAAGTAGCGCATCCTATTTCTGGCCATGTTCTCGCGGTTTCCGTGCCTGTCAAACAGCCTGACTGTCGCCATGCACGTGGCAAGGACGCGGTCTTCCGGGGTGAAATCTTCAAGCGGGTGGCCGATGAACGACGCGGCACCAAGCCCTCCGCCCAGGTATATCCTGAACCCTCTGACCTTTGCGCCGTTTTCTCCCTCCCTTACCGCTGGAACAAGGCCAATGTCAGCCACCTTTACCAGGCCGTGCTTTTCGCAGCAACCAAAGTTGATCTTGAACTTGCGTGGAAGGTTCTGGCACATCGGGTTTCTCAGAAAGAACCTCGCAATCGCCATAGAGTACGGGGTGGCGTCAAACGCCTCGTCCGGGCAGACCCCTGCAAAGTGGCTGCACATGACGTTTCTGACCGTGTTGCCGCAAGCCTCCCTCGTGGTCAGACCTGCCTCGACGAGGCCGCGCATCACCTCACTTACATCTTCCAATTGCACCCAGTGCAGCTGTATGTTCTGCCGGGTCGAGACGTGCGCCGAGCCTATCGAGAACGCCTCGGACAAGCTTGCTATCTTTTCAACCTGGTCGGCGGTCATCTCGCCTGACGGCACCTTTATCCTTACCATGCTGTAATCGGCGTGCAGGCGCGACCCGTAGGCGCCGTGTTGCAGCCTGAAACGGCGGAAATCGTCCTCGCTAATCTTCCCTTGTCTGAAAAGCTTGACCTTTTTTGCGAAAAACTCTGTCTCTTCCTCCCTACCCCACCGTGGGTTGGGCTTCGGAGGCGAGACGCCCTTTTGCTTGGAGTTGGCAGCAGTAGCCACCCTAGACCTGCTCATTATCTCTCTACGTCATGAAATGGCCGTCTTAAATCATATATTTTTTGTGGATACGGGAATAATTGGCAGCGGCGCTTGAGAACGGCGGCAATATACGCCATCTATTTGCGCAAGCCTTAATTAAATCGCAAGCTTTTCAGGGGCGTGGCTAAAAAGAAATCAAGCCAGAAAAAGAAAGCCTCCTCTTCAAAGAAAGTCTCTCCGGTTCCAAAAGGACACCACGCTGTCACCCCTGGCATTGCGGTGCGCGACGCCGCCCAGGCCATCGAATTCTACAAAAAGGCATTTGGCGCCAAGGAAAAGTCCCGTATGCCCGGCCCCGACGGCAAGTTGATGCACGCTGACATTATGATAGGCGACTCGCACATCATGATGGGAGAAGAGAACCTCCAGATGGGCAACCCCTCGCCATTGTCCCTCAACGGCTCACCGATAAGCCTGTACGTCTACGTCAAAAACGCCGACAAGGTCTTTGATCAGGCGGTAAAGGAGGGAGCCAGCGTGGTAATGCCTGTTATGGACCAGTTCTGGGGCGACAGGGCAGGCATGGTAACGGACCCGTACGGGCACAAGTGGTGGCTTGCGACTCACAAGCAGGACCTCTCGCCAAAGGCAATGAAAAAGGCCGCAGAAGAGTTCTTTGCCTCCCAGCAGCAACAACAACAGCAGCAGAAGATGCAGTAGAGCAAGCTTAAAATCACCTATCGGAGGGCTTGTTCCTGAGCTGTTAAATGGGCAAGAGAACACTCGTACGCAGGCGCGGGCGCGGAGGCAAGCAGTTCCGCGCGATCATTGTCGGCAAGATAGCGCCGGCAAAGTATCCCAATTTCAAGCTAGAAGAGAATCACAAGGGCACGGTAGTTGACATTGTTCACGAGAGGGGGCGCGACGCGCCGCTGGCAAAGGTATCCTTTGACGACGGCCGCTATTCGTACGTCCCGGCACCAGAGGGCACCATAGTCGGGAGCACAATCCAGGTCGGACAGGGCTCGCCGGCAAGCAAGGGCAACATCCTCGCCCTCGAATCCGTCCCGGACGGCACGCTCGTGTGCAACATTGAAAAGAACGTAGGCGACGGCGGCAAGCTGATAAAGGCCGCCGGCTCGGGCGCCATTGTCTTTGCACACGGCACGGAGGGAGTCACGATAAAGTTCCCGTCGGGCAAGTTCCTGACTTTGAACGCAAAATGCAGGGCGATGGTCGGAACCATCGCAGGCGCAGGCAGGAAGGAAAAGCCGTTCCTGAAGGCGGGCAGCAGGGCAAAGTACATGCAGGCCCACGGCAGGCTGTACCCGACGGTGAGGGGTATCGCGCAGGCAGCCGTCTACCACCCGCACGGCGGTGGAAGGCACCAGCACATCGGCCGCCAGTCGTCGGTGTCGAGGAACACGCCGCCAGGACGCAAGGTCGGCAACATCGCGCCGAGAAAGACCGGCCGCGGCAGGATAAAGGAAGTCCCGCAAAAGGCGTAACGCCTTCCTTTTTTCCCTCTTTTTCCCTCTTTTCATCAATAAACCTAATATTCCGTCCTACATTCTAAAAATATAAAATATGAGAGCCGAGCAGTTTTCCAAGAACGTCCTCGCACTAAACGCCAAGATCCGCTTTGCCGGAGTAGTAGAAAAATCTGGCCATCTTTATGCCAGCGCCAGAAGGGAGGGCGTTCCGGCCCGCCTTTCGGACAGGAGCAGCGAGATAAGCCTGTCGCAGTCGGCCTACATCATCGACCTGCGCAAGATATTCTCAAAGGAGCTCGGCAACCTGCGCTCCGTCGTCTACAACTATGACACCGTGAGGCTCATCAGCATACCAGTCAAGGACCACATACTGGTGTTATCGACAGAGGCCGACGTCAACCTTGAAGAGCTGACGCCAAAGGTGCAAGAGTACGTCAAGTCAGTCGAGGAAGAACTGTCGCTCTACCCACCTGCAAACGTCGTCAACGAGGAAAAGAAGGAAGCGCTGCGCAATCTGCTTGAATCCGGCATCTCTGAGGACCTCGTGGCCGAGCAGCTGGACCTTGACGTCAACACGGTAAAGGCGCTCGCGCAGGAAATGAAGATCAGTCCACCGTCTTGAAGAATTTTTCTTCAAGCGATCTCCACAGATACCACGTGGCGACGCTTCTATAGGGCCGCCACGGCCTGGCAATCTTTACAATCCTTTCCGGCGCCGGCAATTTGCGCAGGCTGTACGCCTTTTGAATCGCCCTCTGTAAGCCAAGGTCGCCAACCGGGAGCACGTCGGGCCTGCCTAGGCAAAAGATCAAAAACATCTCTGCAGTCCACCTGCCAATGCCCCTGACCGTGGTCAACTGCTGAACGACCTGCTCGTCTTCCATCGCTGCAAGCGATGCAAGGTCCAGCGTGCCTGCGGCCACTACTGCGGCAAGCCCTTTCATGTATTCTGCTTTTCTGACAGAAAGGCCGACTGCGCGCAGCTGTGCGTCGGGAGTCGCGGCAAGTATCGCCGGCGAGGGGAACCTGCCGTCGTACAGTTTCAAAAACCGCGCGTGGATGGCGTCAGCAGCGGCGCCGACAAGCTGCTGGTACATTATGGAACTCACGAGCGACTGAAACGGGTCGCCGCCGGTTTCAATAGTATAGCTTCCAACTGTCGTGATTATTTTGCCCAGGCGCTCGTCGGCGCTAGACAGATGCAAGACCGCATCCCTGCCAGTTGTTGTTATCATCATTCCATCAGCCGTAGAATGCTTCTTCCTTTGGGACCGTCGCGTGCTGCTCGCTGCGTATCCTTTTCAGAGTCTTTTCCATCGTCTCTGCCTCCTTTAGCAGCGCTGGTACGTCGCACGAGGCGCCCGGCGCAAGCTTGGCAAGAGCTTCTGCAACTGCGGCTCCGGCCCTAAAGTCGGGCATGTCGCGCATCACCTTTACCAGAAGCACGAGCACGTCATAGTTGCGCCATGTGCCCTCATTGAGAAGTATCGCCGGTATGCCCGAGACAGAGCCGTTGAGAACAGGCGGTATGCCGGCCTCTGCCGCCCTTTTGAGGGCGGACGGCGTGCTCCCGACCGCAAACACCGGCGGGCTTTCTTTAGCGTCCTCGCCTTCCTCGTACGGGATGCCTGCCGCGCTGATGATAAGATCGCAGTTGCTGTCAAGGGCCCAGTCTATCATCATGTTGGCTACGGGCCGGAACATTGTAGAGTCGAGGTTCAATTCCGTCACGAAAATCGCCAGCTTTAGCTCCTCGTTTGCGTACACCCGGGCCGGAAAGTTGGGCATGGCGTTTTTGATTATCGAAAGGGGTGGGAACGCCGGCGAGTCGATGACTGCCACAAACTCTGTCTTTAGCGAATGTATCAGGCACTCTGACGCGATGGCGTTTGCAAGGCCGACGCTTGGAAAGCCGTCGACCAGTATTCCGCCCTTCATGTTCACGTTTTTCAGCTTGCGTATGTCGATTTCGGGCTCTGCCAACGGCGCAGCTACGCAGTTTAGGTTAAAAAGTATAGCTTGCATTAATCATGAGACAAGCGCCAGTATAGCGTCGAAATTTTCGCGCGTCTGGTCACGCTTGTATCTCTTGAGTACGCCTATCGCCGCTTCTTTTTCGACATGCAGGATTTTTGCAAGCGCGCCTGCGACTGCGCCGGACACGAGGAGCGACTGGCCGGCGGCAGAGACGTTTGCCACCTTGCGCTCCGTGCTTGCGCTTTCAAAGTCGATGACCGCGACTTTTGCATCACCGACTATGATGTGCCTGTCCACATGAGAGAGCTCGCCGTGGTCAAGCCCCGCCCTGTCAAGCGCGTAGCACTGCTCAAGGGCAGACCTCACGACCGCAGACGCCTGCCTTGCGTCGATTGTTTCGCTCTGCGCCCATTCTACAATGGTTGCGCCCTCTGCAAACTCCATCAGCATGAAATTGTCAGAATGGCCGACAAGCCCCGGGCCCACGCCGGCGCCGTTTGCGATACTGTGGTATCTCACCTCGTCGTGCATGGTCGGCCTGTTGGCGTCCGTCCTCCTTATCTTGAGCGCGCACATCTTTCCGCGCGCCTTTGCCTTTACCACAAGCCCGACGCAGCCCTTGCCGGCAACGCTCGTGCCCCCTATCACCGTCCTGCCCCCGGCAAAAACCGCGGTCACGCCGAGGCATTTTAGCTCCGAAAGGCGCGCCGCGTACTCCTCGTCGCTTCCGCGTGGATAGGTCAGTATCTTGGCAAGCTCGGGCGAGCCAAGGGCAAGCTCACTTGAAGAAGAAAATGAGGCTCTCTGTCGAGACAAGTTCGTCAACGGCCTCTTTCACCAGACCTGAAAGCCTTCTCTGCCCGCTTCCGCTATAAACCTTGACCCTGCCTGTTACCATGTCCCTTGCTATCCCGTTTGCCTCCGGCGGCCTGTCCAGCAGCGCCTTGACCATCTGCGCTGCGTCGGTAGCCTTTCTCTCGACTATCGTTGACACCCTCATCTCCTTGTCGGCCCACATTGCAAGCGGCCTTGCAGCCTTGACAAAACTCTCCGTGTCCTTTGCCCTTGCTATCTCGGGGCCCTTGCGCATAGTGTACTCTGGCAGTTCGAGCGATTCGAGCAGGAACGCAAACGCTCCGCTCTTTTTCTCGTCGGTGTTGCAAGCCGTCCTGAAAACCGTAAAGCCGGCAATCTCTAGCTGCTTGGAAATAGAATTGGCGCTGCGCTTCAACTGACCCCATATCGTGTCCGGGCTGCGCTCCCTGTGCGAAAACTCTACCACCAGCACGTTTCTGTACAGCTTTTTGTTCACGCGGGGCTTTTGTCTTGCAAAGAATTTTTCAGAAGGGCTGCGCAGAAACGCCCTTGCAGCCAGCGTGAGCCTGCCGGCGCTCTCTGGCGATACCGCGGTGCCGAGGTTGCGCCTTGGGTCGATGGGGTCGATAATCACAAGCGGGCTTGAAAACCCCTTTGCGACGTCCTTGTCATAGTCGCCGACTGAGATGACCTGCCCCTGCTTGAATTCCGCGGCTGCGGCAAGCGCGTCCTTTAGCAAGCCGTATTTTGCTATTAGCACTTCAGAGACATAGCCGGAAAAGCCGCCGGTGGATATCTCGGCGCCATAGATGCCGGCAGATTTCAGGAACTTTTTCAAGAGCCTGACCTGCTCTTTTCTGGCAGCATCAAGCGTCTCTGTGATGTACTGCGTGTGGAAAGGCGATCTGTCTGCCGCGCTCTTCCACTGGCCCTTTTGCACGTCGTAGCACGGAACGATGTTTATCCTGGTGCCCCTGACTATCGCCTCGACGTACGGATGGTCAGAATAGCGCAGTTTCGGTCCGTATTTCTTTAGCGCGTTACTGCCAATTTCTACTCCCAGCTTTTCAAACCTCTCCTCGCTGACGGAAGGATCGATTTTCACGAAAATGTCAATGTCGGCGTCGCCCCGGAGCCACGTGCCCTTGGCAAATGAGCCTCCAAATATGACGTCCTTTACTTCAGGCGTCCTGCTATGTTCTACGAGCCTCTTTGCCTCCTCTGCGACCGCGGTTATCTTTTTTTCCTCCGCGGCAGTGGGGTTGCACAGCGCAAGCGCCTTTTCGAGGACGCCCTGGATGATAGTATCGGTCAAGCTCCCGACCCTTTTGAAGCGCTGACGGTATAAATGTTCGAGTACGTCGGCCCGGAAGGGGCAAGGTCGCTCTTTTTCAGGTGCACGCTGTCGACGACGCTTGTTCCAAAGGTCTTGCCCGCGTACTTTGCCACGTCGACTGCGACGTGCCTGTTCTTGGCCCGGAAAATCGTGAGATGAGGCGAGAACGGCTTGTCCGGAGCAAAGCCTGCTTCGGCAACCTTTGCGACAACCTGTTCTGCGAGCGCGCTGAGCTTTGCCGACCCGTCGCGGTCAAGGCCCGCCCAGACTACCCTTGCGTTTGATGCCTTTGGGAACGCGCCCACGCCCGTGTACGTGATGGGAAACGGCTCAAACTTTACTCCCGCAAGCTTTTCCTTGACCCTTTCAGCCTGCTGGCCTGTTATCTCGCCAAGGAATATCAGCGTAAAATGGAAATTATTTGGCTCCACGGGCTTGACCTCCTTCGGGCTCCAGCCAGATGACGATATCATCTCATGCTGGAGTCCTGCTATACCGCCCCCCGGGGCGTCGACCGCTACAAAAGCCCGCACGATATATCCCTCTCAGGCAGGTTTGTTTATAATATTTTTTGCCGCAGCATGCCTGCAATCGATTAAATAATTGCAGATGCGATGTTGGCCTGTGGCCGGCGCGGACAGCTTTGCAGTAGAGCAGGGCAAGGGCGAAAAGGCAGTAACGTGGATGAACGAGTACGCAAAAAAGAACAAGATCAACTTTGAGGCAAAACTGAAAGAGGGCCACACGATGTCGACGGTAAAATTCGGCGACTTCCAGTTCATCTCGTGGAAGGGCGACTGGCCGGCAGCGCGCAACATCATCAAGCGAGTGAGCGGGAAACTGGGCGTAAAGACCCTGGAATCCGGCTACCACGAAAAGAAGGACCTCCTCTCTTCCATGTTCGGCTCGAATTCCGAGTTTGCCAAGGTCTATTCAAACGGCAACCTGGTGGGGCAGCTAGAGATGTCGACAAAAGGGGGAAGGTGGGTCGTCAAGAACGAAGTGTTCTCATGAACTCTTTTCCTTCTTGTTGTTGGCAAAGTAGATCTTTTTCATTTCCTGCACCCACTTGTCCTTCTTGGAATAGATCTCTTTTTGCTTCCTCGGCTTGCACACCGACAGCGCATAAGAGCAGAGCAGCGGGAAATACACGGACGAGTCGCCGTACACGATGACGTTTCCTCGGTGCGACGTCTTTATCTTGCCCCAGCTCTTGCCCTCCTGCAATGTCGCGCCGGAAAGTCCGCCAGTGTCCGGCCTTGCGTCGGTCATCTGGATCAAATAGTCCTGGCCGCCCTCCTTTATCTTCAATATCTGATACAGCGCCGGCCCCGTCTGCTGGAAAAAGTTCTTGGGCACGCCGCCTCCAAGCTCCAGCCCGCCGGATTTCTTGCTCTTCCACAGAATCGCCGCGGACTCGGCGACATCAAGTATCGTGTTCGGGAAGACGCCCCTGCCCTCAAGCAGAAGCGGGAGCATGTTGAGGCCGATTGACGAGTCGCCTATCGCCGGCATGTAGACGGGCACCTTGTGCTCGTACGCCTTTACCAGAAACGACTTGTCAGGGTATTTCGCGTTCTCTTTTGCGGCTTTGCCCAGCGCGTATGCAATGTCTGCTGTGGACGCGTTCTTGGGTATCTCTGCCGACCTCTCTGCGATGTCCTTCTGGACCAAAAGGTCCTGCGCCTGCAAGGTCTCTAGCTCCTTGATGTACACGTCGTAGATGCGGACGATCTGCTTTGCATAGAGCACGTCGTCGTCGACATCGAAATGGCCCTGCTTTACCGGCAGGCCGTACGCAAAGTGCAAGTCGTGGTACACGTTTGCGCCAGTAGCCACTATCCAGTCTATGAACCCCGCCTCGATCATCTCCGAAATCGTCTTGCCCATGCCTATCGGAGTCATGGCGCCGGCAAGCGTGAGGCAGACGGTAGAGCCGGTGTCTATCATGTCCTGCAATATCTCGGCGGCCTCGGCAAGCCTTCTTGCGTTGTAGCCGGTCGAGCCGTAGAACTTTATCAAATCAGGAACGGTCATGTTTGGAGAAACTGTCGGCGGGTCTATCTTGCGCCCGGAAAACGTGTGTCTCTGGTCGCTGCCGTGGTGATCGTGGCTGCTGTGGTCGTCGTGCACCCTTTAGTTAGAAAAGCACCTGCATTTAAAAAATTCTGTTCGCGTGCGTTTCTTGCAAAGGCTAGGCGAAAGCGACTCCCTGCAGGACATTATTTTTATTATAGCGCGCCCTGTACGGCGCTGTTATGGCCGGCAAGAAAAAAGGGGCAAACGACCTGTTGCACAGCGCGGTAAAGGATCACGCTATTTCAAGAGACTCTGACGTGAACTCGATATTTGCGAGCATGGCAAGCTCGGGTGGCTTTGAGTCGCGCAACCTCGCTGACGGGGTCGACATCCTGAAAAGGATGATAGAGGAGCCAAAATGCACCAAGTTCCTGTCCTTTGTGGCCGCGCTGATGTCGACAGGCGCCCGCGGGATTGTCCGGGACATGCTGAAGAACAGGATGTTTGACGTCGTCATCACTACCTGCGGCGCGCTGGACCACGACATCGCAAGGTCGTACGACAAGTACTACGCCGGCGACTTTCGCATGGACGACATGACCCTTTTGAAAAAGAAGGTCCATCGCCTCGGAAACGTGCTCGTGCCGATGACTGCATACGGCCCGCTCATTGAGGAAAAGGTTCAGGAATGCCTGAACGACATGTACAAGGCAGGCCACCGCGACGTGTCGACCTACGAAATCACCGATTATATCGGTAGCACACTTGGCGAGTCGTCTTTCCTTTACTGGGCTCACAAGAACAAGATACCCGTGATAGTGCCGGGCATAGTCGACGGCGCAGTCGGGAGTCAGATATGGCTGTTCAACCAGCAGCACAAGGATTTCAAGCTCAACCTGCTAAAGGACGAGACGAAACTTTCCGACATGGTGTTTGACGCCAAGAAATCCGGCGCCTTCATGATAGGGGGCGGGATTTCAAAGCACCACACGCTCTGGTGGAACCAGTACCGCGGCGGCCTCGACTATGCCGTCTACATCACCACGGCGCCGGAATGGGACGGGAGCCTGTCAGGCGCGCTCGTGGCTGAAGCAATATCATGGGGCAAGGTCACGACCAAGGCGAGGCAGACTACAATCCACGGCGAGGCGTCGACGCTCTTGCCGTTCATCTATGCTGCGCTTGCTGCGGCCGGCCGCTAGCCCTGCGCGCCGTAAAACGCGCTGGACCTGACTACAAGGCCGCTGCTGCCTGAAAACTGGAACTTTTCCACCACGAGCGTCCTCTGGCCGTTCAGCAAAGAGCTGTACTCGAAATAGCACTGGTCGCCGTTTATCGCAAAGGCTACCGGGGTAAAATGCAGTTCGTGGAGCTTTTGCAGCGCAAGCGACCAGTACTGTTCAAGTTCCTTCTTGCCCCTTACCCTGCCCTCGCTTTTTTCCGGCATCATCGCCTTTATCTTGGGGCTTGCAAACTCGATGTCGTCAGAATACATGGCAAGGACCGCGGCAAGGTCGCGGCTGTTCCATGCCCTGATCCACCTGTCAAGATGTTCACGGACAAACTCCTCTGAAATTGCCAACGCCTGAAATCTCGTGCAAAAACCGTATTAAATCTGCCGGAAACGATTATTACGGCTCGCAGGCTAGCAAGAAGCACCGCTTGGAGCTCAAAGAAGACGCACTGCGGCACTCGCTTGCCGCCGGCAGGCAGGCCGCAAAACTGCTGAAGGACAATTTTGGCAATTCTGAAACCTATGACGTTTCGGTAAAGCACGACCGCTCGCTCGTGACAAGGGTGGACGGCGAGTCGCAGGCACTCATAATGTCGTACCTGAAAAAGCAGTTTCCAGACATTCCATTCGTAGCCGAGGAGCAGGACAGGCAAATCAACGCCGGCGTGAAAAAAGACGGATATTATTTCGTCATAGATCCGCTTGACGGCACCGCAAGCTTTGTCATCGGAATCCCGTTCTTTTGCACGTCAATTGCACTCTGCAAGGGCTCGCAGACCCTGGCTGGCGTCCTTGTCGACCCAAACCACAACGAAGAGTTTACCGCGGTCCTGGGCAAGGGCGCGTTTTTGAACGGCAAAAGGATTGCAGTCACAAAGAGGCGCAACATTGAAGAGCTGTACCTGAACGTGAACCACACAAAGTTCGACCAGGGCAGGTTTGAGCGCATCAGCGCAAACATACTGAAAAAGATAAAGCGCTTCCACAAGCTCGGCAGCCTCTGCCTGGAAGTCGCGTACGTCGCCTCCGGCCGGCTGGACGGCACGATAAACAACGACCTGTCCATGTGGGACATTGCAGCCGCCGGCCTGATTCTTGAGGAGGCCGGTGGCAAGTGGACGCTCCTTGACGGGAGCAAGCCGGCGTTCCCTGTCTTTGACAAGCTGGACATCGTGGCCACGAACGGAATAATCCACGACGACCTTTTGAAAGCGCTCTAGCGGGGCACTATTTTCACTGACAGTATCCTTGCGTCGTCAGGATTTGCGATGTGGTCGCTGACGCTCTGATCGCTGCCGCCGACCGTCGGCAGGCTCGCTATCTTGTCCACCACGTCCATGCCCGCTATGACGCGCCCAAAGGCAGTGTACTGGCCGTCAAGGACTTGCCTTATGTTATTGTCGTCCTTGAGCACGATGAAGAACTGCGAGCCGGCGCTGTTGGGGTCGTTTGCCGTCCTTGCCATCGACAGTATTCCTCTGTTGTGGGGTATATCGGTAAACTCGGCGTTTATCTTGTAGCCTGGGCCGCCAGTTCCCCACTGGTTCCTGTCTGCAGTCGCGTTCTTGGTCAGCGGGTCGCCTCCCTGTATCACAAAGCCTGGTACAATCCTGTGGAAGGCCGTCCCGTCGTAAAAGCCGTTTTTGGAAAGATCGATAAAGTTCTGGACCGTCTTTGGCGCAGCGTTGGGGAAGAACTCTGCCTTTATCACGCCCTGCGTGGTAGTTATCTCGGCTATCTGCGGGCCCGGCGTCATGTTTGCCAGCGTCCCGCTGGTCGGGGTGTACGGGTCATGCGTGGGATGTGGCACATAGTCCTTGTTTACCTTGTATATGAGGACGCCCGTCACGATGCTGCTGTCTTTTTCAAAGCTTGGCGACGCGTACACCAGGTGGAACGGCAGGCTGGGGTCGCCGTCCGCGGGGTACTTTACATGCTTTGAGTAAAGCCCTACCAGACCGGGCTTGTATGTCGGCTGTATGTTGGCAAGGCCGGTCGAGGTGAACGACGCAAAAGAGAGTGGATCGTACGGTATGAGCTTGCCAAGGAGCGTGTTGTTCCAGAACGCGTTCTTGGGCGTAAAGCCGTCGCTTTCCAGGTATCTGCCTGTGTCATAGCCTGCAATCCTGATTATCCAGTTCTTTTTGCTCTCTTCTCCGCCCTGCCCGAGGGTAAACACCGGGACGTCGGCGCCGGTGGAGTTACCGCCTCCTGGCCTGCCGTTAAACTGGTGCTGGCCGACGACATAGACTGCGAGGTAGTCTGCCTTCAGGTCGTGCGCTATCTTTATGCCGGACTGCTCGTCGCCGGAGAACATCTTGGCTATCGTCTCGATGCGGGTCTGGTTGAAGGTGGCGCCATCCGCAATGGTGGTGCGCTCGCCGAGCGTGGTTATCCAGTAGCCATAGTCCCACCACGACGCGATGACCGCGTTCTTTTCGGTGTGCTCGGAGATCCACTGTGTCGCGTTTATCCAGTCGGTGCTCGTGGTCCGAAACACCGTGCCGCCGTTTCCGATGGCAGTCGGCACGTCGACGGCAGCCACCCAGTTGGAGTTTGGCGGGTAGAACACGGGGATGAGGAGCATCGCTATCACGATGCCGACGTACGCCATCTTGACCGGGGTGCCCATCGGCTGCTTGGCCGCTTCCTTGCGCTTGCCCTTTTGCGGGCCGGACGTGTGCGCGTCTCTGTGCTCAAGTATGCTCCTTGTTATCTCGTAGAGGCCGATGCTTGCAAGAACTATGACGCCTATCGACGCAAAAACCAGCAGGCGGGCAAACGTGGCGCTCACGTACGCGCCTGTGATGCCGATGATGAGCGCAAACACCGCCGTGTCGTTGCGCCTCTGAAAAGCCATCCACGCGCCAAAGCCAGCAAATATCAGCAGGATGGAAAAGTCTGTGAAATAGTCCGCAATCGTGGGAGTCAGGTGCTCCGCTACCGATTCCACCAGCGCGTTCTGCGACGAGACGCCAGGGAAGATTGCATTGATGTATCTGAAACTGGGCGAGATGTACGAGCCTGAAACCACCAGGCCGATGCCTGCCGCCACAAACGCGATGAGCAAAAAGACCATGTTGCGCTGCCTTGCGCGCTCGTTGTCCTTGCTCATCTTGCCGACAAAGTTGGCCGCGACGAGAAAGATGGTGGTCCCTATCATGGCGACTCCCGGCAGGCCGGCGATGAACGACATTCCCGGCCTTGGGAATCCTGCAGCGGCTATCAGCGTGAATACCGTAAAGGCGACTGCGACGTACATCGGTATCGTCAGGTCGCGCTTGAAGAACGGAAGCGCAAGGAAAAACAGGGCTATCGGGATGCTAAAGTACTGTATCCCTCCCCAAGAGGCGTTTGCAAGGCCGAGGAGAAGCCCCCCGAGCACCGCCTTTGGTATCGCATACTTGATCTCTTTGTGCCTTATGGCCGAGATGAACAGGTACGCCGCCAAGAGCCCGAAGAACAGCCCGAGTGGCTCTGACTTGAACCAGCCGAGGTTGCCCCTGAGGATGATTGGCGGGCTTAGTGCAAAGAGAAGCGCCGCAAAGAGCCCCGCGGTAGTACCGCCAAGGACGCGCACAAGCGCAAAGACGACGATGACCGTAAGCGAGCCCATGACGACGGGAAACATTATGGTAAAATCAAGGAGCGACCCGCCGCCTCCAAACATCGAGTACATTATGGCCGCAGTCACATGCAGCCCTGACTGCGATGTGCCGGGGATGTCGCGCCCTTCTGGATACCACGACATGGTGTCGTGCCAGTGCCAGTAGGCGTCAAGGCCGTTGTCGAGGATGTATTTCGTGGCCCTGTAGTCGAAATACGGGTCAAACTCGTTGAGGTAGGCGCCGTACTTTATCGGCATCGCCCTCATGATTACTGCAATCGAAAACGCCATCGCAAGGACGGCTATGACTATGAGGTGTCTGGTCTGAAATTCAAAAGAGCCAACGCTGAACAGCGACTTGCCGCCTTGCAACATATATTGCCGTTTGTGGAGCCTTCACCTCTTTTTTAAGGTACTGCCTATTTTATTCCTGCTCAAGTATCTCCACGGGGCACGCCTTTACCAGTTCCTTAAAACGCGCCGCATCTTTTTTCGAGCCGACAATTGAGGCATAATGCATCGGGATCGCAAGCATCTTTGGCTTTATCTTTTCGTCCACCGCCTTTGCGGCCTCGTCTGCAGTCATGACGTACGTGCCAGAGACCGGCACGAGCGCGATGTCAGGATGCACCTGCGACATTTCCGGTATGTCGTCAGAGTCGCCGGCGTGGTAGACGCGAATGCCGCTCAGCGTCATCACGTAGCCGACCTTCTTGTCGGCCTTTGGGTGGAACTTTTTGTTGGTGTTGTACGCCGCCACCACCTCCACCTGCACGCCTTGCACCATCACCCTGTCGCCCGGCGCAACCGCATTTACCGCAAGCCCAAGCGGCCTTAGCTGCTCCGCGCATTCCTTTGCCGCTATTATGTCGGTTTTCTTGCCGACCACCTGTTTCAGGTCATCCATACTCAGGTGGTCATAGTGGTTGTGGGTTATCAGGACAATGTCGGCGTCGTTTCTTCCCTGCTGCGCCTTGGACAGCTGGTACGGGTCGATGTAGATCGTTTTTCCGCTGGCGACAATCCTGTAGCCGTCGTGGCCAAGCCAGTGGAACTTTATCCCCTTGTAATCGAGCATGAGAAAGACTCATCTGAAATTTATTTAAGTTTTCAGTCCAGGTTCGGGTTTGCCACGACGAGCCTGTCGCGGCTCAGCGTCAGTACGAGCACTTCGTTTGCAATGAGGCGCCTGCGCAGGTTGGTGTCGATGGTCGCAACGGCGCACTTGTTCTCCGTCGCGTATTCCACAATCGCGTCGTCCACATGCGCGGCTTTTGGGATCTGCACCTCCTTGAATTTTGTGCTGATGATTTCAAGCGCGGTCTTGGCCATCATGGCCCGCTTTGGTCCCGCCTTCTCTGCAAGCCTCTTCAGTTCGTCGATGACAATTCCAGGAACGATAAAGTCAAGCCGGCCAAACTCGTGCTCCACCCTGTCAATGTATTTTATCGGCTTTTGCACGAGGACCATGAGGAAACTTGTGTCGCAGAGAACCTGCATAGCACTAGACCGCTATTCCGGACCCAATGAGGCGCCACCTTTCTGCAATCCTGCGGCTGATGGCGACCCTGCTCTTTGGCATCAGGCACACCGGCTTTTTCAGTTTCACTTCCATCTTGCCGTCGCGAACGCTGGTAACAGTGCCGACTGCCGCAGCCGTTCCGATGTTGAGCCTCAATGGCTCCTTTGCCTTTATCGGCTCGACCTTGACCATATCCTGCGTGCCAACAGCCGTGTCAAAGAGATGTGTCTCGACAGTAACGTCCTCGACGTCTTTTGGAAGCGTGCCAGGCCTGCCGATGACAGAGCCTATCAGAGAATCGCTCTTTGTGTACGTCGGGTCCAGCTTTGTTCCAATAGCTACGAGGCCGCCCGGCTTGACGTTGTCCACAAGGCCGGCGCCTGTACCAAGCGTCGAAATCACGGAGGTAATGGGCTCATACCTGTTTTTCTTTTCGTCCACCAGTCCCGGCCTTATCTCTATCTCGTCGCCGACGGAAAACTCGCCCTGCACCAGCGCGCCTCCTAGGATTCCGCCCTTGACCTGCTTTATCGGCGCGCCCGGCTTGTTGATGTCAAACGAGCGCAGCGCGTGCATTATCGGGGGTACGTCCTTGAGCCTCTTTGGCGTCTTGATGTTGGTTTCAATCGCTTCGATGAGCGAGTCGATGTTGAGCCGGTGCTGCGCAGACACGGGCACTATCGGTGCCTTGTCTGCGATGCTGCCTTTTACAAAGTCCTTGATCTGCTTGTAGTTGTCCAACGCTTCGTCATAAGTGGCAAGGTCGGCCTTGTTCTGTACGAGGACGAGCTGCTGTATGCCAAGGACAGAGAGCGCAAGAAGGTGCTCGCGGGTCTGCGGCTGCGGCACTTTTTCGTTTGCCGCCATCACGAGTATGGCGCCGTCCATCAGCGCGGCGCCGGAAAGCATGTTTGCCATCAATGATTCGTGGCCGGGAGAATCTACGAAACTCACGACGCGCAACAGCTCTGCCTTGCCGCCGCATCCTTCGCAGGTCGGCTGCGTCCCGTAGCACTGCGGGGGCTCGCACCCTGAACACTTGTAAAACGCTGCGTCTGCATAACCTACCTTGATTGTAATGCCGCGCCTGAGCTCTTCGCTGTGCGCGCTCGTCCACACGCCCGTGATGGCCTCTACGAGCGTGGTCTTGCCGTGGTCCACGTGGCCCGACGTGCCAATGTTAACGCTGGGCTGGTATCCAAATTCCTTTATGTACCAGTCCGGCAGTGTCTCTTTCCAGTGCAATTGATATCTACCGTTTAATTCTCTCTGATATTAAGGTAAGGAGAGGAAAAAACTTACTTTTTCTTCTTTTCTTCTTTTGCCGGAGCTTCAGCAGCCGGGGCCGCTTCTTCCTTTGGCTTTTCCGGCAGCTTGCCTTCCACCAGGCTGACGTTCAACTGATAAATTTCCTCGGTGACCATGTTGCCCCTGACCAGCTTGCGAATCCTGCCGCCTTCCAGGTTCTTGGCGCCGACGCCTTCGGACATCAGCACGTATTTCTTTACTCCGCCGTGGACGTCAGAGCGCATTGGGGTGCCGGACTTGTCAGAGCCTCCTGTTATCTTGACCTTGCCACCTGAAATGCCTATTACGGATGAATCGAGAATGGAACCAATCCTAGCGCCAAGCAGCGGCTGCGCGGACTTGTCCTTGAGCTCCTGCGAGACGCTCCTGCCTGTCGAGTCGGAAATGACTAACTTGAACTGCGCCATGCAGAATCAAGGCGCCTTTTGGATTTAATTAACCTTTGGCTTGAAGATCCTGCGATATTGTAGTCCGACTAGGAGATAATTACTCATCCATGATTTCT
>NZ_CAMLDP010000032.1 GCF_946478925.1 uncultured Nitrososphaera sp. | reverse complement strand
CCAGTACAATTATTGCTATCTTGGTGCTATTAGTATTTTTGGCCTATTGGGAGTACTATGATGGCAACGCTTGCCACAGATGGGGCAGTTCTTCCTGTCGAGGAATATGCACTGACAGATGTGGACCTTCATGTAACTTTCTGCAGCCCTGCTTGGCTCGCCCGTGCCGTTGCAGAACGGGCATTGGGAATCTGTTATCTCGATGACTCCCTTGCCTGCACATACGGGGCAGTGTTCCGCCTGCATCATATCCGCTACAGCATAACCAGTGTTATTTAATCATTCAGTTTGAAATAGCCGAGTTTGTTATAATAGTGGCACCGCCAAAGCTAGTTGATGACGATGATAAGCGACGGGCTTGTACGCATTGCCAAGGGAGAGGTGCTCTCTGACGAGTGGAGCAGGCAGGTCTACTCGATGGACGCAAGCCACTATGAAATCAAGCCCGCGCTGGTTGCGTGCCCAAAAGACGCCGGCGACGTGCAGACGATATGCCGTTACGCGTTTTCAAAAAAGGTGTCCGTGGTGGGGAGGGGCGCGGGAACCGGTCTGCTTGGACAGTCGCTTTCGGATGGTGGCCTCGTGCTTGATTTTGCAAGGCACATGAACAGGGTGCTTGAAACAGGCGACGACTATGTAATAGTCGAGCCGGGGATAGTAAAAGGCGTCCTTGACAAGGAATTGAAAAAGAAGGGCAAGTTCCTGCCGCCGGACCCTGCCAGCAGCAACTATTGCACAATCGGGGGCATGATAGCGGACAATTCAAGCGGCGTGCACTGCCTCGGGTTCGGCAACACCATAGACTTTGTCGAGGCACTCGACCTTGTATACGCGGACGGCTCTGCCGGCCATGCAGGCGAGGATAATTTTGACGCCCGTATGGAGAAACTAAAGATGCTGCTTGCGCCAAGCGCTGAAACTATAATCAGCAGCTACCCAAAGGTGAGCAAGAACTCGTGCGGCTACAGGCTCGACGCGGTGATAAAGCGCGGTTTTGAGCCACACAAGGCCATCGCCGCGTCAGAGGGCACGCTTGCGCTCGTCACATCTGCAAGGCTGCGGGTGCTGGACCTGCCGCAGCACCGCTTTCTTCTTGTGGTTGGTTTTGAGGACCTGCTTGCCGCGGTAAGGGCGGTCCCTGCGATACTGGAATCATCGCCGGTCGCCCTTGAAATGCTGGACGCAACGGTTCTTGCGCTGGAGAAAAGCACAGAGACTGGATGCCTCCTGTACGTCGAGTTTGCCGGCGACAGCCGCGCCAAGGTCGAAGCGCAGATGGCAAGATGCAGAGACAGGATGACGGCCGCAGGCGCCAAGGTAGTGGAATACGCGACTGACGAGCAGAGCATGGCTAGGATATGGGCCGCAAGAAAAGGTGCTCTTGGAAACATCATGAAGATGACGGTTGGAAGCAGAAAGCCGATTGGGCTCGTGGAGGATACTGTAGTACGGCCCGAGATACTTGCCGCGCATACGGAAAACCTGCTTGTCGCGTACAGAGACAACAAGCTCGACTACGTCATGTACGGCCACGTGGGGGACGGCAACATACACACGCGGCCTCTAGTCGACACGGATTCAAAAGCCGAGTCGGAGATGATCGGCGCGCTTGCCTCCCGCGTCTTTGCACAGGTCATAGCAAGCGGCGGGACGATAACGGGCGAGCACGGCGACGGCCTTGCGAGGGTCGGCTACATCGAGCAGATGTATGGTAGAAAAATCACCGCGCTCTTCAAAACCGTCAAGGAACTTTTCGACCCCGATTGTCTTCTGAACCCCGGCAAGAAAGTACCGTTTAAGAGCAGGCGCAATGTGTAGCTGGCCATAATAATGCCAGCTGCCTGGAAGGCGAGGAGCGCGGAATTCAAGAGACTGTGGGGGTACTCTGTCGGCCTGTACGGAGTGTGGGTCGCGCACGTCGGGCGCAGGACGGGGCTATTTGACGCGCTTGTACAGGCCGATGCGACTCCCGACGGCCTTGCGGCACAGGCCAATTTCGACAGGGATGCAGTGAGGGCGTGGTGCTCTGCAGCTGTCGCACTTGGCTTTTTGAAGATGAAAGGCAAAAAGCTGCACCTGCCGGCAAGGATGAAAGAGATCCTCCTTGACAAAAAAAGCCAAAACTACCTTGGAGGCCAGTTCTCCTACATTGCGCTGCGCAGCCTAGAGTATGGCGGGCTTGAAGAGCTGGTAAAGACGGGCAGGACGCGCGATATGACCTCCACGTTTGAGGCGATTGTGGAGGCGACCGACTGGGACCACAACGCGTTTCTGTACGCTATAAAAACCAACAAGGGCCGCAAGCTGCATGCAATGCTCTCCAGAGGGTGCAGGGTGCTTGACGTCGGCTGCGGCACCGGCACGTTCATTGAAAAACTGCTGCAGGGCTACCCGCGCTCATCCTTTGTGGGAGTCGAGCCGTCCGAGGCCGCGCACAGGGCGATGGAGATGGCCGCCGGCAAGCCTGTAGAGATACTGCGGGAGACCGGTGAAGCGATGGCTTTTGAGAATGAGTTCGACCTCGTCTACCTAGGCGAGTCGCTCTATGCGGCGTCTGACAAACAGGCGATAGTGTCAAACTGCTACCGCGCGCTGAAAAAAGGCGGCGCGATTGCGATAGTGGAAGGGCTCTTGCCCGAAAAGACAAGCGACGAGAGCAGGTTGATAATGGGTATGCAGGTGGACTTTTCCTTGCAGGGCTACCGCTTTATGACAAGAAACGAAGTAGAGGCTCTGCTCAAGGCAGCCGGCTTTACCAGAATGGCCCTGCAGGATTTCGGAGGCTCGCTGTACCTGGTCACCGCGTGGAAGTAGTACTAATCGGTTCCGAACATGCCGAGCATGTCAAAGCCTTCCTCAGACTTTGTCTTTATCTCTGCGATGGATATGAGGTGACCGTCCGGATCCTCGATTACCGCGTGCTTGCCAAACGGTTCGTCCTTGGGCTTTTTGAAGAACTTTACTTTTTTCGCCTTTAGCTCCTTTACCGTGACGTTCATGTCGGCTACCATAAAGCCGACAAGCATTCCCGTGCCAGAGCTTACCATGCTCTTTCTCTTGGCCGGGGTGAGCGCTAGTACCGTGCCGTCCTTGAAGAACTCGGTCCAATCCTTGGACTTGCTCTTTAGCTGCAGCCCAAGCGTGTCCTTGTAGAACTTGACCGACTTGTCCATGCTTGAGACGAGCAGTATGACCGCGCCGACTTTTTTGAATGCCAAAACTAGTCCACCTAGAGAAATGTTGGGGAGGTAAATTAAGAACTTATCGGAGGTGGTATAGGCATTAGTTAACGACCCTTACACAAGCTTTGTAAGTGCATAACTGCACATAGCAGAGAAAAAGAAAGAAGAAAAGGGCCTCACTCTATTGAGGCCCGCGGCTTTGGCTTTACACGAGCGCGCTGCCTGCTGTAATGATGTCATACGTGCACATCAGTACAGGTGACGGTTTTGCTCATGGCCAGTGATGGTGATGCTCCTTTCCATTATCGCAGTTGCAGTCGCATTCGTTTCTTCCACTGGATATGTCTTCGCGGTCGGCGGGTATCGGGGGCGATATGAAGATCACGTTTCCGTTGCCGGCATCAACAAATACAATGTTGACAGTACTGGACTGTACATTGGCAATGATGACAGTGTACACGAGAAAGTTGTTTACTATGCTCAGATGGCTGTCAATCACGTTTCCGCTCTTAAAGTGAGTTTTTGCTACTTCTTCCGCTCTGTCGTGCTTGATCTTTAGATTAGCCTCTGAAAAGTTCTCCACCTTTTGGTTGTTGGCTACTTTAACCGACCCGACGACTTGCTGTGTTACCTGTACGTTGTTGGTGTTAGTGTTAGTATTGGTATTGGTATTGTTGAGGAGATTGTTGTTTGTATTAGTATTGTTGCTTGTGTTATTGTTGGTGTTAGTGCTGTTGTTAGTATTGGTGTTAGTGTTAGTATTGTTGTTCTCAGATGGAGCGGTCAAAGTGTTATTGTTCTCTTGAGGAGTAGTCTCGGTGTTGTTGTTTCCAGGGGGAGTCGTCATAGTGTTATTGTTGTTCTCCGACGGCGGCATGGTCATAGTGTTGTTGTCATTGTTATTTTCCGGAATGTTCATCGCGTTGCTGCCTCCTTCTGGCGTTGTTGATTGAGTATTGTTGTCCGTGGATTGGTTATTCAGATTATTGTTACCTTCCGGGGTAGATGTAGTGTTATTGTTCTGAGCGGTCAGGGCACCGTCGCTGCTGGTATTATTCTCTTGAGGGACGACCGGGGCATTATTGGCTGTATTGTTGTCTTCAGAGGGTGCAGTCAGAGTGTTGTCATCGTTATTGTCGTTTCCCTGGTCGGTCGCGTCTTGTGCCAAAACATGCGGCATGGCGTATGCAAAGGATGCAATCGCCAAGACAGCGACCAAAAGAACAGGGAGCAGAAACTTTTTGGTTCCTGTTAGATTGGACATTACCTTAAATATACAGTTATAATTATAATGAGTTGAGAAAAAAATGATCAATAACGAGATTAGTTTGAAAATCTAAGGATAATATTGACGAAACAATCTATTTCTAACAGTTTGGCTCTATAGAAATTATCCCTATTATTGATGCTGTTATGGTGCCAGAAAGAGGCTAAAAAATACAACTCGTGTTTCCTTTTCTCCTCCAAACTGCATAAACCCCGCGTTCTCGGCGCAAATTCTAGAATAAGATCTAGGTAGTAACTTTCACAATCGATTTTAGAAACTATTGCCATTCTTCTAATTACTATGGTGGAAATGCAAAGAAAGAGTATGTCAAGTCCGGATGAAACAAGAAAATTCGATAACGGGAAAATCGACCTAACAAATCTTGGAGAAGCAACAATTGGCAAGGCAACATTTGAACCAGGATGGAAATGGTCCACGTCTGTGAAGCCCATCGTCAAGACGGATTCTTGCAAGCAATCTCATACGATGTACGTGATTTCCGGCAGGATGAGAGTCAGAATGGACGATGGAAGCGAACAAGAATTTTCTGCGGGTGATACGGGACTAGTGCCTCCAGGACATGACGCGTGGGTAGTAGGAAACGAGCCTTGTGTGGCAATTGATTTCACTGGCGCAAAGACTTATGCACAAAGTAAGCCCTGATTCAGACCCGTTGTTGCTGGAGAGTCATGGTAGAATTCAATCACTGAGAATTTGATGATGATGATGGCCCGCCGGGTGTGACAAACCTTTGAAGCGTGAAACAGGATGCCCGGCGGAGCCAGTACCTCATTATTACGTACTAGTACGTCCCGACCATCTCTTAAAACAGTCTAGTGTACATTGCAACTAGATGCAAATCCTGAAGGGTTATATCGAGTGCCTGTCAAGCCGAATGGTGCTAAAACCAATTAAGACAAGACCTGCATCAAAGACTACCACCAATTCGCCCATATTCTGTATTGTCTGTTCTAAAAATGCCACAATGGAAGCATTATTCCAACTGGATGAATGTATGGTAGTTCAGAAATACTGCGAGAAATGTCTGGATAAAGCAGAGTATGAGTTGCCGTCACATTAGCGATTCCAAACATAATACCGCGACACTATCTGTTAGAAGTCAAAAAGCGGGAATTGTCCAGGTAGGCCAAACCGTCGCCTTCTGCCGCCTCTTCAAAGCATTTGCGACAAAAGTCCTGGTCGTCGATAAGACGCTGCTCAAAGGACAAAGTCTCCGCGTTAATGGGATTAAGGCACTGAATGCAATCTTTCATAATTCTTCCAGCCTCTCCAAGACCTCCTTAACATTAAGCAGGTCATCAGTAAGAGTCTTGCGCTTTTTCAGAATGTTATACTTTATTTAGTTGCCTTTTGTAGACGGGGCTAGCTTTTGGCAGCAGCAAACGACAAGGACTTTGGTACATTGTCGTTCATGCTTGGATATGATATATGAGAGTAGGATAGCAAGTCTTACCATACTAAATCAAGTCGTCGTTATATACTCGGCAAATGACTAATGAATAATGACAAAACCTTTCCGAATAACGCCTGTACAATTGAAAAGAAATCAGAACGCAGTGTACTGCGGGATATGCTCAGCGACAGCAACAACCAATGCATTATTTCAGCTGGAAGGTTGTGTAGTCATTCAGAAATATTGTGACAAGTGTCTGCCTAATGCAGATTATGAGGTTCCTCTATAGTAAAGAAACGAAACACTCGCCGACTTTTAATCGCATCTCTAATTCACATATCTCCAAACAATCTCGTTGTGACCAAACTGATAAAATACACCGTAGCGACAGCTTTGGCGATTTTGCCGGCTGTCATTGCTATTGTAAACTTGCGAATATCATAACTCTTTGCCCCTGCTATCATGATTATAATGTCGCCAAAGACGGGGATCCATGGAGCTGCAACCAAAGCAAGCCATCCGTACTTTGTCAATATGTCATGTCCCCTTTTCTGCTTCTTTTCTTGTTTCTTGGGTTTTAAAAAGCGAAATACCTTGTCTCCTGATTTGCCGATAAAGTAGCTTAGAAATCCTCCGGCGACAGTACCTGCAGCTAGAGTGAGCAAAACTAGGAACTTGTCCTGACCTGCCGCCAGAAGGGCCGATACTGCAATCTCTATGGGTAAAGGTAAAGCGGTAGATGCAAGTAAACTATTGACGAAAAGCCCCGGGAGGCCAAATTCTATAAAGATCGGATTGGTTGAAAGCTTGGTAATCATTTCCTGTGCATATTGGAGGTATTGGTCAACAATCATCCCCCATCACTCTCAACTATGCGGCAGGTCACGGTCTGTTCCTAGGGATATATGACCTTGTGAGTAGTTAAATGCGTCAGCTCTTGCTCTGCCGGATTCATTATGCGAATGATAAGAGAAGGGTTTATTCAGCACAGTTTCGTTCCTGTCAGAGAATGACAAGTAGAGGGCCTTACTTGCCGGCTAACCCCAAGCTTTCATGCCCTTGATGAACAGGTGACCGATCTTCAGAGGCGAATCTCTTGTAGATAGTCATTAATTGTGGAATGCTAGGTTTTAAAAAAGAAAGACTCGCTTCGTATAACAATGCTAACTACAGAAACTCATTTAAAATTCCCCTAGAATCACATTAGGGGTTAGATGTCGGACACTTGGGTGATTGGCTCGTCTTGTTGCATCCTTGCAAGCCATAACTATTGCTGACGCACACGCAGAGGCCGACATCGACCCCTATGGTTTTATGAGAGTCTCCAGTAAAACAAGGTCAATCGAGTTTTTTATAGCATGGATACAAATGCCAGAATGCAGTCAGGATGACCTGCGTACGGCCCTGCATCCACTGTTGTCATCTGAACAGAGAACACGGCCAGTAAACAATCAGTTAGTTTTCGTCTGCAATGACAAGTATAATCAAGAACTTGTCGCCATGTCTGGTAAAAAAATCCCTAAGCGGTTCTTTGCGTCTTTCTTGCGCTCCTGCCGCTGCCTGCGTAGGCTATCGGGACTTCGCCATAGTCATCCTCAGAATCCTCCGGCTCTACGCACACGCCCTCCGACACACCCGACCTTTTCTCATAGTTGCCTGCAATCGGAAACTTGCAGTTGCCGTCGACCACTGTCATCTTGAACTTGTACTTGCGCCAGTTTCCCCACTTCGGCGTCCCTACTGGATCGCACGTGCACCCTTCAGCGCACAGGTGGCCTTCTATCGGAGTAGTCTTGCTCTCAACAGACCTTTTTACAAAGTCGACGAGTTTCTGGTCGCCCTTCAGGGTCTTGTTGCAGTTTGCTCCACCGTTGACGGGAAATTTGTTGGTGAACTTGATGTTTCTTGCTTCGTAGACCTTTACCTTGCATTCCTTGTTGCATGGAGGCATATGTCCGTGGATTAGGCGTGAATGTAATAAAGTTACTGTACATAGTTAGCTTTTTGCAGTCGCGACGAGGACGTCCCACGGGAACCTTATCTCTCCGTTTTTGATAAAACGCTGCGCCTTTTCCTCTGCTTCCTTTTTTATCTCGGCCACCACCTGCGCGCCCTTTGCCTCTATCTTTGGCCGTATGGCGGCTGCTGTCGTAGACATGTAGTCTGACCAGTATTCGGAAAACGGGCCTGCTTCATAATCGAACACGAATTTTTTGACAGTGACGCTTGCAAAACCTGCAGAAGCCAGCACGTTTTCAAGGTCCTTCGGGTCGCCAAAACGGTGCACCGTCGGCGCACCTTCCGGCCTGATGTCCGGTATGCGCTTTAGCACCGGCTCCATTATGGTGCTGAAATAGGGCACACCCTGAGCCGTGCCGTGCACGGCCACTGCAATCGTGCCGCCTTTTTTCAAGAGCACGCGCAGTTCTTTCAGCACGCGCGCCGGCTCTGGAAAGAACATTAGTGCGTACTGGCACAGCACCCTGTCGAACCTGCCTCGCAGACCAATATTCTCTGCATCCATCTCTACAAAGTGGCCCGCCGGCACGTTTTCCCTTGCTATCTTTAGCGCCCCTCTTGAAAAGTCAATCCCCACAAGCATTCCCGCCGGCCCGAGGCGAGAAAATGCCTCCCTTGACACGGCGCCGGTGCCGCACGCAACGTCCAGTACGAAATTGTCTTCCAAAATGCCGGCCGCATTTACGAGCTCTCTTGTAGACCGGAACGGCCCGCGCCCCGCGCCCGCCCAGCCGTCGTGGTAATCACGCGCACGGCTGTTCCAGCTGTCCATCGAGTCCTGTTTGTATTTCGTAGGGTCGTAGGCCAAGCGTCATAAGGTTTTAATGCCTTCTTATTTAATCATGGCATGTTGAAAGAGTTCCGCGTTCTTTTGACCTGCAACGTCTGCGGCGAGACTTTTGACTCTGACTACAAGCTGACCAAGCACGTGAGCAAGAGCCACCCGCAGCCCGAAAGGATAGGCTGGATGGGGGGCGAGGACGAGCACAGCTGCAGCTGCGGAGGCAGCAACATGCACGGTCACCATCACGAGTAGTAGCATGGCCTTGAAAGCAGAGAAACTGTTCTTCATTTATGTCGCCCGCAATGACGAATGGGTGCGCCTGCAGGCCGAGGACTGGGGCTACGTGTCTTCCATGGCGCGCTTTTTCAAGTGGTGGATAAGGCGCTATTACGACTTTGACATAGCAGTGGAAGCAGACATACTGCCCGTGATACCGGGCAAGCTGTTTGACAGGATGTCGCTTGCGCTTTTCCTGCGCGACCACGAAAGCAGGGGCCATGACATATACCACTTTTACCTGACTCCGTTCAAGCCGTTTTTCACGGACTGCAAGACAGAGGGTTACACCACCGACAACTTTGGCCTTGCGTTCTGGAACAGGCCGAAGGAAGGATCGGAGACAAAGCGCAACGCCATGTTTGCGGAGGAAAACTGCCCGCGCATTTCGCACGTGCTTTCGCACGAGATCCTGCGGATGCAGGGGCGCAAAAAGAAAGAGTACTTTGAAAACGTCCACGACCTCTGGCGGCAGCATCAGGACAAGGGCAAGCCGTTCCTCTACTTTGACAGCCAGTTCAAGCGCACAACGAGCGACGGCTGCAAGTACTCGACCTTGGACGCGACCAGCCTCTGATCTGAGCTGAGCGGAAATAGTTATGTGCTCCCAAGGCGCAACGGTCTGCGTTGGCTACCGGCATTGAACTGCTGGCCAAGTCGGGCGCAATAGTGTCCGCAGCAGGAGTCGCGCTGCTCGTTACGTTTGTCATCGTGCTTCTGGTGTTCCCGGTGGCCAAGATCTGCGATGGCGGCAAGTGCGAGTACTCGTCAGCCGCGCCGGGGCAGCTGCAGCCGGTGTTTTCCCCTGCATTCCTTGCGCTTTCGCTCATCGTTATTGCGGCAGGGATATTGATGATCCGCTACAGCCGCTGGCGCGAATCCAAGGCGGCAGCGCCGGGCTAGCAAAAGGCTCATCTATCAGGAGGATCTTTGGGTCCAGCGCAAGGGCGCGGGCTGTTGCCACCCTCTGCTTCGCGCCGGCTATAATAAATACGAGAAACAGGAAATTCCTGTATAATTGATCTCGTTTACCAAGGCCGAAAAAGAGTTCCTGCTTGCAAACGAGGCTTGCAGGCTTGCGACCTGCCACGATAACACTCCGCACGTAGTCCCTGTGTCGTACGTGTTTGAGGCCGGCGCGTTCTACTTTGCCACGGACCTTGAAACCCGGAAGCTAGAGAACGTAAAGAAAAATGACAAAGTCGCGCTTGCAGTCGACATCTATGACAGCTCGGTTGGCAACAAGGCGGTATGCGTGCAGGGCATGGCCGAGATAATAGAGAGGGGCAAAGAGTTTGCGCGCCTATACAAGATCTTCCACGACAGGTTTGCGTGGGTCAGGCTCGACCCCTGGAAGGAGGGCGAGGCGCCCTTTGTGCGCGTGGTTCCTACAAACAAGGTCAGCTGGGGCCTATGACTTTTAAGAAAAAGTTTGACGACGCGGCAGGCAAGATTTGCGAGGCGCTCATACCAGTCAAGCACGAGAGTTTCGAGGGCAGGGGCAAAGAGGTGGCAATATGCACCCTTGGCAGCATAGACCTTCTTGAAGAGATTTCCAAGTCTGAAATAATGGGCAAGGTCGCGATAGCCGGCCGGCTCTTGTCCGAGAACAAGGGCATCGATGCCATCATCGATTACGCTTTTGCACACCCTGGCCTGAAGCGGATAGTGGTGTGCGGCAGAGAGGTGAAGGGGCACATGGCAGGCCATGCGCTTTTGGCCCTGCACAGAAACGGCATCGATGGGCAGGGCAGGATAATCGGGGCAGAAGGCCCGTACCCTATACTCTTGTCTCCACGGGAAAAGGTCGAGGCGTTCCGGAAGCAGGTCAAGATAATCGACATGACCGGAGTCACCGACCTCGAAAAGTTAGCGCCATTAATAGCCTGACTTTTGCCTGTCGCGGTTTACCTGGTTTTTCTTTTTGTATTCATCGAGTATGTCCTGCGGCGTCATGCCAAGTTCCAGAGACGCCTGCACAACAAAGTGCCAGATGTCTATCAACTCCTCCCTTGCAGCCGCCTCGTCAAAGCCGGAAGGCTTTTTCCACCACTTCCAGTTAGTCAGGCGCTGAAGCTCCACCGCTTCGTGGATTATCGCGGTGGAAAGAGCCGAGACTTTGCCCTCGGCCGTCGCGGGATATCTCGACAAGTCCATCATGCCTGCAAGCTCTTTCTGCATGGAAAATATCGTCTCTAGCGTGTCCATCGTGCTTTGTGTCTTGGGCGGGCAGGTAAATAGTTGCTGCTTATGATGATTGTCCGACTAGTGTCGAGGTGTTGCGAAAGCTTTAAGGCATGTGGTGATAGTACAGCTCGCTATGGCTTCTGGCAGGCAACCTGCTACAACCTCACCAAGGCTCGAAGATTCCGCTTCGCTCGGAAACATTCTTTCGTCATCGCTTGACATGCTAAAGATAGAGGATGCCGAGATCCGCAAAAAGGCAGTAGAGTTTGTGGGCAACGTGTCGCTCGCAACTGTCAACGCGTACGGCAAGTGGATAGCCTCCATCAAGGCGGTGGCCGATGCCTGCACTGTATCGGGCCACACGTTTTCGCAATCGGACCTGTGCGACTTTTTGACAGTTGCAGCAAAGGGCATGGACTCAAAGAGGGCAGGTACAAAGGCCGTAAACGACGCCACGTTTTACATCTACATGGACATCATGGAAAACTATCCCAAGGCGTCTGCGCAGTTGAAGCTGCACTTTCCCCGGATAATAGTTGATGTCATCTCGATACTGGACAAGGGCGTAGACACGCGGGGCGAGGCGGTAGGCGTCTATGGCATCGAGCGCTACTATCAGGAGCGCAAGGCCGGCGCGCCTTTTGAAGACCCATTGGCCAGCTATGCGTCAAGGCCCGCGACAGAGGGAGCAAGGAGGTCCACAAGCCAGCCCGCCGCGCCGGTGATGTTCAGCGACGACCTTGTAGACAATCTTGCAATCATCACAGGCAGGTCAAAGAAGGAACTAGAGCTGTCGCTTTCAAGCCTGCCCGCCGCCGACGTGAAAAAGATAACCGACCTTTCGGTCAACCACAAGCGCCTGCAAAAGTATGGCAAGCTGGCAAGGCCGGAGGACCTGAAGAAAGAAGTGGAAAAGGACCTTGGCCGCAAGCTCACCGACAACCAGCTACAGCACGCCGCCAACTCGATACGCAAAGCCAAGACGTACATCGAGAACGTGCTTGACGGCAAGTTCGTCCCGCACGGAACGCACGGCATCAACCACGTCAAGCACAACCTGGAATATGGCTACCAGCTGATGGGCCTGATAGAGCCAAGAAAGCGCAGGTCCAACTGATATTTTCAAAAATTATCTCACAGTAATAAAGCCGGTTAGATAGGGTCATCCCCCTATCGAAAGGCCGGCCACGCGCCGCGCCGGTGATACGGGGGGTCCCTATCTAGTTAGTTTATTTCGTTGTTTGGAATTGATGTGATAAATTATTAAGTCTTTCCAACATAAGATTTTAGAATTATGCTAATAGGGTGGAATTATAGTATAAATTTCATACAAAAAAGATTGTTGTAGGTTATAATTCACATTCGGGGTCGATATAAATAGTCACTTGTCGAACTAACTCCACACTTTTTCCTTGAACGTCCACTTTTTGTTCAGGAGAAAGTTGCCCAGCGATGCGGTGGCGACAGCTACAATGAGTGCAAATGGATAGCTAAGCTCGCTCGTCTCGACCAGCGCGTACACTATGCCAAGCTGCACCAGCGCGCCAAACGCGGAAAAGCCGGCAAACATGCCGTACTGCAAAAGCGTCTTTCTGGCTGCAAAGTCTCTGTCTTCAAACGTCCAGATCTTGTTGAGGACAAAGTTGGACGTAATCGAGAATATGATGCCGACCACCGTCGCGTGCAGGTACCAGATGCCCGGGAAAAGCGCCGAAAGTATGAACGAGACGACATAGTTGACCAAAAGGCCGCTTGCCCCGACCGTGTAGAACCTGCCTGCTTTTGAGAAAAAGCGAACAGAGGTCCTGCGCTCGCTTGATGCGGCCCTGCCGTAGCGGTATAGGCGCCACACCGCGCGTATATAGTCAAACATCACCTTCGAGTCGAGTTTGCTTGCGCCGGCGCACCTGTTTGTAAACGTATAGGGTATCTCTTTTATCCTCGCCCCTCTGACCTTGACTAGCATCTCTAGGAGCATCTTGTAGCCGATAGAGTCGAACTTTATCCCATGGATGATGTGCCGGCGGAACGCGAAAAAGCCGGACATGGGGTCCTTTATCTTGATGCCGAGGCTGTACTTTGCTATCTTGGTCGCGCCCTTGCTCATGAGCTTGCGCTTGAAGGGCCAGCCCGATATGGCGCCTCCCTTGATGTACCTGGAGGCGACTACGATGTCGCACCTTGATTGTCTTATCTCCTCAAGCATCTTGGGTATGGTGTGTGCAGGATGGGAAAGGTCGCTGTCCATGACCACGACCACCTCGCCCGTCGCCTCATGGACGCCTGCAAGGATTGCAGAACTGAGGCCCTGCTTGCCCTGCCTGCGCACGACGCGTATGTGCAGGCGCTTGTCGTGGATGCCGAGGTTCTTGGCGTGGTTGGCCGCAATGTCCGCGGTTCCGTCGGGCGAGTTGTCGTCGACTACTATGATTTCAGCAGGCGCGTTGCGCGGGAGCGCCTCTGCAATCGAGTCTAGCATCTTGGAGATGTTTTGCGACTCGTTGTACGTGGGCAGGATGACTGAAAGCGGCATCTTGTCCTGCTTGACGACAAGTTCCTGCGGCGAAACGTCCACGGTTGTTTTTAGACTGCCGTTCTATAAAACGGTTAGTCTCCTCTGTCCGACAGGCCACGCGAAGTGATTGCAAACCGCGCGCTGCCGCCAGGCGGCTGCAAGAGAGCAGCGTGGAATCGCCCTCTGGAGGGGTCCTCCACGGAGAGTTTCATCCTGACGTGCGAGTATATCGAAACCGAGCTCCCAAGGTACTCTCGCTGTATGGATTTGCCAGTCTCGGTGGGCGCGTTTCTTACCATGTTTGTCACTACCACCGCGCAGTCGGCACCTATTGCAAATGTTGCAAGGTCGTGCAAATGAGACATGACTGCAAGGTGCCTTGCCGGGCCGGAATACTCGGCCGAGAAAAGAGACGTCAGCGTGTCGACTATCAAGAGCCGGGCGTCTGCGTCCCGCGCCCTTTCGACTACGCCTATCTGGTCCTTGGTGTTGAGCGCCCGCACGAACGTTATCCTGTCTAGGACCTTTGTCGTTCCTGCCATCTCGCAGACGCGCTCGGGCCGGAACGTGCCGGCAGTGTCCACGAAAAACGCGCGAAAACCTGCCTTCGTGCAATTCGCGCACAACGAGAAGCACAACTGCGACTTGCCTGAGCCGCTTTCGCCGTACACGTCGATGACCATCCCTGTCCTGACGCCGCCTCCAAGGAGTAAGTCAAGCGACTGCGAGCCGGTCTGGATGAACATATCCTCATTCTCATCTGGGATGCGGCCTTTTTATGAATTAAGGGAGCAAGGGAACCTTTTTATTTGCGGCGAGAACCTACGTCCTCCAAAGTGATTAACTAGCGTGTCTTCTCCGTCATCTCAACAACCAAAACGTCCCCTTTCGATTCTGCAGAGATCGCTCAACCGCAAGGTCGCAGTGCGCCTGAAGAGTGAGATAGAGTACAAGGGGAGGATGAACAACGTCGATTCTTACATGAACCTGATACTTACTGACGCAGAAGAGTTCAACGGCGCCGACGTGATGGCCAACTACGGCAAAGTAGTCATCCGGGGCAACAACGTTCTGTTCATCAGGCTTGAAAAAGACCTCTAGCGTGGTGCCTAAATGGTAAAGCGCTGGCTGTTTACTTCTGAAAGCGTCACAGAGGGTCATCCGGACAAGGTGTGCGACCAGATTTCTGACGCGCTTCTCGACGAGTTTCTCAGGCAGGACCCAGATTCCCGCGTCGCCGCCGAATCGATGACCACCACTGGCATCGTCTTTGTGGCCGGCGAGGTGACGTCAAAGGGCAGGGTCGACGTGCAGAAAATAGTCCGCGACACAATCCGCGAGATCGGCTACGACAAGCCTGATTACGGCTTTGACTGCGACTCGTGCTCTGTGCTTGCAGCACTGCACGAGCAAAGCCCTGACATCTCGATGGGCGTGACTGCGACTGAAAAGAAGGAGCAGGGCGCCGGCGACCAAGGTCTCATGTTCGGCTATGCCACCAACGAGACTCCGCAGCTGATGCCCCTCCCGATAACAATGGCCCACCAGCTCTCAATGAAACTCTCGCAATCGAGAAAGAGCAAGGAGCTTGGCTGGCTCAGGCCTGACGGCAAGTCGCAGGTGTCAGTCGTCTATGAAAACGGCGTTCCAAAGCGCATCGACACGGTCGTAGTATCAACACAGCATTCGCCCGATATTAGCATGGACCAGCTGCGCGAGGAAGTAATAAGCAAGATAATCAAGCCGGTGTGCGGCGAGTGGGTGGACGACAAGACAAAATACCTCGTCAACCCGACCGGCAGATTCGTGATAGGTGGACCTCCTGGCGACACAGGCCTCACAGGCCGCAAGATAATCGCAGATACGTACGGCGGCATGGGCAGGCACGGCGGAGGCGCATTCTCGGGCAAGGACCCGTCAAAGGTCGACAGGTCGGCGTGCTACATGGCAAGGTACGTCGCCAAGAACGTGGTCGCTGCCGGCCTTGCAGACAAGTGCGAGGTGCAGGTAGCGTACGCAATCGGAGTCGCCGAGCCCGTGTCCATAATGGTAGACACGTTCGGTACGGGCAAAGCGCCTGAAGAGGAGATAGAGGCACGGGTCCGCAAGGTCTTTGACATGAAGCCTGCTGGCATCATCAAGACGCTTGACCTGAAACGCCCCGTCTACCGCAAGACTGCGGCATACGGCCACTTTGGAAGGAGCGAGCCGGGCTTTACGTGGGAAAAGACAGACAAGGCGTCCCAGCTGTAGCAGAGTATAGCGGCCGCAAGCAATCTAAAATAATAATGTCCATCATCTACCATCTGCCATTGAAGGGCAAAGTTGCGGCAATCACGGGCGCCACGCGGGGCATCGGCTTTGAAATGGCTCTAGAGTTTGCAAGGAGAGGCGCCGCTGTCCTTTTGTGCTCCCGGGACATCAAGAGCGCCGGCGACGCCGCAAAGAAGGTCGGCAAGAATGCTCACCCTTTTTCACTCGACATTTCAAGCCCTGCAAGCGTCAGAGCCTTTGTGAAAGACGCAGTCGCAGGGCATGGCAGGATAGACGTCCTAGTCAACAACGCCGGCTACCCCTTTGACAAAAAAACGTGGTACAAGGAGATGCACGAGGTCACGGACGAAGAGTTTGACCGCATCCTTGACGTTGACCTAAAAGGCACGTTCCGCCTGACACGCGCGGTGCTTCCTGTGATGGTAAGGAAAAAGAGCGGTGTTATCATCAGCATCTCGTCTACCCCTGCAATAGCAGGCCACGTCGAGGGCGCGCCCTACACCCTTGCCAAGGCCGGCATCATCGCCATGACAAAGCATGTCGCGCTTGAATACGGCAACAGGGGAATTCGCGCCTACTCGCTTGCGCTTGGCAACATTGCCACCAACGCGACCTTTGACTCAATGGACGAAAAGGCGCGCAGACAAGCAGCGCAGGAAAACGCGATGAAGCGGTGGGGAAAACCACGAGAAGTCGCAAGAGTCGCGGCGAGCCTTGCAGGCGAGGACTTTTCCTTTGCTACAGGCAACACGATAGTAATTGACGGTGGGGCGGTGCTTCTGTGACTTCTGCCACTACTGATGATGAAAATAATAACGACCTAGAGCTGGCAGAGCAGGAGCAGGAACTGCCTGCAGAGGTCGAGGAAAAAAAGAAAAAAGGCGTCCTGCGCACCGGCTATACCACCGGAACCACTGCAACGGCGGCGACCAAGGCCGCGCTCTTGGCGCTCATAACAAGCAGGCCTGTGGAGCAGGTTGACGTGTCACTGCCAAAGGGCAGGACTGCGACGCTAAAGATAGCGTGGACAAAGATTGAAAGCGACAAAGCGACATGCGCCGCGATAAAGGACGGTGGCGACGACCCCGATGTCACGCATGGGGCGGAGATCTGCTCAACCGTCTCGTTCAGCGGCAAACCCGGCGCGATAAACATAGACGGCGGTAAGGGAGTCGGCCGGGTGACCAAGCCCGGCCTCGGCCTAGAGATGGGCAAGGCCGCTATAAATCCGACTCCGACAAAGATGCTCGTACAGGCTGTGGGCGAAGCAGCGCACGAGCAGTTGAAGGCAAGGGGCGTAGACGTTGTGGTCTGGGTTCCAAAGGGGGAAGAGCTTGCAAAAAAGACGGATAACCCGCGCCTTGGAATAATGGGCGGAATCTCGATACTCGGAACGACTGGCATAGTGCTACCATATTCTACCGCGTCGTTTGCAGCAGCGATACGGCAGAGCCTTGACGTGGCAATCGCGATGGGGGCCGACACCGCCGTCCTGACAACCGGCGGGAGGAGTGAGGATTTTGCCAAGGCGCTATTTCCAAACCTTCGTGAGCACAGCTTTGTGCAGATGGGAGACTTTGCCGGATATTCGGTCAAGCAGTGCGCTGCAAAGAACATCAAAAAGGCAGTCATCGCCGGCTTTATCGGGAAACTGACCAAGATGGCAATGGGGATAAAGCAGACGCACGTGCGGGGCTCGCACGTAAGCCTTGATTTCATGGCCGGCCTTGCCGAGCAGTGCGGCGCGACCGCGCCAATCGTAGCGGAAATAAGGCAGGCAAACACCGCCCGGCACGCAGGCGAGATAGTGGCAAAAAACAACGTCTCTGGCTTTTATGGTCTGCTTTGCAAAAAAGTGTACGCGCAGATGCACGAGCATTCAAAGGGGCAGCTAGCACTTGAAATCATCATGTTTGACTTTGACGGAAAAATTCTTGCGCGCTATCCTTCTCCTTCCTCATGACTGCGCTTTAGCAGCATCTCTATCCTTCCGCCGTACTTTTCCTTGTACGACGCCCTGCATTGCACGCAGCAAAAGAACCGCTCGAACCTTGCAAACCTGAGCACCTTTGGTTTGCCGTGGACCGGCCCGCCGCAAAAGTCGCATTTCAGTTTCACCTTCAGGCCGTCTACGCGCACGTGAAAGTGCTTTTTCTGCTTCTTTAGCTCTTGGAGCGCGTCGCCAATCTCGCCATCCTTTTTGTCTATCTTGGACAAGTCTAGCTCAGGCCTGACTGCCTTGATGAGTCCGATGTTGACGAGGCGTTCGTACCTAGCCTTGACCGTGGGCGTGCTCACCTTGATTTCCCGGGATATTGCCCGGAAAGACTTGCGTCCGTCTGCCATCAATGACTTTAGTATCGCAACGTCCGTGTCGTCAAGCTGGACTGGCAATAGTGCATGTACATTGCACGACTGTTCTTTTAATCTTGACCCTCGTTACGCGCTGAACCTCGATAGATTTTTTATAGTCGCTAGTTCTTTGCATACCTGTTTTTGCTTTCTGTTACTGTCAGCAAGAAAAAATATTCGATGATTATCTTTATCCCAATAATCCTGTCCTCTTTTACGCACCTCTGGAACGCCACGGGCTTTCCAGATTCTCTGCATCCGTCCGCTTCGGTCTAGTCAATCGAAGAACTCTACCTCATCCCAAAGATATGGATGGGATTGCTGGCCGTGCTTGATACGTT
>NZ_CAMLDP010000031.1 GCF_946478925.1 uncultured Nitrososphaera sp. | reverse complement strand
ACGCCGGCCTTCTTTCTCTCTTGCGCGGTAGAAAGGAACACGTCTCTCATCATCTGCTCGTACGCCTTGCTCATTTGCTGGCCGCGCCTTGGCATCACCTTTCTCTGCGTCTCTATCGCAGACGCAAGCTCGAGCTCGGCGTTTCTTGCGCCGATGCCTTTTCCGTATATCGTAAACGACGGGACGTCGCCTGCGACAAGGCCATGGAGGTGCGACGAGACTCCTATCCTGCGGCCGCTGTAGACGAGCGTTCCAATGGATGTCTTGCTCATGTCAGCAAAGAATGAGCCCAGCTTGTCAAGGCCGGTGTCGCGGCCTTCAATCCGTATCTTGCCGTACGTCATCTTTAGGTCGGAAGTTGTGGTCATGGCGCCAAGGTTGGCCCACTCGCCGACGTACGAATGTCCCACAAAGCCGTCGTGCGCCTTGTTCGTGTAATCGGAGATTATAGAGTGCTCTATCTCGCCGGCGACTCTACAGTTCCTGCCGATGTAGCTCTTTTCTATTATGGAAAACTGCTTGACCTGCGCCTGCGAGCCGATGTATGCCGGGCCTACTATCCTGCTCTGGGCGACGTACGCGCCGGGGCCGATGTAGATGCCGCCGCTTCTTGCGTCAAGCACCGATCCCTCTTCAATCTCTGCGCCTTCCGCCACCACCGCGTTCTGCCCAAGCACTCTTGCACCCTGTATCGTCTCGTTTGACTGCTCCGCTGCCACTGTCTGCATCGACAGCGCGTTTTCAAGCACCTTTATCAAGTCCCACGGCTCTGACAGCAATCCTTCTTCGCTCTGCGCGTCTGTGGATTTTTCTACTGCAAGCGCCTTTATGCTAACGGGCTTGCCGGCCTCGACGCATTTCTGCAAGTACTCTGCCGGCTTTTTTGAAAGGCGCGCCACCAGCAGCCGGTTTCCAGAGGTTATCGCAAAAGCGTGGTTTACCTTTGACAAGCGGGGCAAGTCGAGCGTGGCAGGGTGCAGCAGCCCGTTTACAAAGATAGTGTCAGAGTCAAGAGAACTCGGGTTTACCTTGCAGCCGTCGTGCCTTTCTGCCGTGATTTTTTCAAGATACCTGCGCACTAGCAGTGCATCCGGCGCGTTGCCTGCGTACGAGGATTCTTCAAAAAACGTCCTTGCGCCTACCTTGAGGTCAAAGGTTGCCCTCGTCAACGTGAGCGGGGCAAAGTTGCGCCAGTGGTGGTCCTCAAAGAGCGCAAAGGGCATGTTCTATATCTTGCCCAGCCTGCTTGCAAACTGCTTGTAGGCGTCGAGATACGACTTTTTGTCGCCGATGTCTATGAACCCCGAGCCGTCCACCTCGAACGACTTGACCTTCTTTTTCTGCGAAAGGACGCTTCTCACGGCGTCGTCCATGCCAAACGAGCCTGCCCTTGGTATCGATTTCAGGAACTCTGGCTCCATGACGTAGCAGCCTATGTTGATGAGGCCGCTTATCTCGGGCTTTTCGCGCCAGCCGGTGATTTCGTTGCCTTCCACGTCGATAAAGCCGTATTTCAGTTTAGTAGAATAGTGCATGAGCGCCATCGACACGAACGCGTTGCTCTCCTTATGCATCTTTAGCATCTTGCGCAGGTTGAACTCGTACACCGAGTCGCCATAGACGCACACAAACGTGTCGCCGGCAAGCATCTTTTCCGCGGTCTTTAGCTGCCCTGCAGTCGCAAGCGGGCGCTCTGCGCGTGCATAGTCTATCTTGACGTTGAACCTGCTTCCGTCCTCGAAATAGTCCTCGATTGTCCTGTGGAGGTAGCTAACACAAATTACTATCTCTTTGATGCCGCCGGCGTTTCTCAGCCACTCTATCGTGTATTCAAGTAGGGGTTTGTTGCCTAGCGGGAGCATCGGCTTTGGTATGAAAAAGGTGTACGGCTGAAGCCTCGTGCCGAGGCCGCCTGCGAGTATGACTGCTTTCATCGCCGGCGTCTTTGTCGCATCCCGTACTATATAAGGTAAGACCGCATTTCCTATAGAAGAACACTCAACAAACCTTCAGTATCTGCTCTATCTTGCGCACCACTTCTGCAGGGTTCCTGCCAAATACAGTCATCATGGGCTCCTTGCCAACGTCGCCTTCGTGGTATATCACCTCAGCCCCGGGGTTTTGGAAAAGCGCGGCCCTCGTGCCCCATGATATGGTAGAGCCCTCTTTTCTCTTTACATCTCTAGGCTCTTTGCTTCTGTCGTAGCTGGATACTTTGAACAGGGACTTGCACGCGGCGAGGATGTCCCGGTCCAGCCTGACGTTGATGACTGCCCTCGTTGACGGGCTGACGCTCATGTACGCAAGGACGGCAGACGCCATGTGCCTCGACGCTCCAAACTCTACCCTTGACACCTGCACGGCCGCATTTCCTGCCTTTACTATCCTGCCGCGCACCGCCGCGACTTCTGCGTGGCTTGCGGCGTCCGGGAGGGCATATGCAAAGTTGGTCTGCGTTTCTGGTATCAGCCGGTAAAATCCCTCCAGCGAAACGAGCCTGTCGACTGCCGCCTGCAGATCGTAAAGCACCCTGTGGCGCATGGCGTCTCTGTATATCGCAGAGAGCGGGTTTGTGACCGGAAGGCCCTTTCCGACCGTAACCGCGTTTTTGATGGCGTCGTGCACGTACTCGTTTGCCATCCTGCACGCCTCTTCGAGTGCAAATCCTCGCGCAAGGTAGGCGGTGACTGCCGCGGAAAAGTTGCAGCCCGAGCCGTGGCTCTCCTCGATGTCGATTCTCGGGTTTGTAATCTCTGTGACCTTGTTATTGTTGCTGCTCAAAAGTATGTCAGTCACAGTCTCTTTGCCGAAATGCCCGCCCTTTACGATTACATTCTTTGCTCCGAGCGTCTTTAGCCTCTTTGCAGCCTCGACGCCGTCGCCCTCGCTTCTTATCTTCACGCCGGACAGTTTCTCAGCCTCCATCCTGTTAGGCGTGACAAGCGTCGCAAGCGGGATCAACTCTGAAACAAACGGCTCCAGCGCGTCGTCCTTTAGCAGTTTTGCGCCCGTCCCTGCGGCAAGTATCGGGTCGAGCACTATGGGCACCTTTGCGGATCTCAGCGACCTTGCGACGGCGCCTATCACCTCCTCGCTGTAGACCATGCCTATCTTGATTGCAAAAGGTCGCAGGTCTGCCATCACGGATCTTACTTGCGCCTCGACTATTCTCGCCGGGACTTCGTGTATCTCGGCCACCTTTTTCGTGTTCTGCGCCGTCAGCGCCGTTATCGCGGTGCAGCCATAGACTCCGAGGGCCGAGAACGTTTTCAGGTCCGCCTGGATGCCGGCGCCCGCGCCAGAGTCGCTCCCTGCGATGGAAAGCGCTACCCTTGTCAATTCACGGCAGGATAACAGAGATGACTTATTCAGTCTATCGGAACGCTCAGATTCGCTACTAATGGCGAACAATTCGCTATTAGCAAGGAAAACTCTGGACTCGGAAGGCTTTGGGTCGTTTCTTGCACAGGGAAGGAATGCGCAGACTGCCGCGCAGCGATTGACCTATGCACTTGGCGAAATACCCCGGCGCCAAGGATGAACGGTTTGACGCCGAGGCGGATTAGGGTTCAGGCACGTTATTGCCTGATGTCATAATTACGCATTTCAAATATTAAGGACATTTGAAAAGTCCGCCCCCGCCTCAAGGATACCGCCAAAAGACAGGGACGGACCTACCGGTTGGCTCTCATACCTACCGGTGATTAGTCTATTCGCAAATCATAATTAGGAATTTCGGCCGGACAACTGGAAACACGTTCCGGTTCCTACAAAAGCAAACCGCCGGACCGGAAAGCAACAACTCTGACCGGTCGCGGCGAGAATGTTTGTCCGCCGGATGAGCTACAAGATCCGACCGTCTTCCTTTAATGATGAAACTAAAATGACATTCGACCTTTCTCTTGAAAGACAATCATCCCCGCCATGATCATATTATCACATGACGGGGGTCGATGAAGCACTGATTCTTGCCGGTTGAGTCGGCAGCTACCCTTTCATGTTATCGCTTAAACGAGTATGGATCCGGTCGTGTAATTTGGCCCGCGGGTCGTCATGGCGGCGGCCCGCAGGGAACGTGTTTGATTATCGTTGTCAGGTCGTCGTCGAACAGGAAGTACCCTGACCTTGTTTCTTCTTGTCTCAAGTATATACGGTTTTCTGGCATTGTTATATTGCAATCTATAAATTCTATATTGATATATCATAATATTTGTAAGAATTGCAAGAATTAAATACTATATGAAAGACAGGTAAGGTATAAACAACAAGAAAAAACGTTGTAAAGGCTGACTAGAAAACAACAAGCAGATTCCGGACAGAATACAAGTGTAAGGACGGCGGAAAAATAGTAGTTACGAACAGGACGTTTGAAATCTACGGTTATGGGGGCGAACCCCTGGCCTTTAGGAATCCGCGCTTCAAGTATGGCGCCGCTAGGCGTGGGTGGGGTGGAACTGGAAGGATTTTCAAGTTCACATGCAAATGTTCGTGGCCTGCCACCTTCACCACTACGCTAATGGGCAGGCCGCGCACGACCGGATTGTTTGAATTACGGGACAGAGATTCTTCCCACGACCTCGCCTTCAAGACTCGTGGGTAATCGATTCAGTGGCTTCGCCTCTTTGCATATCTCGCGCTACCGCGCCTCTGGAACTAAATTTCATGCATGTAGCAATCATCTGTTAAATTGAGAGGTAATTTCTGTAATGCAAGGTTAAAAGCTGGCAAATCTAATCGAGAGGCCGATGCCGTGGGTAGCGAATGGTCTGATAGAAAAATTGGTCGTAAACAAGGTTGCAGAAAAACAAAGGAACGACATCGTATTTACAAAGCCCTTCAGCGTTTTCATATTGGATCGTGTCAATCATCACACGTCACTAAGGACTATTGAAGAATGCCGCAATGTGATGCGTCGTTACAGTTCCGCCTTGCGTTTTCTATCAGACGATGAAATTCGCGCCGTTGTAGTCCTGTTAGGATTCTACGTCGAGCATCTGGACAATCCTATATCGATTGGCCGCTAAGTGCAAGCACTAAGATGTTCCAGATTCTAGTGGATAAGAGTTTACGGCCCGCCGCACACCACCGCGCGGACGGCAGGCTTGGACTTCATTTCACTTGGGGTTAAAACGAATCCTTCGATGCTGGTCGTGCTCTTGAATATAATATCAGCTGATGACCGTGTGAACTGGAACGTATTTCCAGTTGTTTAGTTTATGTTATTCAGGTAAAAGCTGTTTTTGCCTACACCTGATAGCCTTTCTACTTCCTGCGCCCGGTCAAGTAGCGCGCTTAACGTGTCCGCCTGTTGCCCGCTGACCGTTGAGACGCCGGCGCCGCTTCTCGTAAAGCATGGCCTAATGGAAAGCGCTACCCTTGTCAATTCACGGCAGGATAACAGAGATGACTTATTCCGTCTATCCGCTCACAGGACATAGTTGCACAGACAGATGCGTTTTCCGCAGCAGGCACACTTTGCTGCCCCCGGCGAAACAAACCTGCATTTCTTGCCGTGGGTTTCGCAAAATACTGCCCGCTCTTGCTGCTGCTCCTCTGCTGTTGCCTGCATATGTATGCCGTATTTTTCAGGGATTTTCTGTTAATCCAAGTAGCAAGCTAGTTTAGAGCAGCAAGCTAAATTTTGTTTAGACCTGCAAAAAGGTAGAACATTCTTTATATCCTGTCACTGCGTATTTTTTCCGATTCTAGTTATGGTGGCTACCCAGATGAACAGTGCCAGACGTGGCGTCGCAACTGATGAAATGAAGCAGGTGGCAAAGGACGAGGGCGTGGATCTTGATTTCATAGTCAGGGGCGTTGCAAGCGGCTCGATAATCATCCCGAAAAACAACGCTAGGCCGCAAAAGATCAAGGTGACAGGGATAGGCCGGGGCCTGAAAACAAAGGTGAACGTGAACATCGGCACCTCTACTCTGCACCAGGACCTTGCCGAGGAAGTGTCAAAGGCCAAGGTAGCAGTCAAGCATGGCGCCGATACGATAATGGACCTCTCGGACGGGGGCGACTTGAACCTGATAAGAAAGACGCTCCTTGAAGCCGCGCCGATAACCTTTGGCACAGTCCCGGTGTACCAGGCGTATTGGCACGGCGTGGAAAAGTACAAGAATCCGCTCAACATAACCGAGGACGACTTTCTCGACGCATTTGAAAAGAACGCCAAAGATGGCGTCGACTACACTACCATCCACTCGGGGATAACGAACGAGCTTGCCAAGCGCGTGCTTGAAGTGCAGAGGCACGGGGGCATCGTCTCAAAGGGAGGCACGATAACCGCCGCGTGGATGCTGAAATACGAGAAGGAGAACCCTTACTTTGAACACTTTGACTACCTCTGCGAAATAGCGAGGAAATACGACGTCACGTTCAGCCTCGGCGATGCGCTGAGGCCCGGCTCTATACTGGACGCGCACGACGAACTGCAGGTGGCAGAGATGATAAACGTGGCGAGGCTTGCCAAGAGGGCGCACGCTAAAGACGTGCAGGTGATGATTGAAGGCCCCGGACACGTGCCCCTGAACGAGGTGGCCGCAAACGTCAGGCTTGCCAAGTCGCTCATGGGGGACGTCCCTTACTATGTCCTTGGGCCCCTTGTAACCGATATAGCTGCCGGCTATGACCACATCGCAAGCGCGATAGGCGCCGCAGTTTCCGCGGCGGAAGGAGTCGACCTTTTGTGCTACCTTACGCCGGCAGAGCACCTTGGACTGCCGACTGCGGAGGAGGTAAAAGAAGGCTTGATAGCGTACAGGATAGCGGCACACGCCGGCGACCTTGTCAAGATAAGGGAGCGGGCGATAAAATGGGACGCCGAAATAACGGAGGCAAGGCGCACCCTCAACTGGGAGAAGCAAATCGCGCTTTCGATAAACCCTGAGGAGGCAGAGCGCATACACTATCGCGGAGGGCAGCACGAGGGCAACAGCGTGCCGTGCACGATGTGCGGAGCCGCGTGCGTGTACATAATACTACCGCAGCAGAGGAAGCCCCGGGCGGAAGAAGCAACAGCAGCTCCTGCCGAGACTTCACCGGCGCAGGTCTAGAAATGATGCAATAGCATTTAATTCAGGCCGCACGCACCTTTCTGCGTGGAGATAATCAAGGCGCCAGAGTGGGGCATAACTCCGATGCCAGATAAAGGCCGCAAGCTGGGCGGTCTTGACTTTTTCATCCTCTGGTCGAGCCTCGGTGTCGGCCTTCTCGTGCTTTCCGCCGGCTCTTTTCTGTCCGAGGCAAGTTTCATCGACGCGACTCTTGCCATAATCGCCGGCTCTGTCGGCGGGTCGATACTGCTTGCGCTTGCAGGCAAGATTGGAAGCGACCACGGCGTGACTTCGATTGTCAGTATGCGCCCCGCCTTTGGCATTCGGGGCTCGTACCTGCCTGCCGTCCTCAACGTCATGCAACTCGTGGGATGGACCACATTTGAGATAATGATAATGGCCCGCGCGGCAGCGCTTCTTTCAGGCAACGCAGTCCCGTATCCCGTACTGGCCGCCGTGTTTGGGGCCATAGTGGCGCTTCTTGGAATCGCCGGCCCGCTTGCGGTGGCGCGGCAGTGGCTCGGCAAGTTTGCCGTGTGGATAGCCTACGGCACGTCTATCATAATCATAGTGACCCTCTTGATGTCGCCGGGCGCGCACAACGTCGTTACGTCGCCGGGCAAGGGCATGTCCTTCTTTACCGCGCTTGACCTCGTGATTGCGATGCCGATATCGTGGATGCCTCTTGTCGCGGACTATAACCGGTTTGCGAAAAAGAGCCGGACCGCGTTCTGGGCCACCCTGGTAGGTTTTGCGCTCACAAACACGCTGTTCTACTTTGGCGGGGTGTTGCTGGGCACGTTTGACGTGCTTGCGATAATTGTGGCCATGCAGACGATATTCTTTGGCTTTTTGATGCTCTTGCTGCTTGTAGACGAGGCGGACAATGCGTTTGCAGACCTCTATTCGGCCGCCGTGTCGGTGCAGAACATCTTTCCGCATTTGTCGCAAAAGCACCTGATAATCGGCTTTACCGCGCTATCCACCCTGCTTGCGACAGTAGTTACAATACAGGACTATGAAAACTTTCTTTTGCTGATAGGTGCAATATTTGTGCCGCTCTTTGGCGTGGTGCTTGCCGACTATTATCTTGTCAAGCGCCAAAAGTACACGGAGGGCATGATGTTTGGCGACAACAAAAAGGGAATCGCGTGGCCAGCGATAACGGCGTGGGCTCTTGGCACGCTGCTCAACTTTGTCATGTCGCCTCTTTCGCCCCTGTACGTGCCGTCAATGCCTGCGATAGGCGCCACGATCCCAAGCCTTGCAGCAGCCTCTCTTGCCTACCTTGCCATCACGAGGTTTGTGCGAAAACCAGAGGCTGAGCTTGCCAAATAGATCTTCGCAACGATGCAGACAGTTGCCTTTTGATGTTTATTTTGCAACATCAAGTGCAAAGTAGAATTATAAATAACGGAAATCGCTGACCTCATTATCTATGCGGTTACTGGAATATCAGGGCAAGGAGCTTTTTGACCAATTCGGAATAAGGATACCCCGGTCGCATCTGGCAAACAACTTGAGCGAGGCCAGAGAAGGGGCAAAGAAACTTGGTTATCCGTTTGTGCTAAAGTCGCAGCTTACCGTGGGTGGAAGGGGCAAGGCCGGCGCCATCCTCAAATGCAAGACCGAGGCCGAGCTGGAGCCGAAATTCACGGAACTCTTGCACAAGGAGGTAAAAGGCGAGCTCCCAAGGGGCATCCTGCTTGAAGAGATGGCCGACATCAAGAAAGAACTGTACCTTTCGCTGTTTTTGAACAGGAGCAAGCGCTGCTACTCGCTCATAGCGTCAGCAGAGGGCGGTGTCGAGATTGAAAGCACCGGAAACAAGGTGGTAGTCGACGTCCCGATAGGAGGCATCAGCCCACAGGTAGCAGAAGACACTGCCGGAAAGCTGGGCCTGACAGGCAACGCCGCAGTGGCGTTTGTCGACCTTGCGACGAAACTGTCAAAGATGGCCGGAGAGAAAGAGGCCGAGCTGGCAGAGATAAACCCTGTGGCAATACTTGGCGACGGCTCGATGCTTGCCCTTGACGCCAAGGTGATAATCGACGACAACGCCATGTTCCGCCACCCTGAGCTAAAGAAGTACGAGCACGTTTCCGAGCTTGAAAAGCAGGCTGAAGAGAGCGGCTTTTCGCTCGTAGAGCTTGACGGCAACGTCGCGATAATCGGCAACGGCGCGGGACTGGTCATGTCGACTCTGGACCTTGTCTCTGACGCCGGCGGCAAGGCAGGCACATTCCTTGACTTTGGAGGCCGCGCCACGACGGAGACGATCTACGAGGCGCTCACGGTCATCAGCAAGATAAAGCGCGTGCAGGCAATCCTCGTCAACCTCTTTGGCGGAATTGTCAGAACTGACCTAGTAGCGCAGGCCATACTCGACGCGTACAAGAACAACATCATCGCGGTGCCCGTGTTTGCGAGAATATCCGGCGCCGAGTCGGAAAAGGCAAGACAGATGCTCAACGGTAGCAAGGCAAAGCTGTACCCGACGGTCGAAGAAGCGATACAGGCCGCAGTCGCGGCGGTGAACAAGTAGGTGACAGTCATGGAGAAATTCGACATATTCAAGATACTTGTCGGCGAAAAGGGCGACAAGGATTATGGCAAAAAGCCGGTCGTGATTCAGGGCATGACTGGAAGCTACGGCTCGACGCACACGCGCCTCATGAAGGCGTACGGCACCAACGTCGCCGGCGGGGTCACGCCGGGCAAGGGCGGCCAGACGTTTGAAGGGATACCTGTATACAACAACATGGCCGACGCGGTCAAGGCGACGGGCGCGCAGATCTCTGGCATCTTCGTTCCTGCTCCGTTCTTCCTTTCGGCCGCAATAGAGGCACTCGATTCAGGCGTAAAGCTGCTGGTTGCAATACCAGAGCACGTGCCCGTCCGGGACTCGATAAAGGTTCTCGAATACGCCAAGAGCAAGGGCGCAAGGATGGTAGGCCCAAACACCCCCGGAGTCATCGTTCCGGAGGTCATGAAGGTGGGAATCATGCCCGCGCAGCCGTTCAAGGCCGGCAACACGGTCGTGTTTTCAAGGAGTGGCACACTGATGTACGAGTGCTCCTTCAACCTGACGAACAGGGGCTTTGGGCAGAGGCTTGCGCTTGGCATCGGCGGTGATCCGATAAACGGCACCAACCTGATAGAGGCGTTTGACCTGATACGCGACAGGCAGGACGTCGACTCTGTCGTGGTAGTCGGCGAGATAGGCGGCGACGCGGAGGAGCAGCTTGCCGAGTACCTGATAAGGACGTCGTTTTCCAAGCCGGTCGTGGCGTACATCGCAGGGAGGGCCGCGCCGAAGGAAAAGAGGATGGGCCACGCAGGCGCAATAGTCTACGGCAACTATGGCTCTGCCGACTCGAAGGTGTCAAACTATGCCAAGGCAGAGGTGCCGGTGGCAAAGCGCCCCGGAGAAGTGCCCGAGCTGCTTGCGCAAAAGATGCGCAAGTAAATCTTTATCTTTTTTTCTTTTTCTAAATTAGAGAGGTAAATTACTACTACTATTGCTACTGGCCGATCTGGTCGCCGTAGCGCTCGCGGAGGTAGAGAAGCCCCTTTACCAGGTCTCTTGCCTGTTCGGGCGAGAGGTTGGCCTCTTGCAGAAACTTTTCGTCGACACCGAGAGACAACAGCTTGACAATATCCCAGTGCATGTGGACGAGTTTGGCATCGTGCACGGGATGCATTCGTCAATAGTTGTATAAAAAGCTAGTTATGGAAGGTTACGGACTTTTGTTGTTGTTGCCACTCCAAAGACGCAAGGCAAGAGCCATTGCAACAACAGGGATGGCGGCCCGGCAACGCCATATGTGTGTCAGAACAGGTCCTTGACGTGGTCCCTCTGCAACACTGCGACGACTCCTATCAGAATCAGGCCCACGATGAAACTTCCTATCGACGAGAAGTACATCTCGGACCAGTCCCATATGGACCGCCACAGAAAGACGACTGCAAACAGGCCAACTATGTATGCCCACGCGGCTCTCCTTTTGCGTACTCTCTCTTCTTTTGGATCGCTTGCTTTGGCCAAAGTAGTACGTTATCGTCTTTGTGTGACTTTAGAATTTATTCTGGTTTTACATAATTTGTTTCTGCTTGCTTTTTCCAAAGCAGCAACTGCAAAATCTGTCTATAGATGATTTCACGCCTTGCCTTTGTGCAGCTGGTTCTTTTACCGCTTTTCAAGCCACGACGAATAAGCCTGCGAGTCGATGCAAAAGACGAGCGCGCACTGGGCCAGAAAGCCCATGCTGTTCTGAAGCATCCTGACCCACATCGACGAGACAAGCGGCCTGCCGTCAGGGTTGCTTATCCGAAGCACCTTTTTGATATCACGGCTTGTCGTCGGTATCACCTCGTTGTAGACAAACTTGCTCTCCCTGTCTCCTATCTTGACTGGCAGGCCGAAGCGGAGCGCAAGGGCCTGCAAGAGCGGGAAGGGAAGCGTGGTTTTCGCTTCGTCGACCAGCTCTTTTTTCAGCCGGAAGGCAAGGTCGACCATGAGGTCCGTGCCCTGCACGTGCGAGCTGACTACGAGATGGTCGTCAGAGCCGGGGATCTTTGCGCTGTACAGGATGAGGGTCAGCCCCTGCGACGCGAGGCGCTGCTCTTTTTCCGGCTGCGAAATGGCGTCGCGTACAGCGTCGCGGGTCACTCCAAACCTGTTCTCGCATTCCTTCTGGAAAAGCTCCGTGTATACGGTCGCCATCTTTTTCTTCTTTTATTTTTCAGCTAGGTGCACATATTAAAATTTCAGCGCAGGCGATCATGCTCTTTTTTTCTACGCGTGCTGCACAGCCTTTGAAATGGCGCGAGTGCACACACACGCCTTGCAAATCGCCTGTATTATTTCTGCCAGTTTTCTGCTTTTGACGCCCGTATGTATTAAAATTACAGAATAGCGCTACTGTGTGCGTGCAGCAGGAGGAGCGCCGCTTTTGCGACAGGTGCATGAGCCGGACTGTCCACGAGGTCGTCGAGGAGCCGGACGCAATATACACCTACAAGCGCCGCAGGCTCTACAAGTGCAGAGAGTGCGGCCGCAAGAGCTTCAAGCGCGGCCTGCGGCCCAGCGCGGAGTCTGTGTACTGATATGGACGACAGGCTTGCAGACGGCATAGTGAGGCTCAAGGCCGACTTTGCCAAGAACTTTACAGGCACGAGCCCTATGCACGAGGCAATACCGCTCGCACCTTCGGACCTTCTGCCAATAGAACAAAACGCGCTTGCAGCACTCCATAATTTTGCAAGGAACAACCCGATATACTTCAAGTGGCACGACTCGCAGTTCCTCGGCGTCCCGTGCAGGGTGTACGAAGGGGACATCAACGAGTACTGGCTTGGGAGCATCAAGCACGACTCTGGCTACCAGCCGTTCTACCCGACCTGGATACTATCGGCGTACGCGCTGGCCCTTGCCTCAAAGAGGCTGGGCTTTTCGCAGGTGGTGGATATTGGCTCCGGCGACGGGAGGATTGCCTACTGCGCCAAGGTGGCCGGGCTTGGGGCGCACGGGATAGAGATAGACGAAAACCTGGTGATGCTGCAGGAGCAGATTGCTTCTGCGACGGGCGTAGAGTTTGACGCAAGGGGCGCCGACGCGACGAAATTTGACTACCGTTCCCTTGGGCTGAGTGCGCCTGTATTCTTTATCTCCGGCCTGCCGGAGATGGGCGAGATGCTTGCCAACAGCGCAATAGCGCGGATACTTGCCGTGCCGGAGCTCAAACACGCGGCAGGCTTTGCTTTCATGGGCAGCCACTCGCTGAGAAAGTACGCAAGGGACCTTTCAAAATGGGGATGGGGAAAAGTGATAGGCGACTATGGCCTGCAGGTGGAAAAAGTGGTGACGCTTCCGACGCACTGGACTGCAGAGCAGGTCCACGACACGCCGTACGTCTTTACAAAGAAGAGAACCGCTCCGTGATTTATATTGCCTCCACTAGTATGAGAACTACTGTTCTTTGGCCGAGAATAACCTTCTCATGATGCTTCTGTGGCTTGGCGAACTCACGCTTGCCAGCTGGGTCCTGTCGTACGGCGCAGAGCACCTGTCTATGAGGTACGGGGCCAAGTTCATCGGGCGCACCCTTTTGAGCGTCGCAACCACGCTCCCCGAGATCGCAATCGTCGTTTATGCGGCCGCCGCCGGCTCGTACGGCACGGCAATCGGCGCCGGCCTTGGAAGCAACCTGCTCATGATGACGCTCGGCCTTGCAATCATGCTTATCGTAGCCACCACGCGCCTGTCAAAGGCGCCGCTTAGGGGCATCGACGTTTCAACGTTCAAGCTGGACAAGATATTCCTGCTGGTAACGGCGGTGGTGAGCGCCGCGCTCTTTTTGGACGGCTATGACTATATCGACGGGTTCATCTTTGCCGGCATGTTTGCGGCGTACCTCGTGATGGCGCTGTGGGAGATGAAGAAGGAGAAGCAAAAGGCCCGGGTAGAGAGCCAGCTTGGGAACCACCACGTGGTTGCAGTCGAGACTCACCCGGTGAGCAACAAGCAGATGGCAAAAGCCGCCCTTGCGTTTGCGGCCGGAACAGCGGGGATATTCGTCGGCGCCGAGCCGTTCATCCACTCGCTCCAGGGGTTTTCGATAGACAGCGGCGTGTCAGTCATAGTCCTTGCAGTAATCATCAGCCCGATAGCAGGCGAGATGCCCGAGAAAATATCCATGATACTTCTTGCACGAAAGGGCGCGGCAGGAGCTTCCATAGCAGTCGCAAACGTGCTTGGCTCAAAGATACTGAACAACACGCTCTTGCTTGCAGTCGCGGTGTTTGGCGCAATGTACCACGGCGGGTTCTTTGCCCACATCAAAGCAAACCCGCTCCTTGAATACCAGATGATACTGGTCACGGTGATGACAATCGGCGCCGTCGCCATGATGTTCAAAAAAGAGATCGGCCTAAAGATAGGCATAATCCTTGCAATCCTGTACGCAGTCAGCCTCGCTATCCAGTTCATGCTCCCGCAGGACCTGACTCTCCACTAGGGTAAAATAGCGCGGCAAGTAATCCAAGGCGTGCACAAGATCCTGGCGCCGGTCGACGGCTCTACCTACTCGGCAAAAGCCTTTGAGCAGGCGGTTTTGATTGCCAAGGGGACAGGCGCAAGCGTTACTGCAGTGCAAGTCATAGAAACGCCTCCGACAGTGTACGTAGGGTCCCAGAAGGTGCTCAACGACGCTATGGCAAAATACCGGAGCGAGTCTGCAAAGGTGCTCGACGAGTGCAGGGCCGTCGCGGAAAAGCTCGGGTTTGCAATAGAGACTGCCATACTGGAAGGCGAGCCTGCCGCAAGCATCGTCGCGTTTTCTGAAAAAGGCGGTTTTGACCTGATAGTGATGGGAAGCAGGGGCCACGGCAAACTGAAGGAGATGGTTCTTGGGAGCACATCGAACACAGTCCTGCACAAGGCCAAGTGCTCAGTCCTAATCGTGAAATAATAGCTAGTCAGTCAGTGTATATGCTTGCGGCCCACTGGACGACTACTGAACTGTCCTGGCCGTATTTTCTGGCAGCAGTCTCTTTCAAGTCGCCTTCCAGCTTTTGCTTTCGCAGGGCATGTTCCGCACTTGCCGAGTGCTCTTTAGCACTTGCCACGTCGACTGCCACGTCGCAGACGTTGCACCGCAGCTTTTCTACCCCCTGAGCCACGTACGTTAGAGCCTGCCGGCGGTATAAAAATAGATGCGTATGCATGTGCGGCAAAAGCCATTTATGAGATGGCCACGTACACTTGCGGCATGGAAATCGAGCCTGCCGCAAGGGCAATACTGTCAAACCTGACGCGGGGCTCTGAAGGTGCGTCGCTTGGCCAGATGAGGATGTGGCTGACGCCGCAAAAGGCCGAGAACGAGTACAACTATAGCATCAACAAGGGGTATTTCGAGATGCTCCTTCGCGTGGCGCTCAAGGACCTGATTTCAAAGGGCTACGTCAGGTCGAGCCTGCCCGACGGCATGGAGGACGGCGACGCGCAGATATTTTCACTGACCGACAAGGGCACGAGGCACGTGGAGGAACTTGCGAGACAGGCCGAGCAGGCCGCCTCCGAATACTGATTTTGACGATAAAAACATTCAAAAGCAACCGCAAGGCTATTGAACGCTCGGCGACTGGTGGGAACACGGATGACATCTTCATCATCAACAAAGAAGGGGCAGAAGGAAAAAGAGAACCAAGAGCGCCTTGCGCGCGCCGTCGATACGCTTGACGCGATTACAAAGAATAACGACGTGCAAAAGAGTATCCGCAACATGATAAAGGAAGTCCTGATGGCGCTCAAGGACGAAAAATCGGGAAGCGTGTCAGTCCGCGCGGCAAATGCCATAAGCCTGCTTGACAGCGCGACCCAGAGCCCGCAGATGCAGTCGCACATACGCACCATGCTGTGGCAGGTAGTGTCGACGCTGGAAAGCATCCGGGAATAAAATAATTTTAATTCTCTCTTTCTGCCTTGTGGTATATGCGGCACGTCTCTCCTTATGGATTCTACTGCAGACGGCCTCTATCTTCTTCTGTTCTTGCCCTTGCTTTTTGCCGCGTTTGCCTTGGCCCTCATGCCCTTTGACACCGACCTGGCGTGCTTCTTTGCCCCGCGGATTTTCTGGTCCGCCTTTGCGCCTTCTTTTCTGGTTATCCTTTTCATATAGCGCACTGTCGTTCTGCTCTGCTTTTTGATAACTCTGGCCCCTTTCTTTGCCGCCCTTGTCGTTTTCGGCGCCGCTTTTGCGACCCGCCTCGGCATACTGCCTGCCAGCTCTGCTGTCTCTCTTGCCGCAGACGCTGTCTGCTCTACGGCGCCGGCAGTGTCTTCGATGACTCGGCTCTTTTGTATGTCCTCTGCAGTGTTCCTGATGCTGCGCGTCGTGTCGCGCATCGCAAACGCCGCATCGCGTCCGGCTTCTGCCGCGTCAGATATGGCGCCGCTCTCGTTAAACGTGCTCACTGCCTCCTTGACTGTGCGAGAAGCGTCGCGTACCTTGCCTGCTGCTTCTTTTACCGCCTCGGCTGCCTTTTCCGGGTCAAATTCCTCGCCAAATGCAGCCTCTGGCTTGCCTGCACGCTTTGCTGCTGCTGTCATGTATAACGCGCCAAATCGTGTTATAAAAGCTCGGCTGCGAGTGGTTCTATAATATATATTTCCAACAGCCGGTGTGTGCAGTAATATGCTACCTAGTGGGGCTTTTCACCGGTTTTGGAGGCGGCGGCAGTTTTTCGAGCTTGTGCGTCGGGTTTGCAAGGTAGTGCCTGGAGGCCCCCTCGCCTGACAAAACAATGTTGCAATTGACGCACCTGTACCTAATGGCCATCGGACTTTACACCAGCACACACTATTGTATATACGGGGTAAAAAACGCTGTGGAGAGTTTTTTACCGCAGGCGGACAATTTCGCGGTTGTCCGGGACGCCGGAGCGTATCTTTAGCCTGGAGTATATCGCGCTTGCGACGTTTTCTGACTTTGTCCGCTCGCCGTGGTTCACGAGCACGCGCTTTGGCTTGACTTTGGCCACAAAGTTCATTATCTGGTTAAAGTCGCTGTGGCCGGAAAAGCCGTCGATTTTCTGCGTCTGGCACCTTACGGGCACCACCTTGACCTTCCCCGACTTGTCCATCATGCTCACTTCCGACACGTTGCCGTCAAGGACGCGCCTGCCAAGCGTGCCGTTAATCTGGTACGACACAAAGATTATCTTGTTCTTGGGGTTTGGCGCAAGTTCCTTGAAATACTCGACGGACGGGCCGCCTTCGAGCATACCCGAAGTCGCCATGATTATCGCCGGGTTCTGGTCGTTTATCGCCTCTTCGCGCTTGCCTCCGCTGATTACCGTGAAATATTCAGACGTGAACGGGTTTATGCCCTGCGAGACTGACCTGCGCACGTCGGCTCCAAGGTAGTGCGCGTACGACATGTGTATCGCGCTTGCCTCCGATATCATGCCCTCGATGTATATTGGCGACTCGACGAGCCTGCCCTCGCTCATCTCCTTTGCCATCACCAGCATTATCTCTTGCGCCCTGCCGACAGCTGGCACGGGTATCAACACCTTGCCTCCCTCCGACAGCACCTTGTTTATCGACTCGGAAAACGTCCTGTACACAAACGCTTGGTCCGGCATCACGTCCGAGGAGTTGCCGTACGTGCTTTCTGTTATGAGCGTCTCGACTCTTGGGTACGTCGCCACGGCGCTGTCGAGCAGCTGCGTCCGTGCATACTTGTAGTCGCCAGAGTAGAGTATGTTGTGCGCGCCAGAGATGTTCAGGTGCACCGTGGCACTTCCCATGATGTGGCCGGCGTTGTTCAGCGTGACTGTGATATCCGGCGAAATGTCGGTCGGCTTGCCGTACGGAAGCGTTATCGTGCGCTTTATCACTTCGTGGACATCTCTTGCCTCGTACGGCAGGTACGTGCCGTTAGAGTTTGCAATCTTGACCGAGTCCATCTGGAGAAGCGTCATCAGCGGAAGCGTCGGCTCGGTGCAGTACACCGGCCCCTTGTAGCCGTACTTGAAGAGCGCCGGCAGGAACCCCTGGTGGTCGATGTGGGCGTGGCTAATTACAACTGCATCAAGGTCGTCCAGATTAAAGTTGAGCCAGTCTATCCTCGGGTACGCATCAAGGCCAGATATCTCGCCCGGGTTTATGCCGCAGTCGAGCATGACCTTGCTCTCCGGCGTGACTACGATAAAGCACGAGCGTCCCACCTGCTTTACTCCCCCAAGGCAGAACAGCATCACCTCTTCGCGGTTCTGGGAAAGCTGGGGCCTTGGCGTAAAGTCTGACGGCTCGCTCCTGCCGTTTCCGTTCTCTGACACGTTGCCGACTACGAGCGAGCCACGGAACAGCCTCCTGCCGAGCTTTTGCAGGAAATCAGAGCGCTCCCTTGCAGAGTTCTTTAACGTTGAATGTATCGTGTTGATGCTGGTAGATGGTATGTGCGGCGAGCGCCTCGTGTGGGCTATCCAGCCCGTGGACTTGGCAATCTCTACTATCATCGCCGGGTCTATTGCCTCCGGCCTGCTCACCTCAAGGACCACTTCGCCGGTCGCGTCATCGCAAAACACGGCCGACACCTGCACGTCCTTTGGCAGCAGTTTCACCACCGCCTGCCGCGTGGCGTCTTCTTGCAGGCGCACGGACGGGTCGGTGCGTATTATGAACCTCTTTTTCAGGCTCTTTGAAAGGGAAGAAAGGTAGTACGTCAGTTCGGTGAGCGCAAACTTGGGGTTTTTCGTGTAGAGCGCGATGTTGGGGCCCTCGAACCTGACGTTTGTTATCTGCGAGTCCGCCGGTATCGATTGCAGTATTATCTTGGCTACCTCGTCCTCGCTCTCTGTCGTGACCTTGGCCACGTGAGCGGTGGCCTCTGCCTGCGCCGGCCTTCTCTGTTCCTGCCATGGCCTTCGCTGGGTATGCGCCTGCTTTTCCTCAAATTTCTCTACTTCGTTTTTTTCCAAGTTCTTGCCTCATTATTTCGTCCGGCTATGCCAAGTATTGTGCTGTAGAAAATGCCTCGGCACAAGCCAGCTATAAGTCATGCGTAACTCCACCTTGCAGATATAAAAGCATACTGCTCTTTAGTTCTGTCGAGATCAAGGGCGATTCCTTCGTTTTTGCCTGCTGTCGAAGGGCGGGCGATATTGTCGAAAGGAGGGCGTTTCTTACTTCTTTACCTTGGCGGTACTATTCCTAATCTCTTGAATCCATCTAATCACGTGCGCTTCTTTTGCTTGATTGATGTATTCAGTATCTAGCAAATCATCAATTCTTCGGGCAACTTCAGTAATGATGCTTTCACTCATACCTACTTTTTGAGCAGTCCTAATTATCATGCTAACTTTTGTCTTGATGTGAGGTGGGACATAGGGATTAAGATTAAGCATCTGAATATCTGCGCAAAACCCGAAGACAGTCTCAATGTCCACCTTAGGGAAAAGTAAAATCGAAAATAAGGCATGTAGATCGTGTATCAGATTTTGCCTGTAGTATTGATTCTCAGCTTCCTGCTGTATTCTCTTCTGATTTTCGACCTGATACGCCCAAATTGCGATATAGACTGTCAGCCAAACGGAACTAATCGTGACAAGGGTTCCAAAATATGTTAGTGGTGTTTCGCCACTATCATAGAATATTGCCACATATGCTATCAGGAAAATAACATACGTAGAAACAAAAGCGA